>JALYRV010000128.1:0-4136 GCA_030855205.1 Acidobacteriota bacterium | reverse complement strand
GGCTTGGGCCGTTCCTGGATGACTTTCAGTGCCACCGTGGCGCCCGCCGCGGTCGCCAGGCCTTCAAGCTCTTCCAGAGCCTGATCGGGATCGACGCGTCGAGAGTTTTTGGTGGTGACGCCGATGAGGGCTGCGCGTTCGTGCATCTACTTCAACGATTCTAGCACCCGCTCCCACGCGATCGCGCCGTCGCGCACCCTCTCAGGTTGCGCGCATCGCGATCAGCGGACTCGTTCCGGAAGCGCGCCAGGCGATGCGGGCGCATGCCGCACTGACGAGCGTGGCGATGAAGATGCTGACCACGCCGAGCACCCAGGGATTCCACGCCGTCTCGCCGAACCACGCCTCACCCACTCTGTGTGCGGCAAGTGCCAGCGCCCAGCCGATAGTGGTGCCGGCGAACACGGCAACGAGACCGTCCCGCATCACCACAGCTGCCATCTGCGGCCGGCCGGCGCCCAGAGCGGCCCGTATCCCGATCTCGCGCGTCCGGTGCACGGCCGCGAACGTGACCGCCCCATACAGACAGAACGCCGACAAGGCGATGCCCAATGCGGCAGCCCCGCCCAGAATTACCGCCGCGAAGCGGCGCGGAAATACGAGCTCGCCGACGACCTGCTCCGCCGTATCGGAGCGGCGGACGACGACCGCCGGCTCGATTCGTCTCGCGAGTCCCGCGATGCGCGCGGCATCCGCGGGGTCTGAATCCAGCGTGGTGCGCGCCAGGGCATGCAGCGCGTAGCGGGGCGGCCGCATCGGCAGGTAGACGGTCGGACGCACGCCGCCATTTGGCAGCAGCCAGTCTCCCGCAACACCGAGAACCGTGACGTCGCCCGCGATGCGGCCATCCGGGTCGTGAAGTGTCACGATCCGGCCGACCGGGTTCTCTCCCGGCGAGACGAGCGCCGCGAGCGATTCAGAAATGATCACGCCGTTATCGTGCCCGACTGGTGAAGGCGGGAATACCTCCGCCTCGGTGAAGTCCCGGCCGGCCAGCAGCGGCAGGCCGGCGGCGTGAAAGAAGCCTTGTGTCACGGCCACGCGAGACACCGCGCGCGGCGTCCCGCCGTTGGACGACACCCACGTCCGGCCGTTGGCGAACGGCATGGCGTCGCTGAGCGCGGCTGACGCAAATGCCGGATCCTCTCTCAACGCGGCCAGCAGACGGCGATTCATCGACGCTCGCGACTGCGCGAATGCAGCCATAAGCGCCGGCGTCTGCTGGGATCTCGCAGGCGGCGGCAGATCGAAGCTCATCACGAGGAGCTTCCGCGCCCCAAGGCGCTGCAGTTCGGCTTCAGTGCGAACGACGTCCTCGATGAACGCCAATGCCAGCGCTACCAGCGCAATCGTCAGGGCGATCTGCGGAACGATGAGCCATGTGTGAAGCCGGTGCGCCGTCCGGCTCGTGAGGGATGTACCTTCCAGATCGAGCCGGATGGAGTACGTGGTCCTCGTCGACGCAGTCAGCCACACGAGAATCGCCGCCGTCAGCGTCACGCCGCTCGAGAAGGCGAGCACGCGCCAGTCGATCTGCGTATCGAGAAGCACCACGCTCAGCCGGTCTCCGATCGGGAGCGATGGAATTTGATTGAAGCCCCAGGTCAGGAACACGCGTGACAGGGCAACGGCCACAAGTCCAGCCGCGAGCGTGATGATCAGGATCTCCGACAGCGCACGGACACCGGCGCGCGAGGCTGGTTCGCCCAGCGCGCGTCGCACGGCCAAGTCGGCCCGCGAAGCGAGCGCGCGGCCCATCAGCACGCCGGCGAGATTGACGCACGCGATGCTCAGCACGATGCCGCCCAGAAGGAGCAGTGAAGCGGCGACCCGCGGAGCCTGTCCCTGACCAACCTCGAACGGCAGACGCACCGGCAATGACCGGGCGATGACATGCGAGCGCTGCGCTCCGGAACCATTCTGCGCGGAGGACGTTTGCAGCGCTGCCAGCCGTCCGGTCAAATCCGCTTCGCTGCCGCCGGCCGGGACGCGAACCACGCCGACGAGCAGCGGCATCGCCGCCCAGCCTGTACTCCACGCTTCGGATAAGTGATGCGCGCGGTCCTCGAGCAGAATCCAGTAGCTGCTCGCCTCCCACCGGCTCAGCACGCTGATGAAACGTGGCGAGGTGACACCGGCCACCGTGTAAGCCGCGCCATCGAGGGTAATCGGCCGCCCGACGGCATCCGGTGTCCCACCCAAGACGGACTGCCACAATGCATGGCTGATCAGGATGCCTTGCGCCCCACGCTCCAGTCCGCGCCCGAGGCCGAGCGGCAATCCGAGCGTCGTTGCGCATTCGGCCGTCAGCAGTTCGCCCCGTACGCGCGCCGATCGGCCCGTGATGACGCCCTCGTCAACACCGACGCCGCACACCTCATAGCCGAGAGGACGTAACGCCGACGCCATCGCGTCGTACGCGTCGCGCGACACCGGCAGCGGGCGGTCCACCGACCCGTAGCGCACGAAACGCAGACGGGACGGTTCCCGCAGCGGAAGCTCGCTGAACCACAGCGCGTTTATCAGGCTGAAGGCAGCAACCGTAACGCCGAGGGCGGCTGCAAGTACGAGGACACTGATGACCGTCGTGCCGGGCGTCCGCAGCAGACCACGGACTGCTTCGCGGACCCCTGCCATTCTCATCGTGTGCTTGGGCCCTGCTTCATATCGACTGACACGCCGCGGATGGGAATGCGAATCTCCGGCATCGCGGCGCTGGTGGTTGCCAGCACCAGATTACCCCAATGCTGCCCAGCGTGGGTCGTCGTCCGCCGGACGGCGACAACCCGAACAGACGAGGGCGACGTCGGTTCGAGCCGCGCGTCGACGAGGGCGTCGGTTGACGTCACGCTGTGAACCGCCGCGTTGCCGAACACCCGCTCGATCTCCAGGACACGAGAGACGGGCTTCGCGCCGGACACCCCTCCGAAGTCGATCAGACGCTCGGTCACTGTGAACTCGGGCCGCACATCGGCCTCGATCGCCAGCACCAGAGTGCGCCGCCGCGGGTCATTAGTTTTGATGGACACAGTCCTGTTGATCAGGCCGTCGTCTAACCCGGTCGTCACGGTGACGTCAATGTGTCCGGTCTTCCCCGCCTCGATTGCTGTCGACGACAACAGCATGGCGGTGCAGCCGCATGAGGCTTCGATCGGGCCCAGGGTCAACGGCGCTGTCCCGACATTCACGACCGCGAATCGGTGGATCAGCGTTTGGCCCTGCGGCACCACGCCGACCCGGACGACCGTCTCCGCGGGCGAGGCGAAGGCGACTCCTCTCGTCATCTTCCACGACACAGCGCAGGCTCCGATGACCACGACGGCCGCGAGCAACCCTGGTCCGAGCGCGGGACGGGTGAAGCGGATGACGGGCGTCATTTGGCCGCCGGGCGGTTCAGGAAGTAATGTGCATCGCGCTGACGCGCCGAATCCGAGCCTGCGGGCAGGCGATAGTAGTTGGAGGGCGGGACGTCCTGAAACGCGGGAATGGTGAAGAGCTCGGCCTGCGGCTCATGCGCGGTGACGCTTACGAGATTCAACTCATAGCCGTGCGCGCGCATCTGCAACTTGGCACAGTTCAGGTCTCGTGCGTACCACGTCATCACCGCCCCCGACTGGATCTTCACGGCACGGCGGCTCCAATCGTTTCTTCACCGACAACCTGCTGGCGCGCCGACAACGACTTCCCGCCGTAGGAGTTCAAGCAATTCGAGCGAGGATCACGCAGCAGCGGCCCGCCGTTTTCCATCACGCTCATTTTCACTTCGCGCAGATCATCAACGAGCACGTGCAGACCTGATGCGAGGTAGATCGTCCTCTCCGATACCTGCTTCACGCCGCCGAGAAACTCGGTCTGCTGCAGGAATGAGCCGTCGCGCCGCACGCCGAAGCTCTGGATGCTTCCGGGAAGACGCTCCCCGGTCTTCGAGATAATCGTGCCCTGCAGGACCGACGTGTACGTGCCGGGCCGCTCGGGCTCGAGCAGACTGGCTTCGTCCGCGGCGCGCACCCACACCGTTCTCACCGTGCTGATTACGAGCAGCACAGCCGTGCCCCAGATCGTGAGAGTGAGCGCCGTGAGGAGACTCGCGCGATTGACCTTCATATATGACCTCTGGTGGGAAGCCCGCCCGCCCC
>JALYRV010000127.1 GCA_030855205.1 Acidobacteriota bacterium | reverse complement strand
CCCCGCTGGTAACCAGGTAGCGACAGGCGTCAGCCTGTCCTCCGAACCCGATCACGGCCGCGCCCCGCATGTGGGCGCGGCCGTTTTTTTTGCGGGCCGTTCAGTCCCTGTACGGGTCGAACTCCTGCGCGCCGGCCATCGCCACGCCGACCGGACGCAGCGTGTGCTCGATCTCGATCGTGCCCTGATGCTGCGCGAGCACATCGGGCAGGTGCTTGTAGCATTGCGGCGCTTCGTCGGCGCCGCCGCCGCGCACTTCGATGCCCTGTTCCTTCAGCTTCCACTGCCACTGCTTCCAGTCGACCTTGCCGGGCCGCAGCACCTTGTTGCCGCGGCGCTTGCCGCGCGCTTCCATGCGGCTCATCACCCGCCCCGCGCCGTGCACGGTCGAGTACAACGCGGCCGCTGACGCCGGCGACTCCAGCCCGCGCACGATCACCGCATCATCGCCCATCGTGCCGCCGATGAAGCCGCGCTGGCCGGGAAACGCGGGCGTGGCGCCCTTGCGCACGACCCAGACGGTCTCGCCGTGGTGCGTTTCCTTCCATGCGAAGTTGTGATGGTTGTGCACACGCTGCCGCTCGCGCGCGCCGAGAATCGACAGCACCTTGCCGACCACCCACTCCCGTCCCGCGTAGGCGTAGCGGCCCGCGATCTCCATCGCCGCAACGTAGTCCTGCCCGATCGGCTGGCTGAGGCTCAGCACCGCGGGCGCAGAGTCCATGCCGGCTTCGGGCACGCGCGCGTCGAACGCGCGTCCTTTCGCGAGCGCCAGGAATCCCGACGCGGTGCGATGGCCGAACCCGCGGGATCCGAAGTGCACGCCGGCCCAGAGGCTGCCGTCGGCGCGATCCTCGAAGAGGTCGACGTAGTGATTGCCCGAGCCGATCGTGCCGAGCTGCTCGCGCGCGAGTGACAGCAGCTTCCGTTGCGGCTTGACGGGGCTGCTGGCGATGGCGTCTATCACGTCGTGGTCGACGCGTTCGTCGTTCCTGCGCCCGACGCCGAACGACAGCGCGCGCCACAGCGTGTCCATGATTTTCGCGACGGGCACGTCGCCGGCCTGCAGATCCGTCTGCACCGCGCAGTTGCCGCACGCGATGTCATAGCCGACGCCCGCCGGCATCACGGCATTGCGGAGCGCGATCACGCCGCCAATCGGCATCGAATAGCCGGGATGATGATCGGCGCACAGCACGCCGGCCGCCGCGGCGCTGCCCGCCGCGGTCAGACACGTTTCGAGCTGCTGCAGGCTGCGCGCATCGGGCGGGCCAAAGATGACAGTGGAGGTCGTCGGGCTCGGCGTACGGCTCACGGCATGGGTGTTCCAAAGGGCGTGCCGCTGGCCGTGAGTCGTCAGCCGATGTGTTAACATCGTTGGTTCAGGCGGTGTAGCTCAGCTGGTTAGAGCATGCGGCTCATATCCGCAGGGTCCGGGGTTCAAGTCCCTGCACCGCCACCATCTTTTAAATTGGTGTCCAGTCGTCGACTGGACACCTTCCTCTATGCTCCTCCCCGAGCGCGTCCTGGCGACTGTTCGCACGAACGGGTTGATCCCGCCGGGCACCCGTGTGCTTGCGGCCGTGTCGGGCGGCGCCGATTCGGTCGCGCTCGCGCTCGTACTCGCGGATCTGGCGCGGGCCGGCACGGGGGTGCTCGGAGGCATCGCACACCTCCACCACGGGCTTCGCGGCCCCGCCGCCGACGCTGACGAGCAGTTCGTCGCGGCACTCGCCGCGCGCCTCGATGTTCCGTATGTCAGCGCGCGGGAGGACGTCGCCGCACTCGCCTCGGCGGTGCACGAGTCGATCGAGGCTGCGGGGCGCCGCGCGCGCTACGCGTTTCTGTCGGGCGCGGCCCGGTCGCTCGCCTGCACCGCCATCGCCACGGGCCACACCGCCGACGATCAGGCCGAGACGCTCGTCATGAGGCTGATGCGCGGTGCCGGGTTACAGGGACTCGGGGGCATCCGTGTGCGCAACGGCGCCGTCATCAGACCGCTGCTCGACGCGCGCCGCGACGATATCGAGAGCTACTTGCGCTCGTGCGGTGCGGCCTGGCGCACCGATGCCTCCAACACCGATCGCGCCATGACGCGCAATCGCGTGCGGCACACCGTCATCCCGGCGATCGTCGAGGCGGGCGGCCCCGGCGTGATCGACGCGCTCGCCCGTACCGCGGCCCTCATTCAGGACGATGCGGAGGAGCTCGACCGGCGTGCCATCGAAATGACGCCGCGCGTCGTCTTACGTGATGGTTCCCTCGATATCGAGCGCTTGCGCGAGGCCGGCCCGGCGCTGGCTCGGCGGATTGTCCGTGCCGCGCTCGAGGCGGCGGGCGGCGGGCGTTTCATCGCGCTGGAACATGTCGAGGCTGTGCGGAGTCTGATGAGTAAGGCCCCCGCAACAAAGACCGAACTTCCAGGACTTCTCGCCACCCGTGACGGGGGCGTGATCCGGATCGACATGCGGAGCGGGCGCGGCAGGTCCCCGGAGGCGCCGCCGTTCGAGGCGCTCCTCGACGTGCCCGGCTCCGTCGTGATTCCAGCGGCGGGCGTGGTGGTGTCGGCCTCCCACGGGGAGGTCGGTCACGCAGAGCTGCAGGCAATGCGTGTCACGGCGGATGTGGTGGCGCTTCAGGGGCTCGACGGCGCCCGGCTCATCATCCGGAGCCGCCGGCCGGGGGACGGCCTCAGGCCGCTTGGCGCTCCAGGACGTCGCAAGTTACAGGACGTCTTCGTGGACAGGAAGATTGCCCGGGCCGAACGGGGCCGGGTGCCGCTGGTCGTCGACGATCGCGGGCGGATTATCTGGGTGGTTGGGCAGACGATCGCGGACGAGTTCCGCGTCCGGACGCCCGCGACCCGCGTGCTATTCTTGAAGGTCACACGCGCAGTAGTAGTAGTAGCAGGAGGCCGGTTTTGAATTCGACCTTGAAAAGTTTGCTGTTCTGGATGGTCCTGATCGTCCTCGGGGTCCTGATCTGGCAATTTTCCGTCACGTTCCAGCGCAGCGAGCAGGTCATCAGCTTCACGGAGTTCCTCGACAGCGTCCAGACGGGCAACGTCAAGGAAGTCACGATGGCGGGCAACGAAGTCGTCGGCGAGTACGTGACGCCGAGCGCGTCGGATGTGTCGCTCAAGCGCTTCCGCACGTTCGCGCCGCTCTCGTACGAGGGCCTGGCCAACGAGCTCGACAAGGCCAACGTCAAGATTACCGCCCGCTCCGAATCGCGCGGCCTGTGGACGACCGGGCTCATCACGTGGGCGCCGATCCTCCTCATGATCGGCTTCTGGATCTTCATCGTCCGGCAGATGCAGAGCGGCGGCAACAAGGCGCTGTCGTTCGGCAAGAGCCGCGCGAAGCTCTCGTCGAGCACGCAGAAGAAAGTGACGTTCAAGGACGTCTCGGGCTGTGACGAGGCGAAAGAGGAGCTCCAGGAGATCATCGAGTTCCTCAAGGAACCGCAGAAGTTCCAGAAGCTCGGCGGCCGCATCCCCAAGGGCGTGCTGCTCATGGGCTCGCCCGGCACCGGCAAGACGCTGCTCGCGCGCGCCGTCGCGGGTGAAGCCAACGTGCCGTTCTTCTCGATCAGCGGCTCCGACTTCGTCGAGATGTTCGTCGGCGTGGGCGCGTCGCGCGTGCGCGACCTCTTCGAGCAGGGCAAGAAGAACGCCCCCTGCATCGTCTTCATCGACGAGATCGACGCCGTCGGCCGTCATCGCGGCGCGGGCCTCGGCGGCGGTCACGACGAGCGCGAGCAGACGCTCAACCAGCTGCTCGTCGAGATGGACGGCTTCGAGTCCAACGAAGGCGTCATCCTCGTCGCCGCGACGAACCGCCCCGACGTGCTCGATCCCGCGCTGCTGCGTCCCGGCCGTTTCGATCGCCGTATCGTCGTCAATCGTCCCGACGTGCGCGGCCGCGAGGGCATCCTCGCCGTGCACACGCGCAAGATTCCGCTCTCCGACGACGTGAACATTCAGGTGCTCGCGCGCGGCACGTCCGGCTTCTCGGGCGCGGACCTCGCGAATCTGGTCAACGAGGCCGCGCTCAACGCCGCGCGCTACAACCAGAAGGTCGTCCGCATGGTCGACTTCGAGTTCGCGAAAGACAAGGTGCTCATGGGCACCGAGCGCCGCTCGCTCGTCGTCAGCGACGAAGAGAAGCGCGTCACGGCGCTGCACGAGGCCGGCCACGCGCTGCTCGCGGTGCTGCTGCCGCACGCCGAACCGATTCACAAGGTCACGATCATCCCGCGCGGCATGGCGATGGGCGTGACGATGCAGCTGCCGGTCGACGACAAGCACAACTACTCGCGCGACTACCTGAGCGATCAGCTCGCGATTCTGCTCGGCGGCCGTATCGCCGAGCAGCTCACCACCGGCGACCTGACGACGGGCGCCGGCAACGACCTCGAGCGCGCCACGGAGCTCGCGCGCAAGATGGTGTGCGAGTGGGGCATGAGCGAGGCGATGGGCCCGCTCACCTTCGGCAAGAAGGAAGAGCAGATCTTCCTCGGCCGCGAGATCGCCAAGCAGCAGGACTACAGCGAAGACACCGCCCTCCGCATCGATCAGGAGGTCAAGAAGCTGGTCATGGACAACTACGCGCGGGCCTACGAGGTGCTCTCCACGCAGAAGGAGCGCCTGATGCAGGTCGCCGAGGAACTCCTCGCGCGCGAAGTGCTCGACGCCGATCAGGTCACGCGCCTGGTCAACGGTCTCCCGCTCGAGCCGCTCAAGCCGGCGGCCGCCGCCGTCCCCGCCGCGCGCGACGCGGGCAAGGACCGCGGCGCCTCACTGGTGCCTCCGATCAATCCCAAGCCGTTGCACGAATCCAGCTGAAGACTGAAGACGGAAGACCTTCCGTGCCCCGCCCCCTCTACGACGTCCCGCTTCGCGACGGCTCCGTCCTGCCCCTCGGGCGGCGCACGCTCATCATGGGGGTGCTCAACGTGACGCCCGACTCGTTTTCGGACGGCGGGCATCATTTCGATGTGGCGGCGGCGATCCGGGCGGCGCGGGAGATGGTGAGCGCGGGAGCCGACATTCTCGACGTGGGGGGGGAGTCGACGCGCCCCGGCGCGGCGCCGCTGCCGGTCGAGGAGGAACTGCGGCGCGTCGTGCCGGTGCTCGAAGCGATCCGCGAGCTCGGCGCGATGGTGTCGATCGATACCTACAAGGCCGCCGTGGCCGAGCGCGCGATTGAGCTGGGTGCGCTGTTCATCAACGACATCAGTGCGATGACCTACGACCCGCCGATCGCGGAGGTTGCCGCGCGTCTCGGCGCGGTGGTGATTCTGATGCACAACCGCGGACGGCCCTCGAAGATGTACGAGTTCGCCCGGTACGACAACGTCATCGAAGAGATCGGCAGTGAGCTCGCCGTCCAGGCGCGCGCGGCCGGGCAGGCCGGCATCGCCCGCGAGCGCATCGTGATCGACCCTGGCTTCGGCTTCGCGAAGCGCGCCGGTCACTCGCTCGAGGCTCTGGCGCGGATGGCCGAGTTGCATCGCCTCGGATACCCGATCCTGTCGGGCCCCTCGCGCAAGTCGTTCCTGCAGGAAGGGCTCGGCGAGCGCCAGCCGTCGGGCCGGATCTGGGGCACCGCGGCGGCGGTGACGGCGTCGGTCCTCGCCGGCGCCCACATCGTCAGGGTCCATGACGTGCCGGAGATGGCCGACGTGATCCGCGTGGCCGACTCCATCGACGCTCGCGCTACACTCTCTTCGTGATCACTCAGCTCGCCGAGCTGTTCAGGCGGCCCCCCGTCTCCTGGTGGGACATCCTGGACATCGTCATCGTGGCGGTGCTGATTTACGAGTTCCTCAAGCTCATTCGCGGCACGCGCGCGGTGCAGATGGCGCTGGGATCAGTGCTGGTGCTGCTGCTGTTCTACGTCTCCCGCCTGGCGCCGCTCCAGACCGTCAACTGGATGATTCGCAATCTGCTCGTGTACGTGGGGTTCGCGGCGATCGTCATCTTCCAGTCCGACATCCGCCGCGCGCTGGCCAATCTCGGGCGGGCGCCGTTCTTCCGGTACTTCACGCGCGCGGAAACCGTCGACGAGATGATCGAAGAAGTCGGCGTCGCGGCCACGATGCTGGCGGGCAAGCGCATCGGCGCGATCATCGCGATCGAGCGGGAGATCGGCCTCCGCAACTACATCGAGAGCGGCATCCCGCTCGATGCCGCGGTGACCTACGATCTGCTGGTGACGATCTTCCAGCCCGGGTCCCCGCTCCATGACGGCGCGGCGCTGATCCAGGAAGGGCGCATTGCCGCCGCCGCGTGCTTCCTGCCGCTAACCGTCAATCCCAAGCTCGATCGCGATCTTGGCACGCGCCATCGCGCGGCCATTGGCCTCACCGAGGAGAGCGACGCGATTGCCGTGGTTGTTTCCGAAGAGCGGGGGGAGATCTCGCTCGCCGTCGATGGCCACATCGAGCGCAACTTCACCGGCGACACCCTTCGCGCGCGGTTGCAGGCGCTGCTCCTGCAGCGCCGTGGCGTCCTTCGGCGCCGGCCGCTGCCGGCCGCGGATCAGGCCTGATGGCGTACAACCCGTTCCGCAACATCGGGCTGAAGTTGCTGGCGCTGTTCATTGCGTCGCTGCTCTGGTTCACGATGGGAGGGGAGCACACCGTCGAGCGCATCGTGCGCGTGCCGCTCGAGATGCGCAATCGTCCCGAGCGCTTGGAGCTCGTCGGGAGTCCGCCCGATCAGGTCGAAGTGCGCCTGCGCGGGTCGTCGGGACTTCTGAGCCGTCTGCAGCCCGGCGACGTCGTCGCGCTGCTGGACCTCGAGGCTGCGCGGCCGGGTTCCCGCCTGTTTCATCTGCGGACCGACGAAGTGCGCGCGCCGTTCGGCGTGACGATCGCGCAGGTCATCCCGCAGACCGTGTCGCTCGCGTTCGAGGCGGGCGAGTCGCGCTTCGTGCCCATCCGGCCCGATGTGGAGGGGGAACCGGCGCCCGGGTACGTGCTCGGCACGATCACGGCGGACCCGGCGTCGGTCGAAGTGACCGGCCCCTCGAGTGACCTGCACGCCCTGCGTGAGGCGGTCACCGAACCGCTCGTCATCGACGGCGCCACGGCGAGCGTCGAGGAAACGATCACCGTAGGCGTCGATGACAGCGCGCTGCGGCTGCGCCGGCCGGTGAGCGCACGCGTGCGTGTCGAAATCCTGCCGGCCCCGATCGAGCGCACGTTTGCGGGTGTGAAGATTGAGGCGAGGAACCTGCCCGCGGGTGCCCAGGCCGCCGTGGCCCTGCCCGCCACCGTGTCGGTGCGCGGCGGGCGGGATGCCCTCGCGGCGCTCGATGCGACCCAGGTCATCGTCTTCGTCGACCTTGCTGGGCTCCGGCCCGGCCGATACAATCTTCCGGTGCGTGTCGATCCCTCGCGGGTCTTCGGCGTGAGCCGCGTGCAGCCCGCAATCGTGGAAGTGTCAATCCGGTAACCGCCGCCAGCCATCAGAGCAATGTCCCAACTATTCGGTACCGACGGCGTCCGCGGCGTCGCGGGCAACCATCCTCTCGACACGCCCACCGTCACGAGACTCGGCGGCGCGCTGGTGCGGTCGCTGCCGCCCGACAGCCGCGCGGACGGGCGCCGTCCGCGCATGCTGATCGGCCGTGACACGCGCGAGTCGGGCGCCTGGATCGAGCGCGCGCTGTCGCGCGGCGCATCGTCGCAGGGCGGGACCATGGAGAGCGCGGGGGTCATTCCGACACCGGCGGTCGCGCACCTGACGGCCGCCCGCGGATACGATCTGGGCGTCGTCATTTCCGCCTCGCACAATCCGTTCGAGGACAACGGCATCAAGGTCTTTACAGGCACCGGAGAGAAGTTCAGCGAGGCGCGCGAGCGCGAGATCGAAGCGATCGTCGCCAGCCGCGCGTGGACGATCGACGAGGCCAGCCTGAGCGATGCCGTGCCGCGCATCGAGCTCACGGACGAGTACCTGGCACATGTTACGAAGATCATGCCTGACGCGTCGGGCCTGCGCGGCGTCAGGCTCGGGGTCGATTGCGCCAACGGCGCCACCAGCCTCGCCGCGACGCGCCTGTTCCATACGCTCGGCATCGACACTACCGTGATGGGCGCGACGCCCGATGGGCGCAACATCAATCTCGGCGTCGGATCGACGCATCCCGAGCGGCTCGCCGAGATGGTGCTCGAGCGGAAGCTCGATGTCGGCGTGGCGTTCGACGGCGACGGCGACCGCGCGATCTTCGTGTCGGCCGAAGGGCGGGTCGTCGACGGCGATGCGGTGCTGCTGATGTGCGCGCTGCACCGCAAGGCCATGAACCAGCTCCCGGGCAGCGCGATCGTTGCGACAGTCATGAGCAACATCGGGCTCGAATTGAAACTGCAGGAGCATGGGATTGCGCTGAGGCGCTGCGGCGTTGGCGACAAGTACGTCGCCGAAGAGATGCAGAAGCACGGGATTGCACTCGGCGGCGAGCAGTCGGGCCACGTGATCTTCCGCGAGCATCTCGCGACGGGCGACGGCCTCGCCACGGCGATGTGGGTGCTGCGCGTGATGTCGGAGACCGGGCGCACGCTCTCGTCGCTCGCGAGCGACCTGGTGGCGTTCCCGCAGGTCCTCGTCAACGTGCACGTGCGCGAGCGCAAGCCGCTCGACGCAGATGCCGAGGTCACGGCCGCGATGCGTGCCGTCGAGAAGCGCCTCGCCGGTCAGGGGCGCCTGCTCGTGCGCTACTCGGGCACCGAGCCGCTGCTGCGCATCATGATCGAAGGAAAGAACCAGGCCGACATTCGCGCGTGGGCCGAACAGATCGCGGATGTCGTGAAGGCGCGCCTCGGCTGATGGCCGCGCGGCTCAGCGTCAACGTCAACAAGATCGCAACGATCCGCAATGCACGCGGCGGGCGCGTGCCGGGTGTCGTCGATGCGGTGCGCGCGTGCCTCGATGCCGGCGCGCCCGGCATCACCGTGCATCCCCGCGCCGACGAGCGCCACATCACCCGCCAGGACGTGCGCGACATCGCCGCGTTCCTTGCGCCTCACCGCGGCCGCGTCGAGTTCAACATCGAAGGGGATCCGCGCGCGGAGCTGATGGAGCTCGTGCTCGAGGTCCAACCGGATCAATGCACGCTCGTGCCGGTCGTGCCCGGAGAGATCACGAGCCAGGCTGGATGGCCCGCGAGTACGTCCCCGGAACGGCTGACCGCGATCATCAAGCGCCTGCAGATGGACCGCATCCGCGTCAGCATGTTCGTCGATCCCGATGAATCCGCGATCCGCTGGGCCCGCCGCCTCGGCGCCGATCGCATCGAGCTCTACACCGAGCCCTACGCGCGTGACTTCGCCGCCGGCCCGGCGCAGCGGAGCGCCGCGTTCTCGGCGTATGCCGCCTCGGCTGAGCTCGCGCACGGGCTCGGCATGGGCATCAACGCCGGCCACGATCTCGATCTCGAGAACCTGCCGCTGTTCCGCA
This sequence comes from Acidobacteriota bacterium, assembly GCA_030855205.1. Classification (GTDB taxonomy): domain Bacteria; phylum Acidobacteriota; class Vicinamibacteria; order Vicinamibacterales; family SCN-69-37; genus JALYRV01. The sequence goes on along the minus strand of JALYRV010000127.1, from coordinate 243 downwards.
CGCTCCCGCACCTCGACGAAGTCTCGATTGGCCACGCCCTCGTCAGCCGCGCGATTTTCGTCGGCCTCGACCGGGCCGTCAGGGACTATCTCGCGGTGTTGGTATGATCCAACCGTTGTCTCGCGAATCGCTCTTCTTCGCCGTCTCAGGCACCATGTTCGGTGTGCTCGTGGGCTGGATCATCGGCACGCAGCGCCCGGCAGGCGCCGTCGCGCCCCCGCCGCCCCCGGCCGCGGCCAGCGC
>JALYRV010000126.1:878-9710 GCA_030855205.1 Acidobacteriota bacterium | reverse complement strand
CGCCGGGCCAGCGGGCGGTACGCCGCAGAAGCCGGTCGGGACGGTCATCATCGCCGCATCGGGCCTCGGCCGCGAGCGCGTGCGCACCTTCCGTTTCACCGGCGATCGCGCGGTGGTCCGCGCGCAGTCCGTGCAGGCGGCGCTCGACGCGGTCCGCCGCCTCGTGCTCGACCTGTGAGCACGCGCCTTTTCGTCGCGGCGGAGATGGCCTCGGGGCCCGAGTACTCGCCTCTGGCGCAGGCCGCGCTAAGATCGCGGGAATGATCGTCGAGTGGTTCCTCGTGCTGGCCGCCTACCTGATCGGCTCCGTGCCGTTTGCGTATGTCGTGCCTCGCGCCTTTGCCGGGGTGGACGTGCGGCTGTCGGGCAGCCGGAACGTCGGCGCCGCCAACGTCCTTCGCACGACGCGCCTGGGCATCGCGCTGCTGGTCGTGTGTCTCGACGTCGCCAAGGGAGCGGCGGCCGTCGCGCTCGCGCGAGCGGCCGGCGCCGATGCCGGCATCCTTGCCGCCGCGGCCGCCGCATCGATTGTTGGCCACGTGTACCCGGTGTGGCTGCGCCTGCGTGGCGGCAAGGGAGTCGCCGTGGCGTGCGGCGCCTTCGTCGTGCTGGCGCCCGCCGCGACTGTCATCTGCGTCGCCGTCTTCGCCGGCGTCGTGTGGGTGTCGGGCTACATTTCTCTCGGTTCCGTCATTTCGACCGCGGTGCTCGCGCCGTTCACGATGGTCTTCGACAATCCCGTTCCCGTGACCGTGTCGGCCGCGGGAGTTGCCGCGCTCATCCTCTTTCGTCATCGCGCCAACATCGCGCGCATCGCCGCGGGCACCGAGCGCCGGATAGGGCAGAAGGCGTGACCGCGCCGGCCTCGTCGCTCATCTTCGGCGCGGGCAGCTGGGGCACCGCGCTCGCGGTGCATCTCGCGACGGCAGGGCATCGCGTGCAGCTCTGGGGGCGCGACGCCGATCTCATCGAGGGCATGCAGCGCCGCCGCGTCAACGAGACGTACCTCCCGGCCATCCCGCTTCCGGATCTGATCGAGCCGACCACATCGTTCGATGCGGTCCGCTCCGCGCGCTTCGTGATCTTCGCGGTGCCGTCGCATGGCTTTCGCGCCGTGGCGAGGGCGGCTGCCCCGCACCTGTCGCCGGAGGCGATTGCGATCAGCGCGACGAAGGGGCTCGAGGAGCTGAGCCTGTGCCGCATGACGGAAGTGCTGGGTGAAGAGCTCCCGCGCCATCCCGTAGTTGCGCTTTCCGGGCCGAGCTTCGCGCTCGAACTCGCGCGCCAGCAGCCGACCGCGATCGTGGCCGCGTCGGCCAACAGCGATGCCGTGGCGGCGGTGCAGGAGGAGTTCCGAGGGCGTTCCCTCCGGCTGTACGGCAGCGATGATGTGATTGGCGTGGAGATGGGCGGGGCGCTCAAGAACGTCATCGCGATTGCGGCGGGCATCGTCGAAGGCACGGGGCTCGGCCACAACGCGCTCGCGGGCCTGATCACGCGCGGCCTCGCGGAGATCTCGCGCCTGTCGGTTGCCGCCGGCGGCCGGCGCGACACGCTGTCGGGACTGAGCGGCCTCGGCGATCTCGTGCTGACCTGCACCGGCGCCCTCAGCCGCAACCGCCACGTCGGCGTGGAGCTCGGACGCGGGCAGACGCTCGAGCAGGTGCTCGGGTCGATGAAGATGGTCGCCGAAGGCGTGCGCACGACGCGTGCCGCGCTCGCGCTGGGGGAGCGCTACGGTGTCGAGCTGCCGATTGCGCGCCAGATGTCGGACGTCATGGCCGGCACGCGGACGGCGGAGGAAGCGCTGCAGGAGCTCATGATTCGCCGCCAGCGTCACGAGAACGATCGATGAGTGTGTTCGACCGCATCAAGGCCAGTCTCTCCCGCACGAAACAGCAGTTCCAGGACCGGTTCGATGAAATCACGCGCGCGGCCGACGAGCCTGCCGCGCGTTCGCGCCCGCTCGACGTCGACACCCTCGATGCGCTCGAGGAAGTGCTCATCGGCGCCGACGTCGGCGTGGCGGCGACCGCGGCGATTGTCGACGCCGTCAAGGGCGCGCGCGACGGCTCGAGCCTGCGTGATCGCGTCAAGCGCGAGATTCGCGGCGTCCTCGACGCCGCGGGCAGCGCAGCTGTCATCGGCGCGCGTCCGCACGTCATCCTGATCGTCGGCGTGAACGGCACCGGCAAGACCACGACGGTGGGCAAGCTCGCGCGCTACTACAAGGACCAGGGCCTCGGCACGATGATCTGCGCGGCCGACACGTTCCGCGCGGCCGCCGTCGAGCAGCTCGAGGTGTGGGCCACGCGCGCGGGTGTCGACTTCATTCGCGCGAAATCCGGATCGGATCCCGCGGCCGTCGTCTTCGACGCCGTCACCGCCGCGAAGGCGCGCGGGCGCGACGTGCTGCTCGTCGACACCGCGGGCCGCCTGCACACGCGCGCGAACCTGATGGCGGAGCTCGACAAGATCCGCCGCATCGCCGCACGGGAAGTGTCAGGCGCGCCGCATGAAGTGCTGCTGGTGCTCGACGCGACGGTTGGCCAGAACGGCATCGTGCAGGCGCGCGAGTTCATGCAGGTGGCCGGCGTGACGGGGGTCGTACTGACGAAACTCGACGGCACCGCGAAAGGGGGCGTTGCCGTCGGCATCGCGCACGACCTCCAGCTGCCGATCCGGTTCGTCGGCGTCGGCGAAGCGATCGACGATCTCGTGCCGTTTGACGCCGGGGATTACGTCAACGCGCTGTTCGAAGAGAAGTGGTGAGCTTCAGCGACGCCGATCGCGCCTTCATGCGCCGCGCGCTGGCCGCTGCCGAGCGCGGCCGCGGCCGCACCTCGCCCAATCCCATCGTCGGTGCGGTCATCGTCTCGCGCGACGGCATCGTCGCGGGGCAGGGGGCGCACCTGGCCGCGGGCGGACCGCATGCCGAAGTCGAGGCGCTCGCGGAAGCCGGGGCGCTCGCTGAAGGCGGAACGCTCTATTGCACGCTCGAGCCCTGTTCGCATCACGGACGCACGCCGCCATGCGCTCCACAGGTCGCGGACGCCGGCATCACGCGCGTCGTCATCGCGATGCGCGATCCGAATCCTCGCGTCGACGGCGCCGGGATTGCGCTACTGCGCGAGCGAGGCATCGCTGTTGAGATCGGGCTGCTCGCAGACGAGGCGCGCCGGGCCAACGCGCCGTTCGTCACGTGGATTACCACCGGGCGGCCGCACGTCACGCTCAAGCTCGCCCAGTCGAGCGACGGATTCGTGGGGCGCGCGACGCCGGAGACGGATGCGGCGGCCGTGAAGCTGACCGGTCCGGCCATGGACCGGCGGATGCACCGCCAGCGCGCCGAAGTCGACGCGATTGCGATCGGATCGGGCACACTGCTCGCCGATGATCCGCGCCTCACACCGCGCGGCGCTTTTCGCGAGCGCGCGCTCACGCGCATCGTCTTTGACTGGCGTCTTCGGTGCGCGCTCGAGCGGAAGCTGTACCGCACGCCGGACGCTGGACCCGTGCTGCTGATCACGTCGGAAGACGCAGCGCACGCATCGCCGGCAGCGATGCGCGATCTCGTGAAGCGCGGCGTGGAGGCCGTCGTCCTTCCGGCACGCGATCTCGGCGCGGCGCTCACGGCGCTTGGCGCGCGCGGCATCGCGTCTTTGCTCGTCGAGGGCGGGCCCGCGCTGCAGCAGGCCTTCGCCGATCAGGATCTCGTCGATCGCGTGCAGACGATCGTGGTGCCCGCCGTGCTCGGCGGCGGGATTCCCGCTCCGCGCCTCGGCGCGCTCGAACGCCGGTCGATCAACGCCGCGGTCATCCAGGCCGGGCGCGACATTCTGCGGGAGGCCGATGTTCACCGGGCTGATTGAGGACGTCGGCGAAATCCTGTCGGCCGAGCGCAGGGCGGGAGGTCTGCGGTTTCGCATCGGCACACGCCTTGGCGGGGAGCTTGCCGCCGGCGAGAGCATCTCGGTCAACGGCGTCTGTCTCACCGCGATCGAGCCGTCTGCCGGATCGTTCGCGGCCGACATCTCTCCCGCGACGATCGAGGTCACGACGCTGGGCAAGCTGGCGGCGGGGGCGCGCGTGAACCTCGAACGCGCGCTGCAGGCCGGCGGCCGCTTCGGCGGCCACATGGTGCTCGGGCACGTCGACGGCGTCGGCGAGATCACCGCGTTCGCGCCGGAAGGGGATCACCACTGGCTGAGTGTCGATGTGCCCCCCGCGCTCGCGAAGTTCCTCGTGCAGAAGGGCTCGGTCGCCCTCGACGGCATCTCGCTGACGATCGCCCGGCTGCACGGCTCGCACGCCGGCATCCAGATCGTGCCGCACACGCTCGGCCACACCAGCCTCAACGGCCTTCGCCCCGGCGACCTCGTCAATCTCGAATGCGACATAATCGGGAAGTACGTCGTGCAGACCCTGAACGCACAGTCATGAAGAAGGCTCCCAGCCGTCCCGCCCTCGCGATCGCCAGGCGCCGCACGCCCGGCCCCTTTGCGCCCATCGAGGCCGCGGTCGAGGCCATCCGTGACGGGCGCATGGTCATCGTCGTCGACGATGAGGATCGCGAGAACGAAGGAGACCTGACGATCGCGGCCGAGAAGATCACGGCCGACGCCATCAACTTCATGGCGACACACGGCCGCGGGTTGATCTGCATGCCGATGACGTCCGAGCGTCTCACCGAGCTCGACTTGCCGCTGATGGTGCCGCAGAACACCGCGCGTTTCGAGACGGCGTTCACCGTGTCGATCGAAGCCAAGCACGCGACGAGCACGGGCATTTCGGCTGCCGATCGCGCCGCGACGGTGCTGGCGGCCATCGATCCGAAAACGACGCCGGGCGACCTGGCGCGGCCGGGGCACATGTTCCCGCTGCAGTCGAAAAAGGGGGGCGTACTGGTGCGCGCCGGCCAGACGGAAGCCGCCGTCGATCTTGCGCGCATCGCCGGCCTGTATCCGGCCGGTGTCATCTGCGAAATCATGAATCGCGACGGGTCGATGGCGCGCGTGCCCGACCTGATCAAGTTCGCGAAGCGGCATCAGATGCCGCTCGTGACGATCAAGGATCTGATTCAGTACCGCATGCGCACCGAGGGGCTGGTGCGCCGCGTTGCGACCGCGACGCTTCCGCTCGCGCAGGGCCCGTTCTCCGTGGCGGCCTACGAGAGCGCGATCGACGGCGAAACGCATGTCGCGCTGGTCAAAGGGGATATTGGCGACGGCGACCGTGTCGTGGTGCGCGTGCACTCGAAGTGCCTCACGGGGGACGTGTTCCATTCCCTGCGCTGCGACTGCGGCCCGCAGCTCGATGCGGCGCTCGACCGCATCGCCAGGGAAGGGCGCGGCGTGCTGCTGTACCTCAACCAGGAAGGGCGCGGCATCGGGCTGGCCAACAAGATCCGCGCATACGAGCTGCAGGACCAGGGGCTCGATACGGTCGAGGCGAACGAGCACCTCGGATTCAAGGCCGACCAGCGCGATTACGGCATCGGCGCGCAGATCCTGCGCGATCTGGGCGTTCGCACGATGCGACTCCTGACCAACAACCCGCGTAAATTCGTGGGGTTAGAGGGATACGGCCTCGCCGTGGCCGAGACGCTGCCGCTCGAGATTCCCGCCCAGGAACACACCCAGCGCTACCTCAAGACCAAGAAAGACAAGCTCGGGCACAAGCTCTCGGGCGTCTAAGTCTGGACAGTTCCGCCGCCCCTCGCCTACAATAACTGTTTGCGTTTGAACCGGTTAGGGGAATAGGGACCGGCATGTTCCAGTCGCTCAGCACCCGGCTCCAGGATGTCTTTGCCTCGCTTCGAGGCCAAGGCCGCCTGACCGAGGAGTCCGTCGAAGCCGCGCTCCGGGAAATCCGGATGGCGCTGCTCGAGGCGGACGTCAATTTCCGCGTCGTCAAGGCGTTCGTCGATCGCGTGCGCGATCGAGCCGTGGACACGGAAGTGCTTGCGAGCCTCTCGCCCGATCAGCAGGTCGTGCGGATCGTCCGCGACGAAATGCTCGCGCTCTTCGGCGACACGGCGGGCGGGCTGCCCGACTCGCCGAAAACGCCGCGCGTGATCATGCTGCTCGGCCTGCAGGGGTCGGGCAAGACGACGACGGCGGCGAAGCTGTCGCGGCTGTTGAAGAAGGAAGGCCGGCACCCGATTCTGGTGTCGACCGACGTACGGCGCCCGGCGGCTATCGCGCAGCTGTCGGTGCTCGCGAAGCAGATCGACGTGCCGGTGCACGACCCGGCTGGCGAGATGGATCCGGTCGTGCGCGCGTCAGGTGCGCTGGCGCAGGCGCGCGGCAAGGGTTTCGACGTCGTCATCGTCGACACGGCGGGCCGGCTGCACATCGACGACGACCTGATGGGCGAGCTCGACGCGATCAAGCGCGCGGTCGAGCCGGTCGATCAGCTGTTCGTCGCCGACGCGATGACCGGGCAGGATGCGATCAAGTCGGCGGGCGAGTTCAACCGCCGCATCGGCGTGACCGGCGTCGTGCTGACGAAGATGGACGGCGACGCGCGCGGCGGCGCGGCGCTCTCGGTGGTGTCGGTCGTCGGCGTGCCCATCGCGTTTGCGGGCAGCGGCGAGCGGCTGCAGGATCTCGAGCCGTTTCATCCCGACCGCGTGGTCTCGCGCGTGCTGGGCATGGGGGACGTGCTCTCGCTCATCGAGAAGGCCGAGCAGGCCTACACGAAGGACGAGGCCGAGGCCCTCGAACAGAAGATCCGGCGCGATGAGTTCACGCTGGAGGACTTCCGCGATCAGCTTCGTGCGATCCGCAAGATGGGACCGCTCGAGCAGATTCTGGGCATGCTGCCCGGTTTCGGCGCGATCAAGGAGTTGCAGAAGTCGAAGGAGCAGGTCGACGAGGGCCAGGTCAGGCGCGTGGAGGCGATCATCAATTCGATGACGCCGAAAGAGCGCCGTAACCATCAGGTCATCAACGGCCAGCGCCGCAAGCGCATCGCGAGGGGCAGCGGCGTGTCGGTGCAGGAGGTCAACGGCCTCCTCAAGCAGTTCGTGCAGATGCGCAAGATGCTCAAGTCGATGGGCGGCATGATGCAGGGCGGCGGCAAGGGTATGAAGGGTCTCGATCGCATGAAGCTCATGCGATCGCTCGGTGGACGGTAGGGACGGGCTCGAGCCTGTCCGTTTGAGGAGCAAGTAATGTTGGTCATCCGCATGCGGCGCGTCGGTTCCAAGAAGCGTCCGTTTTTCCGTATCGTTGTCACGGAGCACAGCGCACCGCGCGACGGTGCCTTCAAGGAAGTCGTCGGCACGTACAACCCGCGCACCAATCCGGAAGCGCTGACGCTCGACCGCGAGCGCATCGCCTACTGGGTGTCGCAGGGCGCGCGTCCCTCCGACACGGTTCGCACGCTGATCGCGCGCGTGCCGAAACCGGTTGCCGAGGCCGCGCCGGCCGCGGAGCAGGGCGCATCGGCATGAGCCGCGCGCGCGAGGTCGTCGACGTGATGGCTCGCGCGCTGGCGGGCCGTCCCGGGGACGTGCGCGTCACCGAGGCCGAGCATCGCGGCCAGACGGTCGTCGAAGTGTTCATGGCCGACGGCGAGCTCGGGCGCATCATCGGACGCCAGGGCCGCACCGCGGCGGCCGTGCGCACGGTGGCGGCCGCGGCAGGCGAGCTCGAAGACCGGCGGGTGACCGTCGAGTTCCGGGACGCATAAGGCGTCCGTGCCCGGGCACGAGCAAGGCTGGGAGGACATGGTGCTCGTCGGCCGCATCGCGCGGCCGCAGGGCAACCGCGGGGAAACGATTGTCGACGCCGACACCGATTTCCCGGAGGAACGCTTCGCCGCCGGTGGCCAGGTGTTCGTGCGCCGGAACGGCGCCATCGAGCCGCTGACGATCGCGGAGTTCAGGATGCACGGGCCCCGGCCGGCCGTGCGGTTCGAAGGCATGGCGTCGATCGAGGACGCCGAGACGCTGCGGGGTCTCGAGATGCGCGTGCCCGAGTCGACGCTGGCGGCGCTGCCCGAGGGCATGTGGTACCACCACGAGCTGCTCGGCTGCCGGGTGCGCACGAAGGACGGACGCGAGGTCGGCACGGTGACGGGCATTCAGGGGCCGACCGACCGCAGCATCCTGGTGATCGAAGGGCCGGACGGCCCCGCGCTCGTGCCGCTCGTCGCGGCCTTCTGCGCGGTGGACCGGGCGGCGAGGGTGATCGAGATCGACCCGCCGGAGGGACTGCTCGAAGTCAACCGGGGGAACTGGCGCACCGGGCGGGACGAAGACGTCGATGCAGATTGACGTCATTACCATCTTCCCGGACATGGTCAGGCACGCGCTCGACGAGGGGATCATCGGGCGCGCCGTCGACAACGCGGTGATCGAGATAGGCGTGCGCGACCTCAGGGCGCACACGACCGACAGGCACCGCACGGTGGACGATGTGCCGTTTGGCGGCGGGCCGGGCATGGTGTTGAAGCCCGAGCCGCTGTTTCGCGCGGTCCAGGCGATCGCGGGGGAGCGTGGCGCGGCCGACGCGGTTGTGCTGATGTCGCCCCAGGGCCGCCGGCTCACGCACGCGGAAGCGGCGCGGTTCAGCGGCATGGCGCGGATCGTCGTGATCAGCGGGCGCTACGAAGGGGTCGACGAGCGCGTCGTCGAGGCGCTCGTGACCGACGAGATATCGATCGGCGACTACGTGCTGACGGGCGGTGAGCTGCCCGCGCTCGTGTTCATCGATGCGGTGGCGAGACTGGTGCCGGGCGTGGTCGGCGATGCACGGTCGGTGGCGGAGGATTCCTTCGCGGCAGGCGTGCTCGATCACCCGCACTACACGCGTCCGGCGGAGT
>JALYRV010000126.1:0-868 GCA_030855205.1 Acidobacteriota bacterium | reverse complement strand
GAGTTCGACGGACGCGCGGTTCCGGCGGTGCTGCTCTCGGGGCATCACGCCGCGATCGACAAGTGGCGGCGGCGCGAACGGTTGCGCCGCACGCTCGAGCGGCGGCCCGATTTGCTCGAGCGCGCTGAAGGCCTCGAGCCCGCTGACCAGGCGGTGCTCGACGAGTTGAAGAGAGAGAAGTAAGAGGACAGTCATGAATCTGATGGACATGGTCGAGCAGAGAGAAGTGACCGATCGCGCCGTGCCGCGGTCGGGCGAGACGGTGCGCGTGCACGTCAAGGTGCGTGAAGGCGACAAGGAACGCATCCAGATTTTCGAAGGCATCGTCATCGGCCTGCACCGCGGCGGCGCGCGCGCGACCTTCACGGTCCGCAAGGTCTCCTTCGGTCAGGGCGTCGAGCGCATTTTCCCGCTCCACTCGCCGATCATCGACAAGATCGACGTCGTGCGCAGCGCGAGGGTCCGCCGCTCGAAGCTGTACTTCCTCCGCGACCTGAAGGGTAAGGCCGCGCGCATGAAGGAACAGAAGCGCCCCGTCACGGCGTAGTTCCGCACTCCTGAGGCGCGGCGTGGTGCGGGTACGTGCGTTCCGGACGATCGAGAACGCCATCCGGCGCGAAGGCTACGCCTCCGTCGCCGGCGTCGATGAGGTCGGCCGCGGCTGTCTGGCCGGCCCCGTCGTGGCCGGCGCCGTCGCGCTCGATCCCGGCCGCTACGTCCCCCGCATTGCCGATTCGAAGACGGTGACCGCGCTCGAGCGCGCGCGCCTCTTCGATCGCATCGTCGGCGCCGCGCTCGCGTGGAGCGTGTCCATCGTCGGGACCGACGAGATCGACGCGCTCAACATCCATCACGCCTCGCTGGCCGC
>JALYRV010000125.1 GCA_030855205.1 Acidobacteriota bacterium | reverse complement strand
CCTACAACCGCCGGCTCTTCACGACGATCGCCCCCCGCTACGATCTGATCACGCGCCTGCTCTCCTTCGGGCAGGACGCGCGGTGGAAGCGGCGTGTCATCGAGATCGCGCGCGCGCACGGCGGCGATCGCGCCCTCGACCTGGCGTGCGGCACCGGGGATCTCGCGTTGTCGCTGGCCTCCACACACGCCGTAGCGGGTCTGGACCTGACGCCGGCGATGCTGCGGATTGCCCGACGGCGCGAAATCCCCGGGGGCGGCGGCGTTCACTGGATCGCCGGCGATATGACGCGCCTCCCGTTTGCGGACGCGAGCATGGATGTCGTGACGACGAGCTACGGCCTGAGAAATGTGCCGCAGCTCGACGGCGCGCTCGCCGAGATCGCGCGTGTGCTCAGGCCCGGGGGCCTGCTGGTGTCACTCGATTTCAACAAGCCCGCTACGCCCGCGCTACGAGCCGTGTATCTCGGCTACCTGACGGCAATCGGATCGATTCTGGGCGTGGTGCTGCATCGCGATCCCGACACGTATCGCTACATCCCGCACTCGATCCGGCGCTATCCAGGGGCTCGCGGGGTGGCTGCATTGATCGCAGGGGCCGGCTTCACGCAGGTCGCGATCGAGCCCAGGCTTGGCGGGCTGATGACGATCCACACGGCGCGAAGGATATGATCGCGTGATGTCGGAGCTCACGGATCTTCGGCGCCGCGTGCGCCAGGCCATTCAGGACGCGAGGAACAAGGCGGCCGCTCGCCGCACGTCACGCGACGAGGCGTCGCGAGCCTGGGACGTCGCGCTCGACCAGGTGGTGGTGCCGCTCTCGCGCGACATGGCTGCGGCGCTCACGGGAGAGGGGCTGGGGTTTCGTCTCGATACGCCTGGCCGCGTGGCGCGCCTCGTCTCCGACAAGAGCCCGGACGACTACATCGAGATCGCGCTGGATGATTCCGATGACGCGGAGTCGCCGGAAGTGCTCGGCCGGATCGTCCGCGGCCGCGGGCGTCAGAACGTGGTCGTGATCGAGGAGCCGCTCGGCGCGCCGGCAGGCATGGCCGTGGATCGGCTGACGGCCTATTTCACCAAGGCCATCGCCTACTGGGTCAGGTAAGTCCGAGCTCCTGCAGAATCGCGTCGGTGTGCTGCCCAAGCAGCGGGGGAGGCGTGCGCACCGACCCGGGCGTACCCGACAGCTTCACGGGAATCCCCAACACTCGGAGCGCGCGGTCCGCTTCGTGGTCGACCCGCGCGATCATGTCGCGCGCCTCGAGCTGCGAATCCGCAAGGGCCTCCCCGATGTCGCGCACGCTTCCCGCCGGAATGCCCGCCGCGCGCAACGTCTCGAGCCATGCGCCGGTCGTCCGTGTGCGCATCACCGCAGCCAGCTCCGGCAGCAGCGACGCGTAGCCGGTCACGCGTCCCGCGTTGGTCGCGTAGCGCGCGTCCTCGCCCAGATCCTTCCGGCCGGCAGCGTCGCAGAAGCGCCGCCACTGGCCGTCGTTGCCGACCGCGAGCACGAGCATCCCGTCAGACGTTTCAAACGTGTCGTAGGGCGCGATGCTGGGGTGCCGGTTGCCCAGGCGAGATGCGGGCATGCCCGTGGCGAAGTAGCTCGAGGCCTGATACGAGAGCAGTGACGCCGCCGCGTCGAGCATCCCGATGTCGATCTGCTGTCCCTCTCCGGTGCGATGTCGTGCGAGCAGCGCGAGCAGCACGCCCTGTGCCGCGTACATGCCGGCGACGATGTCGGCGATCGCGACGCCGAGGCGGAACGGATCGCCCCCTTCAGGTCCCGTGATGCTCATAAGACCCGACTCGGCCTGCGTCACCGCGTCGTAGCCTGCTTCGCGCGCGCGCGGGCCCGTGTGCCCGTAGCCCGTGATCGAGCAGTAAATCAGGCGCGGGTATTGTTCGCGGAGCTGGGCGTAGCCCATGCCGAACTTATCGAGCGTGCCTGCGCGGAAGTTCTCGACGAGCACATCCGCGCGCTCGAGCAGCGCATGCAGCACGCGCGCGGCGCCCGGCGACGTGAAATCGAGCGCAAGGCTTTCCTTGTTGCGGTTGACGCTGAGAAAGTACGCGCTCTCGCTTCCGACGAACGGCGGGCCCCAGTGGCGCGTGTCGTCGCCGCGTCCGGGCTGTTCCACCTTGATGACGCGCGCGCCCATGTCGCCCAGCAGCATCGTGCAGAACGGGCCAGAGAGCACGCGCGAGAGATCGAGCACGGTCACGCCGTCGAGCGGCCCGGGCTGGTCGGAAGGACCGGAGGCCGAATCGTTCAAAATCGTCTGCATTAACTGACGTGCCTATTGTCGTCTACGCCGGCGAAGGTTGACGCCCCTGCGAGAAGGCGAAAGAGTTTCTTTCACGCGCACACGCATCGTCACAGTGTTTGGCGCCGCGTCCTACGACGGCCGGTTCGCGGCGTTTGCGGGCAGGCATGCCGTCCAACCGGCCACCGTGGCGAAGCGCTCGACTGGTTTCAACGGCGTTGAGGCGAATGCCTACGCGCGGGCTTGCGAGCCGCGTCGTCTGATGAGCTTGACCGAATGGACATCTGATCCTAGGATTCGCGAGGCACTCCCCAGCCCCTTGGGAGGATTGCCGTGAAAAGACGCTATTCCCTCCTCGGCGGTCTCCTGTTCGTCGTCGGGACCGCGGATCATTCCCCTTTCAGCGCGTCAGAGCTGTTGAGTGCGAAGCAGCAGCAACAACACGTCCGGCCCGTGATCGACGGTCGGCGGTTCCCCGAACTGATGCCGACGGAGGATGCGCTCGCCTATTTTTTCGGTGCAGTGCAACGACGACCGGGAACGGATGGGGCTCGGCGCTCCAGGTCATATCTCTCCTACCTCCAGATCGTCCCTCCTGTGCATTCCGGCGCGAGACCGGAGGATGAGGCGAGCGCCGCTCCATCATTGACTTCGCGACGAGACTGTCGGCCGAACTTCGAACGCTTGAGACGAACACGCGTGACGCCTTCTCTGTGAGAGATTTGGATCGCGTCAGGGATCTTAGAAGGGTTCGCCTGGAAAGGCTCGGAGCCTCATTGCAAGAGTTGGAGCTTCTAGTCGGTCCAGGTGTTGCTCGACGCGTTGAGACAGCCGTGCACTCATACGTGAAACCAAGAATGAAACTGGTCCACTAACCTAGAACGCAGGCTCCGATGACCAACGCGCGCGCAATGAGAGTCGCGGCTGGCGTGGTTCTAGTCGTCACCGCGCTGGCCCGTGGAGCCTCGGCGCAGGTGTCAGAGTATGCGGACATGTGGCCGAGTGAAGATGTCGATGAAAACGGCACGGGAACGTTGTATACCTACGGGGCCGTGAGTGCGGATGGCGATGGCTGGATTAGGATGCAGATGCGTACCTATGACGGCAATGGCGCCTCGATCGACCTCCGATTGGCTAACGGCTACTACTACATCGAAAAGGAGTCGTCTGTCGCCATCACTGATAGTTCGGTGATGGGAGAATACAAAGTCGTTGTTACTGTCGATTACGACCTAGTGCACTATGCGTGCGCGATCGCGACGCAGTTGTTAGGGGCTGGCATCAAGACGTATGTCCTCGACACGGTCATTGACAATGGCAAGGCGCGATATGTGCGATGCAACGGGTCTGACAACTGGTGCAGATCGATGATTGTAGGCCGAAACCGGCTTTCTCCGCCGCAGTCCACCGGTTGGCCAATCTACATCTTCATAAACGTGACGTCAGTGAACCTCGGCTTGGTCCGCGTTTGCTGGGGACACAGCACGAACACGACGTTCGCCTGCCATCCTGATCCGATGTAGTGTTGCTTCTTCATCTGTCTTCCGATCGCTTCGATCTGCCTTCAGGGCGGGCCGTGATGGTTCGTAGACCGCACGATGTCGACGCAGCGTCCTTGGCCTTCATAGGCGGGCCCAGCCCGGCTCCAAGCGCTCCTGCCGAACTCGAAGTGCTTGCCCTGATTCGAGGAGAGATCGAGGTAGCGCACGTCGTCGCCGGTTCGTTCACTTTGATCGCGACGGACGTTGCCGTTCGAGCGCGCGGGACCGATGGAATCGAAGGGCCGGCGGTGCTGCTTGTGGGGAGCCTCTCGATTCCGCTCGCATCAATCGAACGGAGAAGGCACGTCCACCGCTTGGCACAGACGACGCTGCTGACACTTCGCCTGCCGGAAGCACAACGCTCACCTTCTGGCGTCGTGCAGACAACTCTTGATGGAGACGCTTCCGTCGATTTGATTGCCCTCGACGGGGACGTGCGCATTCTGGTCGCGCCGGGGTTGCATGAATTTTTCTTTGGTGTCGGGTTCGTGAATCGCGTTGACGTCAGCATTCCCGCCGTGGATCCCCCCCTGTTTCGGCTGGTCCAACTTCCGGATTTCGGCTAGACGTGGCTCGACGCTGCATGCAGCGAACGATGACATGCTCACGCGCGCCCCTGCAGCCGCTTCGCGATGCGCACGAGATCGGTGACCAGCGCATAGGCGGTCGCGGTCAGGTTGCCTTCGAGCTGCGTGATGACGATGGGCCCGAGCAGATCGGTGTCGAGTCTCAGCGCGTTGGCCGGTCCGGCCAGTGAACCAAACACGCCGGCCGGGTCGACTTCGCGCAGCTTCACTTCAGCGCGCACGTGTCCTCCCTCCGACGTCGCCCGTACCACCAGCTTCAGCCGCTTGCCGCGCGACGCCGCTGCCGCGACCCGCGCTTCGACGCCGGCGCCGAGCCCCTCGCGATCGACGTCCTGCGGCGTGATGTCGGCGTCGAGCAGCACGTTGGCGAGCGCGGCCGCCTTGGCGGCCGCGTCCCAGCCGTCGATGTCGAGTGACGGATCCGCTTCGGCGATGCCTTCGGCCTGCATTCGCGCGATGGCCGCCGCCGCGCTCGCGCCGCCTTCGACCGCCACCAGCACCTGGTTCGTCGTCGTGTTGAGCACGCCCTCGAAGCCCGTCACGCGCACGGCCGGCAGTGTCTCGCGCACCAGGTTGAAGATCGGTATCCCGTCCATCACCGCGCCTTCGAAGAGGAAGCACACCGCGCGCTCCGACGCGATCCGCCGCAGCTCGCGCGCCGCAAACGCGACGGGACCCTTGTTGGCCGTGACGACGTGCAGCCCCGCGCCAAGCGCCGCGCGCGCGTGATCGAGGGCCGGCTGGCCGGCAGTGATGTCGAGGAGCGTCGTTTCGACGAGTGCCGCGGGCTGCCACAGATCCGCCGTGCGCGTGATCATGCCGAACGTGTCCTTCGGGTCGATCGCGATGCCATCGTCGAGCCTCTCGCCACGCTCGACCCGCGCGGCCTGCTCGACCGCGTCGATCCCGCGCGCGGAGAAGATCGCGCCGTGACGCTTCGTCGCGATTCCGACAATGGCTGCGTCGAGGCCGAGGGCGGAGAGCTCCGCCTCGCGCTCGCGCAACAGCCGCACGAAACGCCGGCCGACATGGCCAAACCCCGCCAGGGCGAGATTGAGCTTCACAGCCGGGCGATCAACCGGGCCATGCGCGCCAGCCCTTCATCGAGCGTGGGACGATCGTTGCCGAAGCCGATGCGCAGGTAGCCTTCCATGCCGAAGTGCGCGCCCGGCACCACGAGCACGCTTTCCTCGTCGCGCAGCCGCTCGACGAGGGGAAGAGAGGCGATAGGGAGGTCGTACTTCACGTAGCAGATGGCTCCCGCGTCGGGGGCCGCCCATTCGAAGCAGCCCTGCGATGTAAGCCAGGCCTCGAGCACCGGATAGTTGTCGTTGATCACCTTGCGCGTGCGCGCGATGATGCGCGCGCGCCGATCGGGCTCGAGCGCCATGCGCGCGAGCAGGTCGCTGGCCGCGCCGGGTGCGATGGTCGTGTAGTCGTGATACGCCCATGTGCGCGCGACGAACTCGGCGGAGGCGGCAATCCATCCAATGCGCAGGCCCGGGAGGGCATAGGCTTTCGACAGGCCGCTCGTGACGATCACGCGGTCGCTCATGCCCCAGATCGACGGGCTCTCCTGCCCGTCACGTTCCGCGCCCCGGTAGATCTCGTCGGACAGGATCCACGCGCCGGTGCGATCGGCCGCCGCGGCGATCCGCTCGAGGACGGCGCGGTCGAAGCGCGCGCCGGTGGGATTGTTGGGTGCGCAGATCAGGATGGCTTTCGTCTTCGGCGTGACGAGGGCGTCGAGCGCATCGAGGTCGGCCTGCCAGCGGCCGTCTGCCAGCGTAAGGTTCCACTCCCGCACGCGGCCGCCGAATCCGCGCACCAGGCCCCACGCCTGCATGTAGTTCGGCGTCATCATGACGATCTCATCGTCGCGCTCGACGAGACTCCACAGCGAGACGAAGTTCGCCTCGGAGCCGCCGTTAGTGACCTGGATCCGATCGGTCGTCGCGCCGGGATACATCGCGGCGATCCGTTCGCGCAGCGCAATCGTGCCGTTCGACTGCGTGTAGGCCAGCGGCTCGTCGAGGAGAACGGCCTCGCTCGATCCCCCGAGCAACTCCCGTGTCGTCATCGGATGCACGCCGCTCTCAGACAGGTTGGCGGCGACCTGGTTCTCCCAGGTCGACTGCATCCGTTCCATCGCGAATGTTTCCAGGCGCATAGGGTCAAATCCTCTGTGAAACAGACTAATGGAAACACGAGGGGTTTGGGAGCAACTCTTGCAGCCGGAGGCGGCATGACGAGAACTCGATTCGTAATGATGATGCTGGCGTTGCTCGGGTTCGGGCCGCCGGCCATGGCGCAGGACATGCGGCCGGGTGCCCCGGCGAGGACGGTGACCACCTCGGGACAGGCCGAAGTCTCGCTGGCCCCGGACCAGGCGTGGGTGACCATCGGCATCGAGGCGCGTGCTCCGAAGTCGCAGGAGGCGCAGCGCCTCGCTGCCGAGGTCATGAGCCGCATCCAGGCACAGCTCAAGGCGCTCGGCATCCCGGAGTCGGCTGTCCGCACGGTGTCGTTCAGCCTCGACGCGGACTGGAACTACGCGAACAACAAACGGACCCTGCGCGGCTACGTGCTCTCGAACCTCGTGGAAGTGCGGGTCGACGACATCACGAAAGTCGCGGACGTCCTCGACCGCTCGATCGCCTCTGGTGGCAACGCCATCCACGGCGTGCGGTGGGACCTCAAGGACCGCGTGAAGGTCGAGCGCGACGCGCTGCGCCGTGCCGTCGAGGATGCGAAGCAGCGGGCGGAAGTCGCAGTCACGGCGGCGGGCTCGAAGCTTGGAGTGGTGTCGAACATCAGCGAGCAGCGCCATGAGTTCACGGCACGCGATTCTATGATGATGCAGCGCGGCATGGTGGCCTCGCCGGCTCAGCCGGCGCCCGATACGCCGATCAGCCCCGGGGAGATCAAGGTGCGGTCGACGGCGACCGTGTCGTTCCGGATCGAGTAAGGCCAAATCCTCCGGGCCGGAGACTAATAGAGAGAGGCTGGTCTTCAGCCCGGAGGGAACTTGTGAGAACAACTGCAATCAGTTTCGTAGCTCTGGTGGCGCTTGCCGCGCCGGCCGCCGCACAGGATCGCGCCGCCGCGAGCGAGCGGGTCGTCACCACCACGGGCCAGTCTGAGATCGCCATGGCCCCCGATCAGGCGTGGGTCACCGTCGGCATCGAGGCCCGCGCCGTGAAGTCGCAGGACGCCCAGAAGCGCGCCGCCGAAGTCATGACGGGCATCCAGACGCAACTCGCGGCGCTCGGCATTCCGGTCGCCGCGATCCGCACCGTCGCGTTCAACCTTCAGGCCGACTGGAACTACGCAAGCGGCAGGCGCACGCTCCGCGGCTACCTCGTCTCGAACATCATCGAAGTGCGCGTCGACGACATCGCGAAGGTGCCCGACGTGCTCGATCGATCGATCTCGGCCGGCGGCAACACCATTCATGGCGTCCGGTGGGACATCAAGGATCGCGTGCGGGTGGAGCGGGATGCGCTGCGCCGCGCGGTCGAGGACGCAAAGCAGCGTGCCGAGATTGCCGCGTCGGCCGCGGGCGGGAGGCTGGGGCCCGTGACGATGATCAGCGAGCAGCGCTATGAGGTGCGTCAGAAGATGAATACGCGGATGGCCAACGCGGGAGGGGAGGCCCTCGAAGTGCAGGCCGCCACGCCCATCAGCGCCGGTGAGATCGACGTGCGCGCGACAGTGACGGTGTCGTTCAGGATCGAGTGAAATCGTCGAACAGGCCCGTGAGCTCCGGCGCGCGCGCGTCGCGCACGGGCACCTGCACCGTCTTCATTTCCTCGAGCTCGTCTGGCGTGCTGACGCCCATGTCACGGAAGCGGCGCGCCGTCACGAGCACACGGCTCTCGATGGTGCCGATGGTGCGGTTGTAGGAGTCGACCGCCTGCCGCAGGTTGGTGCCGAGGTCTCCAAGGTTGTCGGCCATCGTGCACAGGCGGTCGTACATCTCTTTTCCAAGCTGGCTGAGTTGCTCGGCGTTCTCCACCAGCCTGTTCTGCTGCCAGCCGTACGCAACCGCGCGCAGCACCGCGATGAGCGTCAGCGGTGACGCGGGGATCACGCGCTGGGTCGCGGCAATCTCGATCAGTTCGGTGTCGTACTGGAGAGCGCCGCTCAGGAGGGCCTCGCCCGGCATGAACATCACGACGAACTCGGGCGTCGGCCTGAACTGCTCCCAGTACCGCTTCTTGCCCAGCGCTTTCACGTGCTCGCGGACCTGCCGCGAGTGATCTCGCAGCTTCGCCTCGCGCGCGGGCTCGTCGGCCGCATCGACGCTCTGCAGGTAGGCCTCGATCGGCACCTTCGAGTCGACCACGATCGTCGTGCCCCCCGGCAGCCGGATGATCAGGTCGGGCGTCAGCCGCGCGCCCTCGTCGGTCGTCGCTGATTCCTTCTCGATGAAATCGCAGTAGTCGATCATCCCCGCGAGTTCGACGACGCGGCGGAGCTGCACTTCGCCCCAGCGCCCGCGCACGTTGGGCGAGCGGAGCGCGCGCACGAGACTGTCGGTCTCGCGCCGCAGACGATCGTGCGTGTCGCTCAACCCGCGGAGCTGCTGCGCGACCGACTCGTACGCGCCGACGCGTTCCTTGTCGACGCGCACGAGCTGCGTGTCGACGCGCTCGAGTGAGTCGCGCACGGGCTTGAGCAGCTCGGTGATGGCCTGCTGGCGCGCCTGGAGATCGCTGGCCGACGCCTGCTGATACTGGCCGAGCTTTTCCTGCGCGAGCTGGAGAAACGATTCCTGGCTGCGGCGGAGCGCTTCACCCGAGAGGGCCTCGAACGTATCTTTGAGCTGGCGTTGTGCGTCCGCAACCACCGCCAGTTTTTCGGCCGAGGACGCGCGTTCGGCGTCGAGCGCGGCGCCGAGGGCCGCGCGCTCACCGGAGAGGACCTCAATCTTCGACAGGGCCGCGGAGACCTCCTGCCGCTCGACGCCCATCTGACGCTCGAGATCGACGACCCGGCGCGCGTTCTCGCCGGCCATCGCGGTCGCGCTGTCGGCCGCGCGCGACCGCACGAGCCAGAAGACCGAAGCGCCGAGGGCGCCCAGCACGAGTCCTACCGCGAACAGGGCGAGGGGTGACACTCGCGCATCGTACCAAAACGGGGTGACAGGGAGGGTCAGGGCAATTTGGCGATCTGGCGATCTGGTGATCTGGTGATCTGGTGATCTGGTGATTTGGTGATCTGGGGAACTGGTGATTTAGTGATTTGGTGACCGAGCTGACGGCAGACGAACGGCGGCGCTATGGGCGGCATGTCGTGATTCCCGAGGTCGGGGAGGCT
>JALYRV010000323.1 GCA_030855205.1 Acidobacteriota bacterium | reverse complement strand
GAAGCACTCGAACGGCTCCGTGAAGGCAATGAACGCTTCGTGTCGGACGTCCGCAATCCCGACGCGTCGGTCCACCGCGATCGCCGGCGGGAGGTTGCCGCCGGACAGGAGCCGTTCGCCATCATCCTGGGGTGCTCCGACTCGCGCGTGCCTGCCGAGATCGTCTTCGATCAGGGCCTCGGCGATTTGTTCGTCATCCGCGTCGCCGGCAACATCGTCGCCCCGTCGCAGGTCGGCAGCGTCGAGTTCGCCGCGGAGCTGTACCACACGCGCCTCGTCGTGGTGCTCGGCCACTCCCAGTGCGGCGCGATTCTCGCCACGCTCGAAGAGCTGCGCCGCCCGACCGAGAAGCAGTCACGCAATCTTCACGCGATCGTCGATCGCGTGCGCCCGTCGGTCGAGGGCCTGCTCCACGCCGGCCTCGATCACGACACCCTGGTCCGCCAGGCCGTGCGCGCCAACATTCGCGCCTCGACCGGCCATCTGCGCCACGGCTCCGCCGTACTCGAAGAGTTGATCGCGAAGAACAGCCTCCGGGTGGTCGGCGCCGAGTACTCGCTCGAGACCGGAGTCGTCGAGTTCTTCGAAGGAATCTGAAGTAGGCTTCGAGCAGTGTCCCGCGCCCCAAGAACTGTCTTCGCCTGCACCTCGTGCGGCGCGCAATCGCCGAAGTGGCTGGGGCGCTGTCCTGACTGCAATGAGTGGAATACGTTCGCGGAGGAAACCGCTGCCGCGGCGGTGCCCGCCGGCGCGACCGCGTCGAAGCATCCGACGCTCGCCGGGGTGGCCGCGCACGCACGGCGCATCGATGAAGTCGATCTGCTCGTCGCCACGCGGCTGACGTCGGGCATCGACGAGTTCGATCGCGTGCTCGGCGGCGGCATCGTGCCGGGGTCGCTCGTGCTCCTTGGCGGCGAGCCGGGCATCGGCAAGTCGACACTGCTGCTGCAGGCCGCGGCGCATTTCGCCGCGACGCACGGTCCCGTCCTCTACGCGTCAGGCGAAGAGTCCGAGCACCAGATCAAGGCGCGCGGCGAGCGCCTGGGCGTGGCCGCGGGCCCGCTGTATCTGCTGTCCGAGACCTGTCTCGAGCGCATTCTCGAAGAGATCGATCGCCTCAAGCCTTCGCTCGTGATCGTCGATTCCATTCAGACGGTCTTCTCGCTGAAACTGCCGTCGGCGCCCGGCAGCGTCGGCCAGGTGCGCCAAGCCGCGACCGAGTTGCTGTTCGCCGCCAAGGGACGCAACATTCCGACGATGCTGGTCGGGCATGTGACGAAGGACGGATCGCTCGCCGGTCCGAAGGTGCTCGAACACGTCGTCGACACCGTGTTGTATTTCGAAGGGCAGCGTCATCACTCCCATCGTGCCGTCCGCGCGGTGAAGAACCGGTTCGGCGCGATCAGCGAGCTCGGCGTGTTCGAGATGACCGCAAGCGGCCTGCGCGCCGTGCCGAATCCCTCGGCTGTGTTCCTTGCCGAGCGTCAGAAAGGCGCGCCGGGTTCGGCGGTGCTGTGCTGCGTGGAGGGCTCGCGTCCGCTGCTGGTCGAGGTGCAGGCGCTCGTCAGCACGACGACGTTCGGCTATGCCAAGCGGCTGACCAACGGCGTCGACACCAACCGGCTGTCTCTGCTGCTCGCGGTGCTCGACAAGCGGGCGGGCATCAATCTCTCGGGCGAGGATGTGTTCGTGAACATCGCGGGCGGTCTCAGCGTCGAGGAGCCCCCCGCGGATCTCGCGGTGCTCGCGGCCGTGACCTCGAGCGTTCGCAACCGTCCCCTTCGCGAGAACACAGCGGTCTTCGGGGAGGTCGGGCTCGCAGGCGAAGTGCGCGGCGCCAGCCAGGCGGCCCTGCGCGTGCGCGAAGCCGCCCATATGGGCTTCACCCGCTGCGTCGTCCCCGACGGCAACGTGTCGCCCGACGACGTGCCACCGGGTCTCGAGCTCGTGCCGGTCAGGACCGTGGGCGAGGCCCTCGACGAACTCATCGCCTGAGGCCGGCCCAAATCGCCAGACCCCAAATCACCAGATCCCTAGATCCCCAGATCACCAAATACAATGTCGTGGTCATGGCTTGGTTCGTTCTAGCCCGAGGCCTCTTCGCCGCCGCGGTCATCTACATGTCGGTGCTGTTGCGGCCGCTCAACGCCGACGCCGCGATCAACGCCGGCTTCGGCGCGGTGCTGGCCCTGCTCATTGTGCTGGCGGAAACCCGGCTGCGCGAGACCTCCGTCACGCACATGCTCGGCGCCCTGATTGGCGCCGCCATCGGCCTGGGCCTCGCTCGCACGATCTCGGCCGCGCTCTTCTGGGCCGACAGCACGGACGGGCGCGTGATGTTCTTCCACAGCCTGCTGCTGCTGGTGCTGCCGTACCTCGGCCTCGTGCTGGGGGCGCGGCGCGGGGAATGGCTGGAGCCCGCCCGGCTGGTCTCGCTCTTCCGTGAGACGCAGCCGCAGCGGCGCTACCGCATCCTCGACACGAGCGTCATCATTGACGGACGCATCGCCGACATCTGCGAGACGAGCTTTCTCGACGGCACGCTGGTCGTGCCGCAGTTCGTGCTCAAGGAGCTCCAGGCGGTCGCGGATTCATCCGACCCGATGAAGCGCAACCGCGGGCGTCGCGGCCTCGATATCCTGCAGAAGGTCCAGAAGATGGCCAACGTCGACGTGCTCATCACCGACACCGACTTCCCGCAGGTGCGTGAAGTCGACTCGAAGCTGATCGAGCTCGCGCGCGTCATGCAGGCGAAGATCGTCACCAACGACTTCAACCTGAACAAAGTCGCGCAACTGCGCGGCGTGGACGTGCTCAATATCAACGAGCTCGCCAATGCGCTCAAGCCCGTCGTGCTTCCCGGTGAGCAGATGAAAGTGTTCATCCTCAAGGAAGGCAAGGAGTTCAATCAGGGCGTCGCGTATCTCGACGACGGCACCATGGTCGTCGTCGACAACGCGCGCCGCATGATCAGCAAGAACATCGACATCGTCGTCACGAGCGTGCTGCAGACGACGGCGGGGAAGATGATCTTCGGGCGGTACATCGAGCCGGCGCAGCCCGGGCC
>JALYRV010000322.1 GCA_030855205.1 Acidobacteriota bacterium | reverse complement strand
ATGCTGCCGCCGATGAACGAGTACTCCATGGCGGCCACCGACGTTTCGATCCCGTCGATGCGGCCAATCGCGCCAATCAGCGCGTCCTTCATGCCGGTGGCGGCGATGCTCGCGTCGAGGCGCTTCTTATACGCCTTGGTGTCGACGAATTTCAGCGGATCGATGGAGCGGAGCCCCTCGTCGAACGCGTCCCAGGTTTCACCGTCGAAGAGCTGCTTGAGGCGGTCGGAGGCGGAGATGCGGAAGTGGTGCGCGCACTTCGGACAGACATGGAGGCTGGCCGTCAGGTCCTTGTTGTAGATGACCTGCGAGCAGCCCGGACACTTGACCCAGAGTCCCTCGGGGACCCGGCTGGCCTTGTCGGAGGGAGCCTCGATCGGCTTCCGGACCTTCTTGAACCATGCCATCCCGTCATTATAGGAGGAAGCCCCTCAGCGGGGCACGTAGTACCGCGTGCCGCCGGCCATCGCCTTCACCTGTTTGAGCAGGTCGTCGATCACGTCGTCGCCCCAGCCGACATCGACGCTCGAGGTCTCGACGACCAGGAGCGGCGTTGCGGCGTAGTGGAAGAAGAAGTGGTTGTACGCCTCGTTCAGCTCGCGCAGGTACTCGTCTTCGATGCGCTCGGGCCGGTCCGGATCCCGCCGCGCGCGGTCCTTGAGCCGCCTCTTGAGCACGTCAGTGGGGGACTGCAGGTAAATCACGAGATCGGGGGCGGGCACGTCCTCGGCGAGCAGCTCATACAGCCGCTGATAGATGAACAGCTCGTTGTCGTCGAGATTCAGGAACGCGTGGATGCGATCGCGCTCGAACAGATAGTCCGCAATGGTGGCCTGCGCGAACAAATCGCCCTGGCGGATGCCGGTCTGCTGGCGATGCCGTCCGAGCAGATAGAAGAGCTGCGTCTGGAATGCGGCGCCCGCGCGGCCGGCGTGGAAATCGTCCAGGAACGGGTTCTCCTGCTCGTCGCGCACGAGCGTGGCGTCGATGCGCGCGCCGAGCCGCTCGGTCAGCAGCGTCTTGCCCGACCCGACGGGACCTTCGATGGCGAGGTACCGGAACTCCAAGTGCCAGAAGTATAGCGATGTAGCATTACGTTCGTGCGTATCGAGAATGTGGAACTGCGTCGCCTGCGCCTGCCGCTCGTGCGGCCGTTCGAAACGAGCTTCGGACGCGTCGACGATCGTACGTTTCTGCTCGTCACGGTCCACGGAGGCGGAGAAACCGGCTGGGCTGAATGCGTGGCGGAAGCATCGCCGTTCTACAGTTCGGAGACCGCCGCGACCGCGTGGCACATCCTTCGGGATTTCCTCGTGCCGCTGGTGCGTGAGGGAGCGTTCGCGTCTGCCGCGGCGGTGTGGGACCGGGTCGCGCGCGTGCGGGGGCACCAGATGGCGAAGGCCGCGCTCGAGATGGCGGTGTGGGACCTCGAAGCGCGCCAGCAGGGTGTGCCGCTCTGGCAGCGCCTCGGCGGCAACGGCCGGCCGATCGCGTCAGGTGTCTCGATCGGCATTCAGCCATCGATCGAAGCGCTCGAATCGCGCGTCGCCGCGGAGCTTGCCGACGGGTACCAGCGCGTGAAAATAAAGATCAAGCCGGGATGGGACATCGAGCCGGCCCGCGCCCTCCGCGCACGCTATCCTCGGCTGCAGCTGATGGTCGACGCCAATGCGGCGTACTCCCTGGACGACGCCTCGCATCTGGCGGCGCTCGACGAGCTGGCGCTGATGATGATCGAGCAGCCGCTCGAGTACGACGACGTGGGGCGGCATGCGGTGCTGCAGGCGAGACTCACGACGCCGATCTGCCTCGACGAATCGATCCACAGCCTCGGAATTGCCGAGGACGCGATTGCGCGCGGCGCCTGCCGGATCATCAATATCAAGCCGGGCCGTGTGGGCGGGCATCTGCAATCCATCGCGCTCCACGACTTGTGCGCGGCCAGTGGGGTGCCGGTCTGGCATGGCGGCATGCTCGAGAGCGGCATCGGGCGGGCCCACAATCTGCATCTGTCGACGTTGCCGAATTTCACGCTGCCTGGGGACGTGGCCGCCAGCCGGCGGTATTACGCGCCGGATCTGATCGAGCCCGGTATAGACGTCCGGCCGGACGGGACGATCGAGGTGCCGGCGGGGCCCGGTATCGGTGTCGTGATTGACGAAGGCCGCGTGAAAGCGGCCACGGAGGAGTATTGGTGTTCCGCATGAAAAAGCGCGCCGTGTTGACCGTCGCCGTCGCCGGAGTCGTTCTGTTGTCGTCTGCCTGCGCGTCGGCGCCGCCTGCGGCGCCAGCTGCCCCCACCGTGGGCGACGGGCAGAAGCTCGGCTGGATTCTCCGTCTCGAGGACCGCCGCATTCTGGCCAGCGAAGGGAGCAGCGTCGCGATGCCCCCGGCCGCACCGGCTCGACCGGGCGCGCGATCGTTGGCGCCCGCGTTCGTCGCGGCGCCGGATCTCCGCGTGCTCGCGCACGATCCGAGTGCGCGCATCCGCCGCCGCGTCGCGCTGGCGATCGGACGCGTGGGCCTCGAGGACGGGCTGCCAGTGCTCGCGCGCCTGCTGCAGGATGCGGAGCCCGAGGTGCGCGCGATGGCGGCATTCGCGACCGGCCTCATCGGCAGCCGCGACGGCATCGCATCGCTCACGGCCGCGCTCACCGACGCGTCGCCGCTGGTGCAGGGCAGAGCCGCAGAAGGACTCGGTCTGATTGGCGAGCCCTCGTCGGCCGGCGCCGTCGCGTCGATGGCGATCGCGTATGTGCCGCAGGCCGCCGCCATGAGCGGCGATCAGGAGACGGCCGCATCCGCGGAAGCCGACGCGTGGCGGCTCGCCGCGTTTGCGCTCGTCAGGATGCGCAACTGGGACGCGCTCGCCCGAATCACGGTGGGTGAGGCGGGCGCCGTCACGACGTGGTGGCCGGCGGCCTTCGCGCTGCAGCGCATCAACAACCCGGCGGCCCTGCCCGCCCTGCGGCAGCTTGCCGCCGGCGCGGGCGCGGTCGGGCCGGCCTTCGCGATGCGAGGCCTCTCCGATCATCGCGACAACGCGGCGCGGCCGCTGCTCACGAAGTCGGCGCTCGACGC
>JALYRV010000124.1 GCA_030855205.1 Acidobacteriota bacterium | reverse complement strand
CCCGTCCGCGCGGAAGCTGAAGCCGCGCTCCGCCTGATCGAGCTGCATCGAGCTCACGCCGAGATCCGCAAGCGCGCCGTCAATCTCCGTCAACCCTTCGCGCGCCAGTACCGCGGGAAGGCCGCGGTAGTCGGCATGCACGAGCGAGACGCGTGCGCCCCACGGCGCAAGGCGCTCGCCCGCAATCGCAATCGCCCGCGGGTCGCGGTCGAGCCCGATGACCCGCGATGCGCCCGCTTCGAGCAGCGCGCCGGTATGGCCGCCGAGCCCGAGCGTGCAGTCCACGAAGGTGCCGCCACGCGACGGATCGAGCAGGGCCACGGTCTCCGACAGCAGGACCGGCGCGTGCGACGCCGTCAAATGCCGAACTCCGCCAGCGCGCGGGCGTCGTCGTCGCTGAACGGGTCGTTCTGCAGTCGCGCGAGAAAGCGTTCGTGATTCCAGACGTCGAGGAAGTCGTACTGCCCGAGGACGTCGACTTCACCTGACATGCCCGCCGACTCACGGAGGCGGGGCGGAATGATCACGCGCCCCTGGCTGTCGAACTCGGTGACCTGGCCGTAGTAATTGACCCGGTCGAGAAACTTGACGCGTGCCGGATGGGTCGATGGCATACGGGAGAGCCGCGCTTCCTTCTCGAGCCAGACCGGCATTGGATAGAGCTGTACCGACTCGCCTGTGAGGCTCGTGGCGAACAGCTCCGATCCGTGCTGTTCCGCTACGAGCGCCCGGAAGGCGTTAGGGAGCTTGAGTCGCCCCTTGTCATCGATACGGGCGGAATGGTTGCCCCGCAGCACCTTTCGCTCCACTTTGCTCCAGAAAATTCCACCGCGATAGTAGATAAAGGAGTGCAGGGTGTCAACCGCAATATCCTGAGCCGTATAGGGTTACGCTATATCTTCGCCCCCTGAAGGACAGTCTGGAATGGACGAGCTTGGCGAGTGCGTGCTAGGCTGTGCAGTTCAAGGAGGGGTCGCGGGGCCCACAACGGACGGCCCGCTCGACCCGGCCTCGCGGACGTGATTAACTTCCGCCACACCCACATGGCGGACCCAGCCGACATCTCAATCGTCATTCCCGCCTTCAACGAGGCGGAGATCATCGGACAGGTCGTCACCGCCCTCGCCGGGTCGGCGCGCTGGCGCGAGATCCTCGTCGTCGATGACGGATCGAGCGACGACACCGGCGCCCTCGCCGAGGCCGCCGGCGCGCGCGTGCTGCGTCACCCCTACAACAAAGGGAACGGCGCGTCGGTCAAGACCGCCATCCGCGCGGCCCAGGGGGAATTCATGCTGATCGTCGATGGCGACGGGCAGCACCGCCCGGCCGACGCGCTGCGCGTGGCCGCGGAGCTCGGCACGTACGATCTGGCCGTCGGCGCGCGCACGGCCGGCCAGGCGTCACGCACGCGCGGCGCAGGCAACCGCGTGCTCAACTGGCTCGCGAGTTACCTCTCCGGCCGCGACATCCCCGACCTGACGTCCGGCTTGCGCGGGGCGCGTCTCTCGCTGATGAAGGAGTTCATCCACCTGCTCCCCAACGGATTCTCGACGCCGACGACGACGACGCTGGCGTTCCTGAAGGCGGGCTACAACGTGACGTTCCTGCCGATCGAAGCGCAGACACGCGTGGGACACTCGAAGATCAACCTCACGCGCGACGGCATGGGGTTTCTCATGATCCTGCTGCGCGTCATCACCATCTTCAGCCCGCTCCGCATCTTCCTGCCGATAAGCCTGGCGTCGTTCGGGCTCGGGTCCGCCTATGCCGTGTTCACGATCCTGACCGAGCGTCATGTCACGAATTCGTCGGTGCTGCTGATCACGCTCGCGGTGATCGTGTTTCTCGTGGGCCTCGTCTCGGAGCAGATATCGGCGCTGCGTTTCGAAGGACGGTCCTGAGTGCGCGTGCTCGTCGTCGTGCCGACCTACAACGAGCGCGGCACCCTGCCCGAGCTGCTTGCCGGCATCACGGCGCGGCCCGAGTACGGCGTGCTCGTGGTCGACGATCAGTCGCCTGACGGCACGGGTGCGATTGCGGATGAATGGGCGGCGCGCATGCCCGGCCGCGTGCGCGTGCTTCATCGCACCGGCCCGCGCGGTCTTGGCCGCGCGTATGTCGACGGCCTCCGGGAGGCACTCGATCTCGGTGTGCCGATCATCGCGCAGATGGACGCCGACCTCTCGCACGACCCGAAGTACCTGCCCGATCTGGTGGCCGCGCTCGAGGATGCGGAGCTGGCGATCGGATCGCGCTATCTCAACGGCATCAGTGTGGTGAACTGGCCGCTGCGGCGCATCGCGCTCAGCATGTTCGCCAACCGCTACATTCGATCCATCACGGGTCTGTCGGCCCGCGATTGCACGAGCGGCTTCCGCTGCTGGCGCCGCGAGGCGCTCGCGCGCGTGCCGCTGGCCGGGCTCGCGTCGAACGGGTACGCGTTCCTCACGGAGATGCTCTTCCACGCGGCGGCCGGCGGCGCGCGTATCGTCGAGCGGCCGATCGTGTTCGTCGAGCGTCGCGAAGGCGTGTCGAAGCTCGACGGATCGGTGCTGGCCGAGTCGGTGTGGACACCGCTGCGACTCACGGCGGCGCGCGGCCGCATCCGCCGGAACGACGCGCGCGGCGCATCGTCTAATCGGAGTGGAGGATGACAACGTGAGAATCCATCGGTCGCGAAGCGAGCGCATGCTCGGGGGCGTCTGCGGCGGCATGGCGAAATCGCTGGGCTGGTCGCCGGCACGCGTTCGCGTGGGCTTCGTGCTCCTCTCAGTGCTGTCGGTCGCGTTCCCGGGAATTGCCGTGTACATCGTTCTCTGGATTGTCTTGCCCGAGGAACCGGTAACCTGGCCGTCCGCCTGAGCCGCGGCGCTTCCGGCGCGGCCGCCCGGCGTGCTACCTTTGCCCTTCCCCAGCATGCCGCAGACGCCACTGTCAGGGCCGCCTTCGTCAGGCCTCAGCATCTTCTTCCCTGCCTACAACGACAGCGGAACGATCGGGAGCCTGGTCATCACCGCACTGCAGGCGGCCCGCACCCTCACGCCTGATTTCGAAGTCATCGTGGTCAACGACGGCAGCGCCGATCACACGGCCGAGGTCGTCGACGAACTGGCGCGCCAGTATCCGGAAGTCAAAGCGGTGCACCATCCGCGCAACCGCGGGTACGGCGGCGCGCTGCGCACGGGCTTCGCGACGGCATCCAAGGAGTTCGTGTTCTACACGGACGGCGTCGCGCAGTACGATCCCGCCGAGATGACCGCGCTCTGGAACGCGATGCAGCCCGGGGTCGATCTGGTCAACGGCTACAAGATCAGCCGATCCGATCCGATGCATCGCATCGTCATCGGCCGCCTGTACCATCACACGGTCAAGCTGCTGTTCGGCCTCAAGGTACGCGACGTCGACTGCGACTTCAGGCTGATGCGGCGCAGCATTTTCGATCGCGTGCGGCTCGAAAAGAACAGCGGCGTGATCTGCCTCGAGATGATGAAGAAGATTCAGGACGCCGGCTTCCACATCGCCGAAGTGCCCGTGCATCACTACCACCGCACGCATGGCAAGTCCCAGTTCTTCAACCTCCGGCGCATCGGCAAGACGGCGATCGATGTCGGGCGCCTCTGGTTCGAGCTCGTCGTTCGGGCGCGCCACCGTCACACCGCGGCGCCCGCCGCGGGCAACACCTCGGTCCGATGAGCGCCGGCAACAGCGACTATCGCGCGTTCTACAAGGGCCGCCGCGTGCTGGTGACGGGCGGGCTTGGCTTCGTCGGCAGCAACCTCGCGCGCCAGCTCGTGGCCCTCGAGGCCGACGTGCTGCTGGTCGATTCACTCATCCCTGAGTACGGCGGAAGCCTGTTCAACATCGAGGGAATCGAAGATCGCCTGCGCGTGAACATCGCGGACGTGCGGCAGGCGAGCTCGATGAGCTATCTCGTGCGCGATCGGGAGATCATCTTCAACCTCGCGGGCCAGGTGAGTCACATCGACTCGATGAAGGATCCGCAGACCGATCTCGACATCAACTGCCGCTCGCAACTGACGCTGCTCGAGTCCTGCCGGCAGTACAACAGGGATACGAAGGTCGTCTACGCGGGCACGCGACAGATCTACGGCAGGCCCGAGCGGCTGCCCGTCGACGAAACACACCTGGTGCGGCCGACCGACATCAACGGCATCAACAAAGCGGCCGGCGAGCAGTACCATCTCGTCTACAACAACGTGTACGGCGTGCGCGCGTGCTCGCTGCGCCTGACCAATATTTTCGGACCGCGGCAGTTGATTCGCCACAATCGCCAGGGCTTCATCGGGTGGTTCATCCGGCTGGCACTCGAAGGACGCGAGATCCAGGTCTTCGGCGACGGCCAGCAGCTGCGCGACTTCGTCTTCGTCGACGACGCCGCCGACGCGTTCCTGCGCGCCGGCGCGTCGGATGCCTGCAACGGCGAGGTGTTCAACGTGGGCGGCCGCGAGCCCATCGCGCATCGCGATCTCGTGCAGATGCTCATCGAGGAAGCCGGAGCGGGATCGGTCCGCTTCGTGCCGTGGCCGGAAGAGAAGAAGCGGATCGATATCGGATCGTTCTACACCGACTCATCGCGCTTCACGCGCACGACCGGATGGACGCCGCAGGTGGAACTGCGCGACGGGCTCCGCCGCACACTGGACTTCTACCGCGCCCACTTCGCCGAATACGCGGGGCCCGGCGACTGATGCAGATCCCTTTTCTTTCCCTCACCCCCGGCGCCGACGCTCTCGACGTGCGCGCGGCCATCGACCGCGTCGTCACGCGCGGATGGTTCGTGCTGGGCCCGGAACTCGAGGCCTTCGAACAGGAGTTCGCCTCGGCGTCCGGCGCGGCGCACGCCGTTGGCGTGGGCACCGGCACGGATGCCATCGCACTCGCGTTGATGGCGCTCGGCGTGGGCCCGGGCGACGAAGTCATCACGTCGCCGCTCTCCGCTGCCTACAGCGCGCTCGCGATCATGATGGCGGGCGCACGTCCGGTCTTCGCCGACATCGATCCGGATCGTCTGACGATGTCGCCCCTCGAAGTCGAACGCGCCATCACGCCGAAGACGAAGGCGCTGCTGCCCGTGCATCTCTACGGCCAGCCTGCCGACATGACCGCACTCGCGGCCATCGCGGCGCGGCACCGGCTGTTGATCGTCGAGGACTGCTGTCAGGCGCATCTCGCGTCTGCGGAGGGTCGCGCCGTCGGCACGTGGGGTGCGGCCGGTGCCTTCAGTTTCTATCCGACCAAGAACCTCGGCGCCCTCGGCGACGCGGGCGCGATCGTCACGGGGGACGCGTCACTGGCCGATCGGCTGCGCCGCCTGAGAAACGGCGGACAGACGTCCCGCTACCATCACGGCGAGTTCGGCGTGAACTCGAGGCTCGACGAGATGCAGGCCGCGATCCTTCGCGCGCGCCTGCCGCGGCTCGGCGACTGGACCGCGCGGCGCCGCCAGATCGCCGCGCGCTATCGCGCGGGCCTCGCGACCGCGCCGGTGCGCGTGCCTCGCGAGCACGACGCCGGGCACGTCTATCACCTGTTCCCGATCCTGACGCCCGATCGGGACGCGCTTCAGGCGCGTCTTCGTGAGGCCGGCGTCGAGACGCTCATCCACTATCCGCTGCCCATTACGGCCCAGCCGGCGCTGCATGCCTCCGCGCCAGCCGCGTGTCCGATTGCCACGCGCGTGGCCGGCGAGGTGCTCTCGCTGCCGCTTCATCCGGGGTTGAGCGATGAAGCCGTCGACGTCATCTGCCGGCTCATCCGGGGCTGATCGGCCCCGGTCTACCTTCGCATCCGGCGCTCCTGCTATACTTGGCAGCGTTCCCATGAATTTGCGGTCGGCTCTTCTCGTTGCGGCGTGCTGCGTGGCTTCGGCGTCTCCGGCGCTGGCCCAGACCGGGCCTCGCGTGACGTTTGCCGACGGCCGCGTCTCAATCGTCGCCGATAACGCGACCATCAACGAGATTCTCGCGGAATGGACGCGGGTCGGAGGGTCGGCGTTCGTCAACGCCGACAAGATGGGTTCGACCGAGCGCTTCACCCTGCGCCTCGAGAACGCGTTCGAAACGCGCGCGATCGAAATCCTGCTGCGCTCTGCGTCGGGCTACATGGTCGCGCCGCGTGTCGAGGGCTCGGCCAGCGCGTCCTCCATCGCCCGCGTGTTCATCATGTCCCCGAGCCGCGGCGCGACCCTCGCGGCGGCCACGCCGTCCGCCCCGATGGGCGACGACGCGCCGGAACCGCGACCGCAGTTCACGCCGTCCACGCGGCCGGATGACGACGGGCCGGTCGGCGTTCAGGTGCCGCCGCCGATTGCGATGCCGCCCGCACCGGGTGCGATGATGCCGTCAGGTCCCGCGGGGGCGGCGAGCCCTCTGCAGGGCACGACGATTCAGGGTTCGCCCACGCAGGGCGCGACGACGCAGACACTGCCCGGCGGGGCGGTCACCTCCTCTCAGCCCGGCGTGACGATCAACAACCGCGCGCCGCAGCGCCCTGCGCGACCGATGGTCACGCCCACGCGCCCTGGCGGCGGTGGACGCTGATCGTGCGCACCGCGGCGATCTGACGCCGCGCTCTTCTTTTTCTCTGTCTCATGACTGACATCGGCCGGTTCAAACCCGAAGACAAACGGGGCGCCGAAGGCCTGTACCGGCGCGTGTTCGGCACCGACGCCGCCGACGCGAACAAGCTGCGCTGGGACTGGCAGTATCGCCGCAACCCGGCCGCGCGCCGCGGCGAGCCGCTCATCTGGGTCGCTCGCGAGGGGGGCTCGGTGATCGGCCAGTACGCCGCGATGCCCGTGGTCGTGCAGATCAACGGGCGCGAAGTCGATGGCGCCTGGGGCACGGACGTGATGGTCGCCCCGGAGCGTCAGCGCCAGGGACTGGGCGAACAGCTGTTTCGCACGTGGGACCGCAATGTGGGCGCGGCGCTCGGCCTCGGCCTTTCGGAGTCCTCGCATCGCCTTTTCCAGAAATTGCACTGGCCCGATCTCGGCGGCGTACCGTCGCTCGTGAAGCCCCTGTCGCGCCGCGCGCTGCGGCGGGCGACCTGGTCGCGCACCCTCAACCGGCTCATCTCGGCGATCACGCTACCCTGGGTGCGGCTGGTGGCGCGCCCGCGTCCGGTCACCGAGGAGATTCGCGTGATCAAGACGTTCGACGATCGTTTCGATCGCCTTTGGGCGCGCGTCGCTGGCAAGTTCGCCTTCGCCGTGCGCCGCGACGCCGCGTATCTGAACTGGAAATACGTGCAGCCACCGCACGTCCGGTATCTCGTCGCGACTCTCGTGCGCGGTGATCGCTGCGACGGCTACATCGTCTATCGTCACGTCCGCGAGCCGCTCGGCCGCACCACGCGGCTGGTGGATCTGCTGGCGGATCCTGAAGACGAGGCCGGCGTGCTGGCAATGCTGCGGTGGCTCGATCGCGAGGCACGCGCCGCCGATTCGGATCGCATCCGCACGTACGTCACGCATGCGGGACTGCGGAAACTGTTCAAGAAGAGCGGCTACTACCAGTCGAAATCGCCGGTGCAGCTTGTCGCGAAGATCAACGCCCTCGATGTGCCGCAGACGTTCTATGCGTCCCCGGACGCCTGGCACATCATGCTTGGCGATGGCGACCTCGATACGGTCTAATCACGCCTATGTCCCTTCTGAATCAGATCAACGCCGACATCGTCACCGCAATGCGCGCGCGAGAGACCGCGCGGCTCGGCACGCTGCGGCTCCTCAAAACGGCACTCGTCAACCGCGCGATCGAGCGCGGACACGATCTCGAGTCCGGCGAGGAGCTCCAGGTCGTGCAGCAGGCGGTCAAACAGCGGCGCGATGCTATCGAACAGTTCCGAGCGGGCGGGCGCGAAGACCTGGCCGTGAAGGACGAAGCCGAAATTCTGCTTCTGAACGCCTACCTGCCGCCGGCCGCCGACGATGCGGCGATTGAGGCGGCGGTCGAGGCGGCCATGGTAGAAACCGGCGCCACCGGTGTGAAAGACATGGGGCGCGTGATGAAGGCCACGCTCGCCAGGCTCGCGGGAGTCACGGCTGACGGGCGTGCCGTGAGCGAGAGTGTAAAGAAAAAGTTAAGCTCGCTCGGATGAGCGGCCGCCGCCAAACCTTTTGATCTGACGTCCGTCTAAGTTCATGAAAGGCGCGAACGCCTCTCATCCATCCTCCAAAGCAAAAGGGGGTCTCTTCCGCAGGGGGTTGAGACCCCCTTTTCTTTTCCATTGGCGGACGCCGATGTCCGGAATCGGCACGCGCCGGACGCTGTGCTACGCTCCCAATCCAGACACACCGTGAGTCTTCGCCTCGCCCGCTCAGCGGGCATCATGACCATCGCTACCCTGCTGAGCCGCGTGCTCGGCCTCGCGCGCGATGTCGTGCTGGCAGCGGCGTTCGGCGCGAGCGGCGTCATGGACGCCTTCAACGTCGCAACGCGCATCCCCAATCTCGTACGCGACCTGTTTGCCGAGGGGGCGATGAGCGCGGCCTTCGTGCCCACCTTCACGCGCCACCTCAAGGAAAAGGGAGAGCGCGAGGCGTGGCGGCTCGGCTCCAACGTCATCAACGCGCTGCTCGTCGTCACCGGAACCCTCGTGGTGCTCGGGATGGTCTTCGCGTATCCCCTCGCCGACTTCTATACGGACGACGAACAGTTCTCCGAGTACCTCGGGCTCACGGCGTCGCTGACGCGATGGACGCTGCCGTTCCTGACGATGGTCGCGATCGCCGTCGCGCAGGCGGGCATGCTCAATTCGCTGCGCCAGTTTTTCATTCCCGCAGTCTCGCCGGCCATGTACAACGTGGCGGTGATCCTGAGCGCGGTCGCGTTCGTGCCGTTCTGTCCGGCGCTGGGGCTCGAGCCGATCACGGGCATCGCGATCGGGTCTCTGGTCGGCGGGCTGCTTCAGATCGCGGTGCAGTGGCCCGCGCTCAGGAAGGTGGGATTCCGCTATCGGCCGGTGCTCGACTTCAGGGACCCCGGGCTGCGAGAAGTGCTGCTGCTGATGGGGCCTGGCACGATCGGCGTCGCGGCGGCGCAGATCAATCTCGCGGTGAACACCTGGCTGGCGACGTCGCAGGGTGAAGGGGCCGTGACCGCGCTCACGTACGCCTTCCGGCTGATGTATCTGCCTATTGGCCTGTTCGGCGTGTCGGTGGCCACGGCAGCGGTGCCGGAACTGGCGCGGCAGGCGTCGGGTCAGGGCTTCGACGACATGCGGCGCACGATCTCGAGCAGCCTGCGGCTGATGCTGATGCTCAGCGTGCCGTCGATGGTGGGCCTCGCGGTGCTCGCGCATCCGATCGCCCAGCTGGTCTTCGAGCGCGGCGCGTTCCTGCCAGAGCACACATCGGCGGTCGCGTGGGCGCTGCTGATGTATGCACCGGGACTGCTCGGCTACTCGGTCGTGAAGATCGCCTCGCCGAGCTTCTATGCGCTGCGCAACGCGCGCACCCCTGTGATCGTCAGCATCATCACGGTGCTCTCGAACGTGGCGCTGAATCTCTGGCTGGTGCGCCTGCTCGGCTTCGGCGGGCTCGCGCTCGGCACGGCCCTCGCGTCGATACTCAACGCCGGCCTGCTGCTGGTGCTCCTGTCGCGGCGCATCAACGGCATCGACGCGGCCCGGGTGGTGAAAGCGTTCGTCAAGATCATGGTGGCGTCGGCGGTGATGGGCGCCGCCGCGTACTTCACCCAGGCGTGGCTGTCGGGTGCGCTCGGCGGCGCGTCGACGCTGCAG
>JALYRV010000123.1 GCA_030855205.1 Acidobacteriota bacterium | reverse complement strand
GCTCATGACGTGCCGCAGCGCGGCGCCGAGATCCCGCGGGCCGCCGTCCGCGAGCCGCATCACGAGCTTCAGACTGCCGGCGGGGTTCTGCGCGTACGGGATATAAATCTCGTCCTCGACGCTCGCGCCCAGATCGCGGTTGCGCGTGTCGGCCGCCACGCCGACGATCGTGCGCCACTCGGTTTGCCACACGGGTTTGACGCGTTGTCCGACGGCGCTTCGTCCGGACCAGTAGCGGCGCGCCATCGTCTCGTTGATGATGATCGCCCCTGGCGCGGCGGGCGTGTCGCGGTCGTCGAACGCGCGCCCTTCGCGCATGGGAATGCGCATGACGTCGAAGTACGCCGGCGTCACGACCCGCTGGTCGGGCGTCCATGCAGGCGCGCCGGCCGGCAGGGGATGGGCCTCGATCGAGAGGGCGATAGGGCCCCAGTTGCCGTCGAGGGGCAGGCCGCTGGCCGCGGCGACGCCGGTGACGCCGGGCAGGGCGCCGGCCCCCTCGAGAATGCGGCGATACAAATCGATGCGTGCGGCCGGTGTCGGATACCGGCTCTCAATCGGATGGACCTGCGCGGTCGCCAGGTTCGTCACGTCGAACCCCGGATCGACCGCGGTGAGCCGCGACAGGCTCCGGAGCATCAGGCCCGAGCCGGCCACGAGCACGAGTGCGAGCGCCACTTCGACTGCCACCAGCACGGAGAACGCGCGCGTGCGCCGGCCGGCGCGCGTGTCGCCGCTGCGCAGGGCGGACGTCACGTCGGGATTCCCTGCACGGATCGCGGGCAGCAGCCCGGTCACGAGCGTCGTGATCAACGCGGCGCCGAACGCGAATCCGGCGACGCGCATGTCGATCGTCAAGTCACGCACGCGCGGCACGCCGGCGGGGAGGGCCGCGCTGAGCGCAGGCAGCGCCACGGCCAGGAGCGTGAAACCGGCGGCGGCCCCCAGCGACGCGAGGATGCCTCCCTCGATGATCAACTGGATCGTGAGACGCCGGCGCCCGGCGCCGAGCGCCCCGCGGATGGCGAGCTCACGCGCGCGTGATTCGGATCGCGCCAGCAGCAGCGTCGCGACGTTCGCGCACGCCACCATCAGCACGAACGCGACGGCCACCGACAGCAGCACGAATCCGTCGCGCACGCCGGCCATCGTCGCCTGCTGCAGCGGCACGATCACCGCGCCATCGCCGAAGCGCGTCGGCATCGGCCAGGGGAACGCGTCACGGATCAGCGCGCCGAGCCGCGGGACGTCGGACTGCGCGAGCGCCACGCTGGCGCCGGGCTGGAGCCGCGCGATGAAACGAAGGCCCGTGGCTGTCCAGAGCTGAATGGGATCCGGCGGATTGATGGTGATGGGAATCCAGAGATCGGTCGATGCGTCGGGGAAGCGGAAGGCCGCCGGCATCACGCCCGCGATGCGCCTCGGCCGATCGTTGATCGTGACGGAGCGGCCGATCGCGTGCGGATCGCCGCCGAGATGCCGCATCCAGAACCCGTGGCTGACGACCGCGACCGGCTCCGCGCCGAAGCGTTCGTCGCCGGGCTCGATGGCGCGCCCGCGCTCGGCCGGCACGCCGAGCAACGGCAGCAGATCGCCCGTGACGAGAGTGGCGTTCAGGCGCAGCGGCTCCGCGCCACCGGTCCACGTGACTTCGGTGCGGCCCGAGAATCCGCCGGTGCCGGAGAAGTGATGCCCGTGGGCGCGCAACACCGGGGCCGCGCCTCGCGGGAACCCCGGCGTAATCTCGACGAGCCGCCCGGCGTCGGCGTAGGGCAGCGGCCGCAGCAGAAGCGCGTCGACGATGGTGAAGATCGCAGTGTTGGCGCCGATGCCGAGCGCGAGCGTCGCTATGGCCGCGGCGGCGAATCCCGGAGCGGCGGCCAGCATCCGAAGCGCGATGCGCGCGTCGCGGCGCATGTGCTCGAACCAGCGCACGAGCCACACGTCGCGCGACTGCTCGTGGATGACGGCGGCGTTGCCGAAGGCCACAGCGGCGAGACGACGGGCCTCGGCGGGCGCGACGCCGTCGCGTTCGTACTCCGCGGCGCGCTCCTCGATGTGCGACAGCAGTTCGGCTTTCATGTCGCGGTCGAATCGGCGGCGTCGAAACAGCATCAGGGCCTCACGATGACTCGCGCATCACGCGCGTGATGGCGCCGTAGAGCGCGTTGAACTTGGCCTCTTCGAGCCCGAGCTGCGTGCGGCCCGCGCGGGTGAGGGTATAGACGCGGATGCGCCGGCCGTTCGGCGACTCGCGCCATTCGGCCTTCGCCCACTTCTTGAGCAGGATGCGCTGCAGCGCGGGGTAGAGCGACCCCTCCTCGACGCGCAGCGCGTCGTTCGACAGCTTGTGGATGTGCTGCGCAATCGCGTAGCCGTGCATCGGCTCGATCGACAGCGTGCGGAGCACCAGCATCTCGAGTGTGCCGGGCATGAGCGTTTCGCGTGGCGCCATAAATGTGCGACAAGCATAGCCTGTCTATGCATAGGACGGAAAAGGACGGCGAGGGGTTGGCACGCGCTTTAGCAAAAATGGGGGCGGACACCCGAAGGCGCCGCCCCCAACAGACTGACCAGTAGTTCCTTACTATTTCGGCACGTCGAGCTTGATGTTGTACTTCGCGAGCACCGTGCTGAGTGCCTGGGCCTTCGCGATGACCGCGTTGGCTTCGGCGATGGCCTGCGGCCCTGCGGTCTTCAGGTCCGCATAGCCTTTCATCGTGGCTTCGGTCGGCATCATGCCGCCCATCAGGCCGTTCTTCGACTGTCCGATGCGCAGCATGATGTTCGGGCTGGGCGCGCCGCCCCCCGGGAAGCCGCCTCCCTGGCCGGGCTGCGCAATGAACTTCGGTGCGACCGCGGCCAGTTCCTTGCTGAACGCGTCGACCTGCGCCTTCACGTCCGCCGGAATGTCGGCGCGTGAGGCGACTTCCTTCGCGATGTCGGGCCCCTGCCGGTTGATCGGCGCAAGGCGGTTGAGCACGTCCGTCGCGCGCCGCTGCAGGTCGTGCAGCTCCATCGCACGGTCGAACAGCGTCTTGCGCTCCGCGTCGGTCAGGCCGACCTCCGCGTCGCCGATCACCTTCAGCGGCTTCGTCTCGACGGTCTTGCCGTCGACGATGAGCGAGACGTTGTAGGTGCCGGGCAGCACGAACGGCCCGGCGTTGCCGCCTCCACCGAACCCGCCGCCGCCGGGGCAGCCGGCGCCGAACGGATTGACCGGCGGCGTCGATGCCTGCGCGGGCGGGGCGCCGCCCTGGCGCCCGCCCTGCGGCGCGCCGAACGCGGTCGCCGGCGCGGGTTGCACGCGCAGATCCCAGCACGCCATGTTGACGCCGGCGTTGTTGGCCGCGTTGAGCACCGGTCCCGAGATCTCGCGAACCTCGCGCCCGCCCGCGTCGGTGATCCTCAGCGACAGGCTCGAGGCCGGCTTCTTCAGGAACCAGGAGAGCCGCGCCGCGGGTGGCGGGTTCTGTCCGTAGAACACCTGGTCGCCCCAGAACTCATAGTTCCGGTCGCGCGCCGGGCGCTGATACCAGGCGAAGGCCGGCGGCGTGAACAGGTCGGCGTCGGCCGAGGCGGCCTGCGCCGCCGCGAACTCCTGTATTGGCTCGAGGTGGTCGAGAATCCACAGCGTGCGGCCGTGCGTCGCGAGAATCATCGCGTTGTCGCGCGGATGAATCGTGATCTCGTCGATGCGCACGGTCGGCAGGTTGGCCTTGATCCGCTGCCAGTGCTTGCCGCGGTTGAGCGACACGAAGAGCCCCGACTCCGTGCCCAGATACAGCACGTCGGGATTGCGCGTGTCTTCGGTCAGCGTGCGCGCGACCTCGTCGGTGAGATTCGACGAGATGCGCTGCCACGACGCGCCGTAGTCGCTGCTCGCGTAGATGTACGTCTTGAAGTCGTTCTCGCGGTGCGCGTCGAACGTCGCATAGACGACGCCTTCGTTGAATCGCGAGGGCACGAGCTCGGACACGAACACCCCTTTGGGGATGCCCTGAATCTTGTCCGTGACGTTGTCCCATCGCTTGCCGCCGTCGCGCGTCACCGCGACATTGCCATCGTCGGTGCCGGCGTAAATCAGGCCCGCGCGCTTGGACGACTCGGCCAGCGAGACGATCGCGGGCCACTGCGAGATGCCGTCGTTGCGCGAAAACTGGATCTCGCTGCCCTTGGTGCCCATCGTGACGATATCGTCGCGACTGGGGCTCTCGGTGAGGTCGCTCGAGATCGCGATCCACGAGAGGCCGCGATCGGTCGAGCGGAAGACCTTGTTCGCGGCCGAATAGATCGTGCGCGGATCGTGCGGCGACAGGAGCATGGGCGTGTCCCAATGCCAGCGGAAGGCCGCTTCACCAGCCGCCGGCTGCGGGCGGATGCTGATCGTCTCGCCGGTCACGCGATCGACGCGCACGATGTTGCCGTCCTGCGACTCGCTGTAGGCGACACGGTAATCGGTCGGATCCTGGAGCACGACGAAGCCGTCGCCCCCCTGCAGGGTGGCCCAGTGATGGTTGGCGATGCCCGCGGCGCCGCGTACCGCACTCGGGCCGCACCAGTTGTAGTTGTCCTGCATGCCGCCGCACACGTTGTACGGAATCGCCATGTCGACACTGACGTGGTAGAAGAGGCCGACCGGCAGGTTCGGCAGGAAATTCCACGACTTCGCCTTGTCGTACGACACCGCCATGCCGCCGTCGTTGCCGATCAGCACGTGGTCGGAGTTTGCCGGATTCACCCAGATCGCGTGCACGTCGTCGTGCGTCGAGGCCGCGACGTCGGTCAGCATGCTCTTGCCGCCGTCGAACGTCTGGTGGAGGCCAACGCCGCCGAGGTACACCGTTTCGGGATCGTTCGGGTCGATCGTGATCTGGCTGAAGTACATCGGGCGCGGATTGTTGTTGTTGACCTTCGTCCAGCTCGCGCCGGCGTCGTTGGAGCGATAGAGACCGGTCGGCCCGGGATTCACGCCTGGCGCGACGTTCTGGCCGGGCACCGCGGCCGGCGGCGCCGCGGGGGCGCCACCCTGGCGTCCGCCACCCTGCCGTCCCGCGACGGTGGGAGCCGTCGGTCCTTCGATCAGCGCATAGAGAACGTTGGGATTCTTGCGATAGACGTTGACGGCGATCCGGCCGAGCGGGAGATCGAGCACACCGCCCGTCAGGCGCGTCCATGTCTCGCCGCCGTCGGTCGACTTCCAGATTCCGCTGCCCGTGCCGCCGCCGTTGAAGCAGCAGGCGGTGCGCCGGCGCTGGTACATCGACGCGTAGAGCACGCGGTTGTCGGTCGGGTCCATCACGAGATCGTTGGCGCCCGTGTTCTCATCGACTTTCAGCACGAGCTTCCACGTGCGGCCGGCGTCGGCCGTCCTGTAGACGCCGCGCTCGCCGCCGGGTCCCCAGAGGCTGCCGGTCACTGCCGCGAAGACGACATTGTTGTCGCGGGGGTCGATGACGACGCGGTTGATGTGCTTCGAATCGCGGAGACCCATGTTCGCGTAGGTCTTGCCGCCGTCGGTCGACTTGTAGATGCCGTCGCCCCATGAGGTGCTCTGACGGTTGTTGGACTCGCCGCCGCCGGCCCACACGAGGTCAGGATTCGACTGCGAGATCGCGACGTCGCCGAACGACAGCAGGCCCTGGTTCTGCAGCTGCGGCGTGAACGTCGTGCCGTTGTTGATCGTTTTCCACACGCCGCCGTGCGCCGTGGCCACGTAATAGATGGCCGGGTTCGCCTCGTAGACGGCGATATCGGACACACGGCCCGACATCGACGCGGGGCCGATTGGGCGGAAGTGGAGTGAGTCGAGCGGTGTGGACGCCGCGGCCGCGCCGGCGGGCGCCTGCTGCGCCGAGCCCACGAGCGCCTGGCCGACGATGGCGAGAGCCGCCGCCGAGACCAGGGCGATTGGTCGAAACTTCATCATTCTGGAGCCTCCGAAAAACAAGGGGGAAGAGTCTGCAGATTATAAGGTGAGGACGCGCGGCGCGTTTACCGCTCACGCATGCATATAATCGCCGCCATGCGCGCCCTGCGTGCGGCGATCGTCCTCGGCCTGTCGGCGATCGCCACCGCGGAGACGCAGCCTGCGCCCGCATCCGGTCTGGCGCTCGCCAACTTCGACACCACGGTCCGTCCCCAGGACGATCTCTTCAGCTATGCGAACGGCGCGTGGCTCGCGCGCGCGGCGATGCCCGACGAGCGCGTCACCGTGGGCGTGTTCACGGAGCTGGCGGAGCGCGCTGAATCGGATCTGCGCGCTGTGATCGAGGCGGCCGCGCGCACGGCCGGCCAGCGCCCCGGTTCGTCCACCCAGCAGGTCGTGGATCTCTACGCGAGCCTGATGGACGAGCAGCGCCTCGAAACACTCGGGGCCGCGCCCATCGCACCCGAGCTCGCGCGCATCGACGCAGTGAACTCCGCCTCTCAGCTCGCGTTTCGATGCGGGTATCTTGCGTCGATCGCCACGGGCGGACCGTTCGGCGGATGGGCGTCGCTCGACCCGGCCAATCCCTCGGCCGCCGTCGTCACGGTGACGCAAGGCGGCACGCTGCTGCCCGATCGGAGCTACTACCTGAGCGCCGATGCGCGGCATGCCGGCGTGCGTGAGCAGTACCGGGCGTACCTGACGCGCATCTTCACGCTGATCGGACGTCGCGACCCTGATGCTGACGCGCGCGGCGTGCTCGACCTCGAGACCGCGCTCGCCCGCGCCCAGCTCCCGCAGGTCGAGGCGCGCGACGATGATCGAACGGCGGGACGGTTCCTCATCGATGATCTCCCGCGCCGGATGCCCGGCTTCAACTGGATCGAGTGGGGGCGCCCGCAGGGGATCGTGCGGGGCACGACGGTCGTGCTCGCGCAGCCGGCCTTCTTCGCGCGCTTCGCTGAGCTCGTGTCCGAGGTGCCGCTGCCGGTGTGGCGCGCGTGGCTCACGGCGCGCTACGTGACCGCCATGGCGCCGTTTCTCAGCCGCGCGTTCGTGGACGCGCGCGTGGCGTTCTTCGGCGCGGTCCTGAGCGGGCAGACGGCGTCGATCCCGCAGTGGCGCCGTGCCGTGTCGCTGGTCAACGGCTACCTGGGCGACGCGGCGGGGAAGCTCTACGTCGAACAGCGGTTCCGCGACGGTGTGAAGACGCGCGTCGAGGCAATCGCCGGCCACCTGATCGACGCGCAGCGCGAGGCGATCGGCGGGGCCGCGTGGATGGCGCCGCGCACGCGCGAGGCGGCGCTTGCGAAGCTCAGCGCGCTCCGTGTCAGCGTCGGGTATCCCGCGCGGTGGCGCGACTATCGCGGCCTCGTCATCAAGCCCGGCGACCTCGTGGGCAATATCGATCGCGCGCGGCAGTTCGACCACGCGCATCGCATGCGGCGCCTGCGCGGCATGATCGACCGGCGCGAGTGGACGGCACCGCCGCAGACGGTCAACGCGTACTACACGCCCGGCCTCAACGAGATCATCGTTCCCGCGGCCATGCTGCACGCGCCGCTGTTTCAGCTCGACGCGGACGATGCGGTCAACTACGGCGGCATTGGCGCGGTGATCGGGCACGAACTCGCGCACGGATTCGACCAGGGCGGCAGAAGCTACGACGGCAGAGGAGCGGCGCGCGACTGGTGGACGCGCGCCGATGAAGAGGCGTTTCTCGCCGAGGCGCGGCGTCTCGTCTCGCAGTTCAGCGCCTTCCGTCCGATCGACGGCATCGCCATCGACGGTGCGCTGACACTGGGCGAGAACGTGGGGGATCTCGGCGGGCTCGCCCTCGCGCACCGCGCCTACAGGCTCTCGCTGCAGGGGAGGACGCCGCCGGTGATCGACGGCTTCACCGGCGACCAGCGATTCTTCCTTGGATGGGCGCAGGTCTGGCGCACCAAAGTGCGGGACGAGTATCTGCGCCAGTGGCTGACGTGGATGCCGCACGCGCCGCCGGCCTATCGCGCCAACGGTCCGCTGAGTCACGTCGACGCGTTCTATGCGGCGTTCGACGTCAAACCCGGGGATCGTCTGTTCGTGGCGCCGGCCAGTCGCGCGCGGATCTGGTGATCCCGGGAGGTGCCGGACTGCCGCCGGCCGTCCAGCGGCCGGGGACCGCGGTGCCGCACCGGTCGCACTGGCCCTTCCCGCTGAGGCGATCTTCGATGATGCGATAGCCGGCGCGGCGGACGAGCGTGGCCTGGCACGAGGCGCAACGCGTGTGTTCGAGATCGCCGACGCCGCCGGGCATGTTGCCCGCATAGACATAGCGGAGGCCGCGTGTGCGGCCAATCGCGGCGGCGCGCGTGAGCATGGCGGCCGTCGTATTGCCGTTGCCGCGCATGCGGTAGTCCTCGTGAAAGGCCGTGACGTGCCACGGAATGTCGGGCGAGACGTCCGCGACGAATGCCGTCAGCCTGCCGATCTCATCGTCGCCGCTGTTGAAGCCGGGAATGAGCAGCGTGACGATCTCGAGCCAGATGCCCATCGCATGGAGCGCGCGGATGGTCTCGAGGATCGGCTCGAGGCGGCCGCCGAGCTGGCGGTAGCGCTTGTCGTCGAAGCTCTTGAGATCGACCTTGTAGCAGTCGACGTGCGGCC
This sequence comes from Acidobacteriota bacterium, assembly GCA_030855205.1. Classification (GTDB taxonomy): domain Bacteria; phylum Acidobacteriota; class Vicinamibacteria; order Vicinamibacterales; family SCN-69-37; genus JALYRV01. The sequence goes on along the minus strand of JALYRV010000123.1, from coordinate 1,198 downwards.
GGAGGTAGTCGAGCACTTCCGGCGTGGCGTTGCCGTTCGACACGAAACCGGTGGCGAGGCCCGCGGACCGCGCGTGCCGGAAGATCGCGACGGCCCATTCCGAGGTGATGAGCGGTTCGTTGTAGGTGCTGACCAGGATGCGCGCGCCGCGACGCACGGCATCGGCGACCAGCAGCTCCGGCGTGACGTCTGAGGGAGGCGACGCGGAGTCGGGATCGCGGAGCGCCTGCGACGTCACCCAGTTCTGGCAGTAGGCGCAGTGCAGATCGCAGCCGAGCATGCCGAAGCTGTACGCCATCGAGCCTGGCCATGCATGGAAGAAGGGCTTTTTCTCGATCGGATCGCACTGCAGCGCGCCGACGTAGCCCCACGGCACGCGCAGCACGCCGGCGTCGTTGAAGCGCACCTTGCAGACCCCGAGCGCCCCGGGCGGGATCGGGCAGCGGTGCCCGCACGCGACGCACCGGATGCGCCCGCCGCCGAGGTCGTGCACGAGCTCGGGTGCCGCCTCAGCGGTACGTTCCCCAAGTGTCTCGGCAAGCGTGGCCATCGACCGATGGTAGCGCCAACGAACCTGTTAAGATCGTTGCCATGAAAACCGTCGCCGTCATCGGCGCCTCGAACGACCGATCGAAGTTCGGCAACAAGGCCCTCCGGGCGTTTCGCACGCAGGGCTACAAGGTCGTGCCGATCAATCCCACCGAGAGAGAAATCGAAGGAGAGCGGGCATACGTGTCGGTGCTCGATTACGCTGACGAGATTGATGAAGCCACGCTGTACGTCAATCCGCGCGTGGGGGAGAAGGTGCTCGACGACATCGCGACGAAGGGCATCGGCACCGTGTGGCTCAATCCCGGCGCCGACGCCCCGAACGTGATCGATCGCGCGAAGGCGCTCGGCCTGCACACCATTCGCGCGTGCAGCATCATCGCGATCGGCGACTCCCCGTCGCGCTATTGACGCGCTCTCCGCCAATGCGCGCTGGAGCGGCCTCGCGCGCGGCGAACCCGAAGTAGGCCGCCGGCACTCCGGATGGGGTATACTGCGGCCGCTTCCTGCCACCCTCGAATTTCCCGTGCGGCCCGATCCGCGCCCCCGGACTCCAAGACAATCGATGCCCAGAGAACCCAGAGAACCCAGAGATTCCAAGCGCCCGCCAAGCGACGCGCAGGCCACTGAGACCGTCGCAGCTCCGGCT
>JALYRV010000321.1:2217-3086 GCA_030855205.1 Acidobacteriota bacterium | reverse complement strand
CTCGGGATGCGCGCTGGTCAGCCACGCGACGTCCCCGGGCAGCGCGTCGTTGACGCACAACCAGCGCGGCAGCGGCGCCCGCGCCCAGAACACGAAGCGGTTCCGGCCTCCGGAAAACTCGAAGAACGGGTTGGTCAGGGTGATGATCGACTGCGCGCCTCCAGGCTCCGATGATGACAATCGCAGCGCGGTGCCACCGTGGCGGCCCTCACCCTCGGCAGGGGCGATCTGCTGCGAACCCGCGGCGGCCCAGTTCCCCACTCCCCCTTCGAACGCCGCGTCGTCACCCGCGAGCAGGTTGCGCCACGCGCGCCCCTCCGGAATCTCGAAAGCGACGTCGTCGATGAACGCCGTCGCGCGACGATCGAGATAGAAGAAGATGTTGTCTTCCTCGACCCCCTGCCCGGGCAGCTCATAGCGCTCGAAGCGATCCGTGAGCGTCACCTCCGCCCGCGAGCCGTCGCCCGATCGGAAATACAACACCGGGGCCGCCTCGACCTCCGGGACGGGGGGGCGCTGGTCGACAGGGTCCAGTTCGTAAATCAGCACCGAGCTTTCTTCGAACACGCGGCGCGCCCATGACGTGCGATCGAGATACGGCACGAGGTAGTGACTGCGGCCCGCCAGGATCAGGTGCGACGGGTCGAGCGCGGCCAGCTGCTCGAGAATCCGTCGCTGTGTGACCACGAACAACTCCAGGTGGGCGGCCTGCCCCCGCTGGAATCCGTTGTAGGTCATGACCGCGATCGGATCGCGCAACCGGCCGCTCGAGACGATCGGATCGTCGTCACGCCAGAGGGCGACCGATTCGTAAGGCGTGAACACCGGCACGTCGCGAACGCCGGCGAAGAACGCGAGCGCCTCGTGAC
>JALYRV010000321.1:0-2207 GCA_030855205.1 Acidobacteriota bacterium | reverse complement strand
CCAGACCGCCGCGTTGGCCTGCTCCGCCGTGAAGCGCCCGCTGACTCTAAATTCGCCCCCGGCCAGCCGGCGCAGCGGCGCCACGGCGTCGCGCCCTTCTCGCCAGAGGTCGAGCGTCGACGCGCCGGCCGACGCCGGGACGATCAACTGGACGGCCGCGAGCGCGGCGCAGACGCACGCCGTGACCGCGTGGCTCACACGAGGGGCGCGGCGGACGAATGCCCAGGTCAGGAGCACGGCAAGAGCCACGGCGCTGAGCGCCATGAAAATCGTCGTCTGGCCGATCCGTCCGGGCGTCGCGCCGTCGGCGACGAGGACCGGCACGAACACAGCGCCCGCGATGAGCAGGCGCCGCGCCCGCACGTCGCGCACCGCGGCGATCGCGACGATGACCCAGCACGCCGCGAACACCCACGCGAGCGGCGTCGCCTTCGAGAGCTGGGCATCGACATAGTTCAGCAGCGACCCCGGCATGCCAATCGTCAACAGGTGGAGCCAGTGTGTCGACGCGCGATCGAACCCTTCCATCGTCGCGTACCGGGCCTGCACACCGGGGTGCATGACGCCAAGCAGCGCGTCGGGGCCGTAGCGCGCGACGACGCCCAGCGCCCACGGTCCCACCACGGCCAGGGCCGCCGCGTAGACCGCCACGAGCCGCCGCCACCGGTTCGCGCGGTGCGGGTCGGCTGCAAGCAGAACTCCCAGGAGCGGAACGGCGACGAACACCACGGCCGACTCCTTGACCAGGAAGGCCGCGCCCAGCAGTACGCCGGCGAGCGCCGCGATCCAGACGCGATCGCGATCCACCGCGCGCTCGTACGCCGCCAGGAATGCCAGCACGATCGCGGGCAGCATCACGTCCGTGTCGAGTGACCCCGCCGCGTAGCTCAACCCGAACATCGTGGCGACGAGGACGGCCGCGCCGAAGGCCGCTCCCGCTCCCGCGAGGGCGAACGCGAGCATCGCCGCCGCGGCGATGGCGCCGATCAGCCCGAGTCGCGCGACGTACATCGCGGGCTCCACGCCGCGGCCGGCCAGCTTGAAGGCCGCCGCGACGGCCGCGGGAAACAGCGGTCCGCGGGCCGCCCGCCCCTCGAATGTCAGCCCCGGATCTTCGCCTCTCGCGATTGCGGCCCCCTGCTGCAGATACATCGCGGCGTTGTCGTTGACGGCAACACCAGCGACAGGCAGCCACCACCACGCGAACGCTGTCAGCGCGATCGCAAAGGCTGCAGGCCAGGCGAAACGGCGTATGGTCACGTGGTCATCCCTTGGAACAGTGTGGCCCAGCGCGCGCCGACCGGGCCGGGCGCAAAGTGTTCGATGATCGAGGCTCGCGCCGCCTGTCCGAGTCGCGCCCGCATCGCATCGTCGCCCAATAGCGCCTCGATCGCCGCCGTGGGATCCGACCGCGGATCGAGGAGATAGCCGGTGCGGCCGTGTTCGATCATCTCATCCACCCCGCCGACACGATCGGCGACGACAGCACGCGCGCTCGCCTGCGCTTCGAGCACGGCACGCGGCAGCGCGTCCAGCGCCGTGAGGTGCATCACCACATCGGCGGCGGCGTACCAGAGCGCGATGTCGGGCACGTGTCCGGTGAGGCGCAGTTGCGACGACGCCGGCCCGAGGACCTGCTGTGCCTCGGCCCTGAATGCCTCGAGCGCAGGACCGCCGCCGGCGATCACCCAAGACATTGATGGCGTCCGCTCCAGAAGGCTCCGCATCGGCCCGAGCCGCCGGGAGAGCCCCGCGACCTTCTCCGGAAACCGGAAGTTGGTGACCGTCAGCACTACGCGGGCGTCCGCCGGCACGCCGAGGCGCGCGCGCGGTGCTGCGGCATCGCCGCCGAACCTGGCGGGGTCGACCGAGATCGGAATCACGGCGATGCGCGAGGCCGCGGCCGGCACATGCGCGATCACATCGCGAGCAAGCGATCCGCAGACGGGTACCACCGCCGCCGCGGCTGCGATCGCCGAGGCGTAGGCCCGCAGCAGGGGGCCGATGCCGGGCATGCGCATCGCCGCCCCGCGCCGTCCGGTTTGCGCGATCTCGTCCCACGCGTTGCCGCGCACGCGCACACAGAGCGGCGCATCCACCAGTGACGCCATCCGCCGCGCGAGCGGCACGGTCTCGACCGAATCGGCGAGCACCGCGTCCCAGCCGCGGCGGCCGTGGCGCCTCAGCTGCCGCGCGAGGTCGGGAAG
>JALYRV010000320.1 GCA_030855205.1 Acidobacteriota bacterium | reverse complement strand
AGGCTGGTGGGCGGTACAGGACTCGAACCTGTGACAGCCGGCGTGTAAAGCCGGTGCTCTACCAACTGAGCTAACCGCCCGGCGGAAGCATCTGCCGACTGTCGAACCGTTCAATTCTGTCAGACCGCGGTGCTGAGCGTCAACGTCTCTCGTAGACATTCGTCCACGAGGCGCGGGGCATCAGCGTCGCGCCGGCGTACCCGCCGGCGATCGGCATCCCCACGAGCGACAGCGCGATCAGCGCCTTTTCGTCGCTGCAGCTCTCGCCGCACTCCTTCATGGCGAGGTTCGCGGCCGTCACGACGCCGGCCAGCGCGCCTGCGGCGACGCCGAGCACACCACCAAGCAGCGAGCCCTTCGTCTGGCGCTGGACTCTCGCAACCGTCTCACGCCTGAACTCGACGGGCGGGCGGGCGTCGCCCGCCGCGATCACGATCACGTCCTCTGTCGCACGCTCGAGCCGTCCCTCCGCCGACGCCCCTTCGAGAGTGATCACGCGCACCCTGGCGCCGGTGTCCAGCGCATGCACGCGTCCCCACGCGTTCTGGCTCTGCGGCGCGAGCAAGAGAGGCGCGGTGCGGGCAAGCTCGCGCGCGCCGCGATCGGCAGCCGCGGCGAGCGATTCACGCGCGGGCTCCGCGCTCGTAGCGGAGGAAACCAGCAGCAGGGCGGCAATCCCGATCATGGTGTTCATATCTCGATAGGCGTGATGCACCGGGAAGCAAGCTCACGCGCCATGCGCGTCGATCCCGGTTGGCGCTCGCGCCGACTGACGCCGAGCGCTACCGGAACGCGCCGGCCTTGACGGCCAGGATCGCGAGGGCGGCGACGAAACCGATGACGGCGCGATACTCGCGGTTGCGCATCGCGCGCTCGAGGCTGAACGACCGCGCGACGCCGCCGAGGCGTCCGGCCTTGTAGTCGGGATAGGCCGCGCCGAAACGCTCCGTCAGGAACGCCTCCTCACGCGTGATCGCCGAGAAATATGTCGCGGCCATGTAGCCGGCGGTGAGCACCATGACGGGCACGTTGTGCGCGGCGACGACGAACCCGGCGGCCATCAGGCCCGAGCCCAGATAGAGAGGATGGCGCGTGAAGCGGTAGGGCCCCGACGTCGTGACCTCCCGGCTCTTCTCGAGATGACCAGCCGCCCACACGCGCAGCGCCTCGCCGATGGCGGCGATCGCGCTCCCGGCGATGAGCGACTGCGGCGTCGGATCGGCCAGCGCGAGCGCGGCGACGCCACACAGAAATCCGAGCGGCACGCGCAGGCGCGCGAGGTGCGACGTCACGCTCACGCGCGCACCGCCGCGAGGCGGGTCGTGATCGCCGCCATCATCTCCGGCGACGGCAGCCGGCCAAGACACCAGCGCTCCGCCACGTTGCAGCGCCGCTGGTACCGGCACTCGCACTCGTCGAACTTCGACAGCACGATGTCGTCGGGATCCCACGGGCCGTTGCGCGCGGCGCTCGTCGGTCCGAACGGCGACACGATTGGCACGCCCAGCGCCCCCGCGATGTGGGTGGGGCCCGTATCGCCCGAGATCATCAGGCGCGCGTCACGCAGCAGCGCGACGAGATCGAGTATCGCCAGCGTGGGCGCGAGGATCGCTGCCCCCTCCGACGCGCGCACCACCGTCTCGGCGAGCATCTTCTCCCCGGGTCCCCAGCTCACGACCGACCGCATGTGATGCCGCGCGCGCAGGAATGCGGCAACCTCGCCGAATCGCTCGGCCGGCCAGCGCTTGTTGGGCCACGCCGCGCCGGGATTCAGCACGGCATACGGCTCGCCGCCGAGATGCCGCTTCAACGATTCCACGGGAGCGCTCGGCACGGTGATCAGCGGGAACGCGAGCGCGTCGTGCTCGGGATCGATCGACGGCGCGAACGCCGAGGCCAGGGCGAGGTTCTTGCGGATGACATGACGCCCGCCGGCTGCCCCATGCACGGCCTGCGTGTAGAGCGGGCGCGCCGCGCGCTCGCGCAGGTGCCAGATGGAAAACCCGAGCACTGTTCTGGCGCCGGACGCCCGCGCGAGAATCGCCGACTTGAACAGCCCCTGGAAATCAATCGCCGCGTCGTAGCCGCGCGAGCGCAGCACCGCCGCGGTGTTGAGCCACGCCTTGATCGTTCGCGCCTCGAGCACCACGCGCGCGTCGATCGACGGCACGAGGCCGACGATCTCCTCGTGCCTGTGATCGACCAGCCAGTCGATGCGCGCGTCGGGCAGCGCGCGGCGCAGCGCCGCGACCGCAGGGATCGTGTGGATGATGTCTCCCAGCGATCCGAGCCGGACGACGAGCAGGCGCGTCATCCGGGCGTCTGGATCCGGGCGAGCAGGTCGCGCGTGGAATGGTCTTTGGGATCGCCGACGATAGCCGTACGGCCGCCATAGGCGCGCACCACGTCCCGCTCGGGCACGCTGTCGGCCGTGTAATCGGTCCCCTTGCAGTGCACAGCGGGCTCCAGCGCCTTCAAGAGTCGACCGACGGTGGCATCGGGAAAAATCACGACGTAGTCGACCGCCTCGAGTGCCGCCAGCAGCTCGGCGCGCTCGGTCTCTGGCATGATGGGCCGCCCCGGCCCCTTCAACTGCGCTACCGACGCGTCGGCGTTGACCGCGACGATCAGCTTGTCCGCCTCGGCCTTCGAGGCCCGGAGATACCGGACGTGCCCGACGTGCAGAAGATCGAAGCAGCCGTTCGCGAACGCATGCGAGAGTCCCACGGCGCGATCGGCCTTCATGCGCTCGGCGAGCGCCCGCTCGTCGAGGATCTTGTCCGGCGTCATCGCGCGCCGCCGCGCACCACGGCACGGAGCTCGTCGGCGGTAATCGTCGCCGTCCCGCGCTTCATCACAACGAGGCCGCCGGCGTAGTTCGCGAGGCGCGCCGCCTCCTCGAATGTCGCGCCCGCCGCGCGCGCGAGCGCAAACGTCGCAATCACCGTGTCTCCGGCTCCCGTGACATCGGCCACTTCATCCGACCCGAAGATCGGGATGTCGAGCGTCTGCTGCCGGGGCTCGAAGAGCGCCATGCCGCGGCTGCCGCGCGTCACCAGCATCGCTTCGGCTCCCGTCTTCTTCAGCAG
>JALYRV010000319.1 GCA_030855205.1 Acidobacteriota bacterium | reverse complement strand
GCTTGCAGCTGTTCCCGATGTTCTGGATCGGGTGCGAGATGTCGTGCACCAGCCCGGCGGCGATGCGGCCGAACATCGCCTGGCGTTCCTGCTTCCTGACGTTCTCCGTGAGCTCGACGAGCTTATCGGCCATGGAGTTGAACGCGAGGCCGAGTTCGCTGATCTCGTCGTGCCCGCCGACGTGTACGCGTTCCTCGAGGCGGCCATCCGCGATGGCCTGAGTGCCGCTCTTGACTTGCAAGATGCGTCCGATGAACTGGCGGCCCCAGCGGAAGCCGATGCCCATGCTCGCGACCAGCGCGAGGAGCGCGGCGCCGATCAGCACCCACCGCGTGCGGCGCGCGATCGCGTAAGCCTCGTGCGTCGGCTGTTCGACGACGACCCACCATCCGGACCCGGCTACCCGCGCGACGACGCCGAGCATGTCCATGCCGGCCGCGTTGCGATACTCAGTGGACGACGTCTCTCCCATGCGCGCTTCGTCGATGAGCGTTTGCGCCGCATAGGTGCCGCCGCCGATCGCGATCTGGCGCTTCTCGTCAGGATTGCCGTGCGCGATCAGGCGCCCTTCCTGCGTCGCAAGCACGGCGAACCCTTCGTTGCCCACGCGAATGCGATCGACCAGGCGCCACAGCTCTTCGAGCGAGAGTTCGCCCACAAGCCAGCCCGCGCGGCCAGACTCCACTGACGTGAGCTTGACCGACACGGTGGTCGTCGGAAGCAGGTCGTCGTCGATGGCCACCGGCGAGAGCCACGTGTCCCGGCTCCCCATCAACGTCGTCGCAGGGGGCGCCAGGCGCGTGGGGCCGATACCGCTCGAAGCCAGCGCCTTTCCCTCGGCGTCGAACAGGGTGATTTCCCGTAGCTCCGGAAAGTCGAGCGCGTAGTTCTTGAGGATGCGGTCCTGTTGCCACGGAAGCTGGTTCGTGTCGCGCAGGTCGGCGGCAAGCGCTTTCAAAATCTTGACGTTGCTGGTCAGATACTGGTCGACCTGCTCGGCGGCGCGGGTCGCGACGTTGAGATTGCCGCCCGTGACCGACTGCCGGGTGCTGGTCGTCAGCGACGCGACGGAGACCACTCCGTACGCGAGCAGCGGCGCCACGGCGGCGATCGCCATGAACAGCACGAAGCGGGCCTTGATGCTGTTCATCGATCGGTCGCGGTTGTCGGCGCGAGCTTCCAGCGCGCGATGGTGTGGAAGATGTCTTCTTCCCCCGAGGGAATCTCAAACCGCCGGTTTACCGCCCGCGCGACCTGCGGGTAGGCGATGAAGATGGCGGGCGGGTCATCCCGCATGACGTCCTGAATCTTACGGACGGCGGCTTTGGTTTCATCTGGCGTCCGCGCGTAGCGCATCAGGTCGAGCGCATCGTCTGCGGCGGCGTAGCCGGTGCGCACCGAGTCCGGCGACATGGAGTGCCAGAAGGTGTAGGTGTAGCCGAGCATCCGGGCGTTGGCCAGCTCGAACAGAAAGGCCTCGAACCTCCCAGTACCGATTCTCTGTCCCATCTCTGGCGCTGACAGCAGCTCGACCTGCATGTCGACGTCGACGAGGGCAAGCTGGCGCTGTATGACGAGCGCGAATTTTTCGAGCGGTTGATACACGAGGCATTTGAACGAGAGCCGGCTGGGCATCCGGCCTGGCGCTGCGGGAGCGAGCGATCTTCCGCTCGCCTCACGCAGTAGCCTCAGTGCGGCCTGCCGGTCCGGCGCATAGGCCGAACGATCCGGCATTACCGCCCAGTTCCGCGGCCACAAGTGATCGAAGGCGACCTCGCCATGGCCCTTGAGTGCCGTCCGGACGATCTCATCGCGGTCGACCGCGAGGTTCATCGCCCGGCGCACACGCTTGTCGCGAAACGCCGGGTGATTGAGGTTGAATCCAAGCAGGTAGGTATACGGGCGCAGGAACGACGACACGCTGACCGTGCTCTCACTGTCGACAAACTCCCTGGCCTCAGGGCTCACTTCGTACAGCACGTCAACTTCGCTGCGCATGAGCGCTGCCCATGCGCCGCGCTGATCGTCGTACTGGTGCAAGCCGACCTCCTCCACCGAGGGGGCACCCCGGTGATGCGAGGGGAATGCGCGAAATCCGATGCCATCCACACCGGACGCCATCGACACGAAGGGTCCAGTTCCCAGGACGTTCGTGGGGCCGCGCCCGATCGAGACGGCCGCCATGGCATCGAGCAGCAGGCTCGAGGGTCGGTCCTGGAGAATCTCGAACGTCGTGTCGTCAATCGACACGATGCTTGTCGCGCCACCGAAGCGGCTCAATTGCTCCTGGAGCGCCGGTACCACTGTGGCGCTCGTGAGCGGCGCGCCGTCGTGAAACTGCACGGCCTTCTTTAGGAAGAAGCGCCATGTGCGTCCGTCATCGGATCTCTCCCACCGTTCCACCAGTCGTGGCTGGAATACTCCATCCGGGCCGATCGCGATCAGCGATTCACGCACCAGCGCGGCCGTCAGGTAACCGACGCCGACGACCTGACCCCGAGGGCCCTGCTCCCGCGGCGCAACCACTCCGACCCGCACCGCGCCCAGGCCGGCGTCCGGCTCGGGGCGCGCCGCGCACGCCGAACTCGCCATGCAGGCGAGAGCGACCCCGACGCACGCGTGGGTGATGGAAGGCTGCGGCATGTGCGTCTTGCGACGACGCTACTTGCGCGTCGTCTCGGGCGGCACGTCCATCACCCACGGGCAGATGCTGCCCGCTGCACGCGAACCGGTGGTGCCTTTTGCGATTACTTTGATCGTCATCTTGTTCTCTCCGTGGATTCAGTTGGTATTCGGAAAACAGCGCTTACTTGCTCTGCTTCTCAGGCGGCACGTCCATGACCCACGGACAGATGCTGCCCATGCCCTTGGCCTGCGAACCCTTGGTGACGACTTTGATGTTGAGCTTCATGATCGATGTCCTCGTGTCTTCGTGTTTCGGAAACGGTTAACGGAGCTGATCGACAGGAACATCGACGAGCCAGGGGCGCAGGATGCCGGCCTTCGGTTTGCCGGTGCCTTTCTTGTGCTTGGTCATGTGCTTTCTTTCTCCTGTGACGGACAGGCTGAAGCCTGTCCCTTCGATTGACGCG
>JALYRV010000122.1 GCA_030855205.1 Acidobacteriota bacterium | reverse complement strand
GGCGACAACACGACGATCACCGCGGAGCTGATGGCGCCGGTCGCGATCGAAAAGGGCAGCCGCTTCGCGATTCGTGAAGGCGGCCGCACGGTCGGCGCCGGCACGGTCACCGAGATTCTCGCGTAAGAAGTGAGTAGGTAATGAGAGACATCATCGCCCTGGCGTGCATCGACTGTAAGCGTCGGAACTACAGCACGACCAAGAACAAGAAGAAGACGACCGAGCGGCTCGAGATGGCCAAGTACTGCCGCTTCTGCCGCAAGCACACGTCTCACAAAGAGACCAAGTAGGCTCAGGACTCTGGGCTCAGGACTCAGGGCCGCAACGCCCGGAGCCTTGAGCCTGGCGCGCACGGCGCGAACGCGAGCCGTGCGGAGTTTAGGACAGTAGCTCAATTGGCAGAGCACCGGTCTCCAAAACCGGGGGTTGGGGGTTCGATTCCCTCCTGTCCTGCCAGTAACAGCAGCGAGGGCGGCGTGGTGCCGCCGGGGATGTCATGAAAGCAGCAATGGCTGAGCGCGACGAAACATCGGCTGCCGGACGTGTTCGCGAGGGGGCGACCGGCTGGATCGGGCGCGTGCGCGCGTTCGTGACCGGCGTGCGCAACGAGATGTCGCGCGTGACCTGGCCGTCGCGCCGGGAAGTCTACGCGACCACGGTCGTGGTCATCGTGGTCTCGATTATCTTCGGCCTGTATCTGTGGAGCGTCGACCTGATCCTCAGTTCCGGGATGCGGAAGCTGTTCCAGTACTTCGGAGTGGCATGACGGTGACTGACGACGCCACGAAGCAGTGGTACATCATCCACACCTACTCGGGCTTCGAGAAGAAGGTGTCCGAGTCGCTTGCGCAGCGCGTGCAGGCGTATGGGCTGCAGGCCGAGATCGGTGAAGTGCTGATCCCGACCGAAGATGTCATCGAGATGAAGGGCGGCCGCAAGGTCGTCAGCTCGAAGCGCTTCTTTCCGGGCTACATTCTGGTCGAGATGCAGATGTCCGACCAGGCGTGGCACGTCGTGCGCAACACGCCGAAGGTCACGGGATTCGTCGGCGCCGGCTCGCGGCCGACGCCGCTCACGCGTGAAGAGGTCGACCAGATCCTGCATCAGGTGACGGTGGCGGCCGAGAAGCCGAAGCCGAAGTACAGCTTCGAGAAGGGCGATCAGGTGCGGATCAACGAGGGTCCGTTCACCAGCTTCAATGGTGTTGTCGACGACGTCAACGCCGAGAAGAACACGCTGAAGGTCATGGTCACGATCTTCGGCCGCGCAACGCCCGTGGAATTGGACTTTTTGCAGGTAGAGAAGCTCTAAGCGATGGCTAAAAAGATTCAGGCGATGGTGAAGCTCCAGATTGCGGCAGGCAAGGCGACGCCTGCCCCGCCGGTCGGGACCGCGCTCGGTCCGCACGGCGTCAATATCATGGACTTCTGCAAGAACTTCAACGCGAAGACGGCCGCCCAGGAGGGACTCATTATCCCGGCGGTGGTCACGATTTACGCTGATCGCTCCTACACCTTCATCACGAAGACGCCGCCGGCGCCGATTCTGCTGAAGCGCGCGGCGAGCCTCGCGAAGGGGTCGGCCGAGCCGAACAAGACGAAAGTCGGCACGGTGACCGCGAAGCAGGTCGAGGAGATCGCGAAGATCAAGCTCCCTGATCTGAACACCGACACGCTCGAGTCGGCCATCAAAAGCGTGCGCGGCACGGCCCGCTCGATGGGCATCGACGTCGTCGAATAGTCCGCAAACAGGTGGGAGGGCCTCGCGGCCCGCTTGAACCACTGAGGTAGAAACGAATGCGAACACGCGGCAAGAAGTACGACGCGGCGCGCAAGCAGGTTCCGGAGCGTGTGCACACGCTCGAGGAAGCTGTTCCGCTGCTGCAGAAAGTCAAGTTCACGAAGTTCGACGAGACCGTGGAGCTGGCCGTCCGGCTCGGGGTCGATCCGAAGCACTCGGATCAGATGGTCCGCGGCACCGTCGTGCTGCCGCACGGGCTCGGCAAGACCAAGAAAGTGCTCGTTATCGCCGGCGGCGACAAGCAGCGCGAAGCGCGCGAAGCGGGCGCCGACGAAGTGGGCGGCGAAGAGATCGTCGACAAGATCATGGGCGGCTGGATGGACTTCGACGCGGTCGTCGCCACGCCCGACATGATGCGTGCGGTCGGCAAGCTGGGCAAGGTGCTCGGGCCGCGCGGCCTGATGCCGAACCCGAAGACCGGCACCGTCACGCCCGACGTCACCAAGGCGGTCAACGAGATCAAGGCCGGCAAGGTCGAGTTCCGCGTCGACAAGGCGGGCATCGTTCACGCGCCGATTGGCAAGATCTCGTTCGAGACGGCCAATCTGGTTGCCAACGCTCACGCGCTGATGGACAGCATCGTCAAGGCGAAGCCGTCGGCGGCGAAGGGCAAGTATCTCAAGAGCGTCACCATCACGTCGACGATGGGTCCGGGCGTGTTGATCGACACCTCGAACATGGACGCGCTGGTGAAGCACTAATGGCTGTCTCGAGAGCGGAAAAGGAAACGGAACTCGGCCAGCTCGAGGCAGCCCTCAAGGGCTCCGAGAGCGCGATTCTCGTCGACTTCAGGGGCCTCAAGGTTCCCGAGGTGACGGAGCTGCGCCGTCTGGTGCGTGGCGCGCGCGCGGAATACAAGGTCGTCAAGAACACGCTCGCGCGCCGCGCCATCAAGGGCACGGCGTTCGAAGCGCTCGACGTGCACTTCGTGGGCACGACGGCGATCGCGGTGAGCGGGTCCGACCCGGTCGCGCTGGCCAAGGTGCTGACGACGTTCGCGAAGACGGCGCCGGCGCTGCAGATCAAGGCGGCCATCGTGCAGGGTCGCGCGATCAAGGCAGGCGAGGTCGCCGAGCTGGCGGCGCTGCCGGGCAAGGAAGAGCTCTACGCGAAGCTGCTCTACGTGCTGCAGGCGCCGATGGTGCAGATTGTCAGCGTGCTCAACGCCGCGCCGCGCGATCTCATGAACGTGCTGGCCGCGGTAGAGAAGAAGAAAACGGATTCGGAGTCGTAACAGAACACCACCAACCGCGACGATCGCGGCAGAGCGTGGGAGGGGACAGCGTGCCCCGCACATAAGGAGACAGAACAGTGGCGGAAATGAATCAGCAGCAGGTCGTCGATTACATCAAGGGAATCTCGGTGCTCGAGCTCTCGCAGCTCGTCAAGGCGCTCGAGACCGAGCTCGGCGTGTCGGCCGCGGCGGCGATGCCCATGGGCATGCCCATGATGGGCGGCGGCGGTGGTGCGGCGGCAGCGGCCGAAGAGCAGACCGAGTTCACGGTCATCCTGACCGACATCGGCGGCAACAAGATCAACGTGATCAAGGCCGTCCGCGAAGTCACCAGCCTCGGCCTGAAGGAAGCGAAGGACCTCGTCGAGGCCGCGCCCAAGCCGATCAAGGAAGGCGTGACGAAGGACGAAGCCGCGACGATCAAGAAGAAGTTCGAAGAGGCCGGCGCCAAAGTCGAGATCAAGTAAGGACTCAGGGCTCTGGGCTCAGAGCTCAGGCACTGAATCGAGGCCCTGGGCCCTGTGCCCCGTGCCTGCATTATCCCGCAGCGTTCCTGCGGCGCTAAACGCGCCGCTGGGACGTTGCGTGCTGCTTTTTTCCTGAGGATCTCTACGCGATGTACAGCCTTCCGAAGAACGTCTACCGCGAGCGCATCGACTTCTCGAAGATCAAGACGACGATCCCGATCCCGAACCTGATCGAGATCCAGAAGAAGTCGTACGAGCGGTTCCTGCAGATGAACAAGCTGCCGTCCGAGCGTGAAGACGCCGGCCTGCAGTCCGTGTTCAAGTCGGTCTTCCCGATCAGCGACTTCCGCGAGAACTCGTCGCTCGAGTTCATCGAGTATTCCATCGGCAACTGGGAGTGCAAGTGCGGGCGGCTGAGCGGGCTGCATCACCTGCGGAAGGAATGCAACAGCTGCGGCCACATCCTGACGGCGGATCCGTACGGCGACGGCCACGTGCTCTGCCCGAACTGCGGCAAGGAGAACGAGGCGCGCGGCGAGATCTGCGACGTCTGCGGACAGACCGTCACGCTGAAGCTGAAGTACGACGTCGACGAGTGCCAGGAGCGCGGCATGACGTACGCCGTGCCGTTGAAGGTCACGATTCGCCTGGTTGTCTGGAACAAGGACCCGGAGACGGGCGTCAAGACGATCCGCGACATCAAGGAGCAGGAGGTCTATTACGGCGACATCCCGCTGATGACCGACCACGGCACCTTCATCATCAACGGCACCGAGCGCGTCATCGTCTCGCAGCTGCACCGCTCGCCTGGCGCGTTCTTCCACTCGGAAGACAAGACGCTGTTCATCGCGCAGATCATTCCGTACCGCGGCTCCTGGGTGGAGTTCGAGTACGACGCGAAGAACCTGCTCTACGTGCGCATCGATCGCAAGCGCAAGTTCCTCGCGACGGTGTTCCTGCGCGCGCTCGGCCTCCGCAGCGCCGATGAGATCATCCGCAGCTTCTACACCGTCGACCGCGTGCACCTGCGCAACGGCGCGCGCTACTGGGTCGTCAACGACAGCCTGACGGGCCTCCGCGCCGCGAAAGACGTCGCGATCCCCGGCTCCGACGTGGCCGTGACCGCCGGCAAGAAGATCAGCGCGACGGCCGTCGCCGCGCTCAAGAAGGCGGGCATCGAAGCGATTGAGGTCGTCGAGGCCGAGTTCGAAGGCGCGTTCGCGGCGTCCGACGCGGTCGACCCGTCGACCGGCGAGGTCATCGTCGAGGCCAACGAAGAGATCACGGCGCGCATCATCTCGATCGCCGAAGAGAAGGGCGTGCAGCACATCGACCTCTTCTTCCCCGAGAAGGACGAAGTCGGCACCGTGCTGTCGTCGACGCTGCGCAAGGACACGGTCCGCACGCACGAAGAAGCGCTCATCGAGATCTATCGCCGTCTGCGTCCGGGCGATCCGCCCACGCTCGACAGCTCGCGATCGCTGTTCGAGAACATGTTCTTCAACTCGCAGAAGTACGACTTCTCGCGCGTCGGCCGTCTGAAGCTCAACACGAAGCTGAAGATGAACACGCCGCTCGACGAGAAGATCCTGCACCCGCAGGACTTCTACGAGGTCATCAAGTATCTGATGAAGCTTCGCCGCAACCCGGCGAACGTCGACGACATCGATCACCTCGGCAACCGCCGCGTGCGGTCGGTCGGCGAGCTGCTCGAGAACCAGTTCCGCATCGGCCTGGTCCGCATGGAGCGTGCGATCAAGGAGAAGATGTCGGTGTATCAGGAAATGGCGACAGCGATGCCGCACGACCTGATCAACGCCAAGCCGGTCATGGCCGCGATTCGCGAGTTCTTCGGATCCTCGCAGCTCTCGCAGTTCATGGACCAGACGAACCCGCTCTCGGAAGTCACGCACAAGCGGCGCCTCTCGGCCCTCGGGCCCGGCGGTCTCTCGCGCGAGCGCGCGGGCTTCGAGGTCCGCGACGTCCATCCGACGCACTACGGCCGCATTTGCCCGATTGAGACGCCGGAAGGCCCGAACATCGGCTTGATCTCGTCGCTCTCGTCCTATGCCCGGATCAACGAGTTCGGCTTCATCGAGTCGCCGTACCTGAAGGTCAAGCAGGGGCGCGTCATCGACTACGTCACGATCACCAACGCGGGCGGCAGCAAGTTCAAGACCGGCGAGATCGTGGAGCTCGATCAGGTCTCGGACGAGCTCACGAAGAAGCGCGGGCGCAAGGGGCTCGAGGTCGTGCCGCACCCGTTCTACCTGTCGGCGTGGGAAGAGGACCAGTACATCATCGCGCAGGCCAACGCCGTGGTCGACGAGCGCGGCAACTTCACCGCCGATCGCGTGCACGCGCGGCAGGCGGGGAACTTCCTGCTGGCGCCGAAGGAAAAGATCGAGTTCATCGACGTGTCGCCGAAGCAGCTCGTGTCTGTGGCGGCCTCGCTCATCCCGTTCCTCGAGAACGACGACGCGAACCGCGCGCTGATGGGATCGAACATGCAGCGCCAGGCCGTGCCGCTGCTCCAGGCGCGCGCCCCTTATGTGGGTACGGGCATGGAGTACGTCACCGCCCGCGACTCGGGCGCCGTCGTCGTCGCCCGCCGGTCGGGGCTGGTCGACTACGTCGACTCGAAGCGCGTCGTCGTGCGCGTCGAGAGTGAGGGGGATCAGGCGCGCGACATGGGCGCCGACATCTACCCGATGATCAAGTTCAAGCGCTCGAACCAGAACACCTGCATGAACCAGAAGCCCCTCGTGCGCGTGGGGCAGAAGGTGCAGAAGGGGCAGGTCCTCGCCGACGGACCCTGCACCGAGCAGGGCGAGCTGGCGCTCGGCCGCAACGTGCTCGTGGCGTTCATGCCGTGGCGCGGCTACAACTTCGAAGACGCGATTCTCGTGTCCGAACGCATGGTGAAGGACGACTACTACACGTCGATCCACATCGAGGAGTTCGAGATCGAGGCGCGCGACACGAAGCTGGGGCCGGAAGAGATCACGCGCGACATTCCGAACATCTCGGAGTCGATGCTGCGCGATCTCGACGACAGCGGCATCATCCGCATCGGCGCCTACGTCAAGCCGAGCTCGATTCTGGTGGGCAAGGTCACGCCGAAGGGCGAGACGCAGCTGACGCCGGAAGAGAAGCTGCTGCGCGCGATTTTCGGAGAGAAGGCCGGCGACGTGCGCGACGCCTCGCTCGTCTGCCCTCCCGGCATCGAGGGGATTGTCGTCGGCGTGAAGATCTTCTCGCGCAAGGGCATCGAAAAGGATGACCGCGCGAAGGAGATCGAGGCCGAGGATCTCGAAGTCATGGAGAAGAACCTCCAGGACGAGATTCGCATCCTGCACGACGAAGTCAAGAAGCGCGTGCTGCAGATTCTGCGCGGCCAGTCGACGCGCGCGGACCTGTTCGACGAAGAAGGCCGCGAGCGCCTGATCAAGAAGGGCACGCCGCTGACCGACGAGGTCATGGCCGATGTGCCGTACAGCGCGCTCGTGCGCGCGAAGGTCGAGACCGACGATCCCGCGGTGGAAGGCGACCTGCGCGACCTGCGCGATCGCACCGATCAGCGGGTCGAGGTCATCAAGCGCGAGTTCGAGGACCGCAAGGAGAAGATTCGCCGCGGCGACGAGCTGCCTCCGGGCGTCATCAAGCTCGTGAAGGTGTACGTCGCCATGAAGCGCAAGCTGTCGGTCGGCGACAAGATGGCCGGACGCCACGGTAACAAGGGTGTCATCGCGCGCATCCTCGCGGAAGAGGACATGCCGTATCTGCCCGACGGGACGCCCGTCGAGATCGTGCTGAATCCTCTGGGCGTGCCGTCGCGTATGAACGTCGGCCAGATTCTCGAGACGCATCTCGGGTGGGCGGCGCACGCGCTCGGGCTCTACTTCGCGACGCCGGTCTTCGACGGCGCGACCGAGCTCGAGATCAAGAACTGGCTCGACAAGGCGGGCATGCCCAAGAGCGGCAAGACCGAACTGCACGACGGCATGACCGGCATGAAGTTCGAGCAGGACGTCACGGTCGGCTACATCTACATGCTCAAGCTCTCGCACCTGGTCGACGACAAGATTCACGCGCGCTCGATCGGGCCGTACTCGCTCATCACCCAGCAGCCGCTGGGCGGCAAGGCGCAGTTCGGCGGACAGCGCTTCGGCGAGATGGAAGTGTGGGCGCTCGAGGCGTATGGCGCCGCGCACATCCTCCAGGAGCTGCTGACGGCGAAGTCAGACGATGTGACGGGCAGAGCCAAGATTTACGAGTCGATCGTCAAGGGCGACGCCTCGTTCCAGCCTGGGCTGCCCGAGTCGTTCAACGTGCTTATTCGCGAGTTGCAGGCGCTCTGCCTCGACGTAGAGCTGATCCCGTTGAAGAAGAGAGTCGACGCGGCCACCGCGCCCGCCTCGCCCGAAGGCGAACAGCCGGCGGCGCCGGTACTGGAGAACGTCTAAATGAGACCCGGATTCACCGATAGCAAGACGGCGCTGCGCGCCGACTTCGACGCGATTCGCATCTCGCTCGCGTCCCCCGACAAGATCCTGTCGTGGTCGCACGGCGAGGTCACGAAGCCGGAGACGATCAACTACCGCACGTTCAAGCCGGAGCGCGACGGGCTGTTCTGCGCGAAGATCTTCGGGCCGGTCACCGACTGGGAGTGTCTCTGCGGCAAGTACAAGCGCATGAAGCACCGCGGCGTGATCTGCGACAAATGCGGCGTCGAAGTGACGCAGGCCAAGGTGCGCCGCGAGCGCCTCGGCCACATCCAGCTCGCCACGCCCGTGAGCCACGTGTGGTTCTTCAAGGGGCTGCCGAGCCGCATCGGGCATCTGCTCGACATCTCGCTGCGCGACCTGGAGCGCGTGCTCTACTTCGAGGCCTACGTGGTCATCGAGCCGGGCGACACGGACCTCAAGCTGCACCAGCTGCTGACCGAGGAGCTGTACCGCAAGGCGCGTGAGGACTACGGCCCGACGAAGTTCCGCGCGCAGATGGGCGCCGAGGCAATCAAGGAGCTGCTCAAGCGCGTCGACATCCAGTACCTCGCGCTGGATCTCCGCGAGCGGATGCGCACCGAAACGTCGGTGCAGAAGAAGCTCAAGTTCGCCAAGCGCCTGAAGGTCGTCGACTCGTTCCGCCGCTCCACCAACAAGCCGGAGTGGATGATCCTCGACGTCATTCCGGTCATCCCGCCGGAGCTGCGCCCGCTCGTGCCGCTCGACGGCGGCCGCTTCGCGACGTCCGACCTCAACGACCTCTATCGCCGCGTCATCAACCGCAACAACCGGTTGAAGAAGCTGATCGAGCTCAAGGCGCCCGACGTCATCATCCGCAACGAGAAGCGCATGCTTCAGGAAGCGGTCGATGCGCTGTTCGACAACGGCCGCCGCGGCCGCGTGCTGCGCGGCGCCAACAACCGTCCGCTCAAGTCGCTCTCCGACACGCTCAAGGGCAAGCAGGGGCGCTTCCGCCAGAACCTGCTCGGCAAGCGCGTCGACTACTCCGGACGTTCCGTCATCGTCGTCGGCCCGGAGCTGAAGCTCCATCAGTGCGGCTTGCCGAAGAAGATGGCGCTCGAGCTGTTCAAGCCGTTCATCTACAACAAGCTCGAAGAGCGCCAGCTGGTCGCCACGATCAAGCAGGCGAAGGAGATGGTCGAGAAGCAGGTTCCTGAAGTGTGGGACGTGCTCGACGAAGTCATCCGCGAGCATCCGGTCCTGCTCAACCGCGCGCCGACGCTGCACCGCCTGGGTATCCAGGCGTTCGAGCCGGTGCTGGTCGAGGGCAAGGCCATCCGCATCCATCCGCTCGTCTGCACGGCGTTCAACGCCGACTTCGACGGCGACCAGATGGCCGTGCACATTCCGTTGTCACCCGAGGCGCAGATCGAAGCCTCGGTGCTGATGATGTCGTCGAAGAACGTGCTGTCGCCGGCCAGCGGCCAGCCAATCACGGTGCCGTCGCAGGACATCGTCCTCGGCTGTTACTACCTGACCAAGACGCGTCCGGGCGCCAAGGGCGAGGGCAAGGTCTTCGCCAACGCCGACGACGTGACGCTCGCGCTCGAAGCGGGCGAGGTCGAGACGCTGTCGCCGATTCGTCTGCGCTACACCGGGTCGCTCATCGATCTGACCGTGGCGCGCGACGATCAGGCCATCATGCAGGCCGAGCTGGTCGAGGTGAAGAGCAAGATCATCAACACCACGGTCGGCCGTGTGATTTTCAATGAGTCGCTTCCTCAGGAGATGCCGTTCATCAACGGACTCCTGAAGAAGAAGGGCCTGCAGCAGGTGGTGCAGTACTGCTACCTGCGGCACGGGCTCGAGACGACCGTCGAGA
>JALYRV010000121.1 GCA_030855205.1 Acidobacteriota bacterium | reverse complement strand
ATCCTGGGGGGCTCGTTCACGTCGCGCCTCAACACCAATCTGCGCGAGACGCACGGCTACGCGTACGGCGCGGGCTCGGGCTTCGACATGCGCGTGCACGCCGGACCGTTCGTCGCGACGGCCAACGTGCAGACGGACAAGACCAGCGAGTCGCTGACCGAGTTCTTCAAGGAGCTCGCGAACATCGGCAAGCCGGTGCCCGCCGGCGAGATCGAGAAGGCGAAGAACTATCTCGCCCTCGGCTATCCCGCGGACTTCGAGGCGTCGCAGGACATCGCGGCGAAACTGACGGAGCAGGTCATCTACGGACTGCCCGAGGGCGTGTTCAACGAGTTCATCCCGAAGATCCTCGCGGTCACGGCGGCCGACGTCGAGCGCGTGGCGAAGAAGTACGTCACGCCGGACACGTTCGCCGTGGTCGTGGTCGGCGACCTCAAGACGATCGAAGCGGGCATCAGGAAGCTGAACCTCGGCACGATACGGATCGTGCCGATCGACGAGATCCTCAAGTAGGTGTCCTACAGGCCCATCGAAGATTACGCCGTCATCGGCGACGGCCTCACGGCCGCGCTGGTCTCGCGCGACGGGTCGATCGACTGGGCCTGCTTTCCGCGCTTCGACGCGCCGTCGGTCTTCGGACGCATTCTCGATGCGCACCGGGGCGGCTATTTCCAGGCCGTCCCGGACTCTCCCCATCAGGTCACGCGGCGCTATCTCGAAGACACCAACGTGCTCGAGACGCGCTTCGTCACCGCCACCGGCGACGTCGAGGCCGTCGACTTCATGCCCGCGAGCCTGGCGACGCCGCAGCGCGGGACCAATCGCATCATCCGCCGTCTTCGCGGACAGAGCGGCACGATGCAGTTCTCTCTCACGTTCGATCCACGCTTCGACTACGGACGCCGCGACCCGACGTGGGAGCTGCGTGGGGGATGGGGCGCGCGCGCGCTCAACGCCGCGGAGTCGCTCACGCTCTACACCGATTTGCCTCTTGCGCTCTCGCCCCCGGCCGCAAGCGCGCGGTTCACCGTCGCGGCAGGCGACGAACGATGGCTCGTGCTCGAGTACCGGAGCGAGCCGGCGCCCTGGAGCACGCCGGCGGCCGGCGATCTCGCGCAGACGCTCGGCACGACATGCGATTACTGGCGGCAATGGGCGAACAAGTGCCGCCGAGGCACCCGTTATGCCGACGCGGTTCGCCGCAGCGCGCTCGTGCTGAAGCTGCTCGGCTATGCACCTACGGGCGCCATCGTCGCCGCGCCGACGACGTCGCTGCCGGAACACATTGGCGGCGTGCGCAACTGGGACTATCGCTATGCGTGGGTGCGCGACTCCGCGTTCGTGCTCTACGCGCACTATCTGCTCGGACAGTTCGAGGAGGGCGCCGCGTATTTCGACTGGCTGCTCAGTGTCGTTCCCGGCGGGCCCGAGAGCCTGCAGGTGCTGTACGGCGTCGAAGGCGAGCGCCGCATCGACGAACACGTGCTCGAGCACCTCGAAGGCTACGAGCGGTCGGCGCCGGTCCGCATCGGCAATGCCGCCTACTCGCAGCATCAGCTGGATCTCTTCGGCGACCTGCTCGACTGCGCCTATCTGCTCAACAAGCTTGGCCGGCCGATCTCGCCCGAGGCCTGGCCGTTTCTCGCCGCGTCAGCCGATCACGTGCTGCGCATCTGGCATCAACCCGACCTCGGGATCTGGGAGATGCGCGGCGAGCCACAGCACTTCGTGTATTCGAAGGCGCAGGCCTGGGTGGCGCTCACGCGCGCCGCGAAGCTCGCGCGCGCGTCGGGCCTCGACGGCAACATCGCCGCATGGGAAGCGGGCGCCGACACGATCATGCGCGAGATTCTCGAGAAGGGCGTCGATCCGGCCACGGGCTCGTTCGTGCAGGCGTACGGCTCCGATCAGGTCGATGCGAGCCTGCTCTGCCTGCAGTTACGAAAAGTGATCAAGCCCGGCGATCCGCGCATGCTTGCCACGATCGACCGCATCACGCGCGAGCTCGATGCCGCCGGTCCCGATGCCGGCGAACAGAGCGGGCTGATTCGCCGCTATCGCACGACGAAGGTGGACGATGGGCTGCCGCCGGGTGAGGGATTGTTCCTCATGTGCTCGTTCTGGCTGGTGGACTGCTATGCCGAGAGCGGACGCGTCGATCAGGCGCAACGGCTGTTCGAGCGGCTGCTCGGCTACGCGAATGACGTCGGGTTGTATGCCGAGGAGTTCGATCCCAAGACGAACCGGCATCTGGGAAATTTCCCACAGGCATTCACCCATGTCGCGTTGATCAACGCGGCTGCGGGCATCGAGGACGCGCTACGCAGGTAGCTATCCTCGGCGCGGGTGCAGCTGGACTCATGGCGGCCATCACGGCCGCGCGCGCCGGCGCGCGCGTCGTGGTGATCGAGAAGACACCCGACGGCGGGCGCAAGATCCTGATCAGCGGCGGCGGACGCTGCAACGTGCTGCCGTCGGTGGCCGCGCCCGAACGTTTCGTCAGCGCCTCGCCGCCGACGCTCGTGAAACGGCTGCTCCGATCATTTCCCCTGCACGAACAGCGGCGCTTCTTCGAAGACGAGGCCGGCATTCCGCTGGCGCTCGAAGAGGACTCCGGCAAGCTGTTTCCGGCGTCGAATCGCGCGCGCGACGTGCGCGACGGCCTGGTGCGTGTCGCGACGGAGGCCGGCGTGGCGTTTCGATGGAACACGGCGGTCGCGACCGTCGAACCCATCGAGGGTCGCTGGCATGTGGCGGTCGATCGCGGCGATCCGATTGAGGCGCGCGCGGTCATCGTGGCGACAGGCGGACTGTCGGTGCCGGCAACCGGGAGCGACGGCGCGGGCCTCTCGATTGCGAGGCGGCTCGGGCACCGGATGGCCGAGACGTATCCCGCGCTGACTCCCCTGCTCTCGAATGCGCCCGCGCATGCGGCGCTGTCGGGACTCACAATCAAGGCAGATGTGCGGGCGCCCGCAAGCGGCCGGCACGCGCGGTCGATCGGCGGATTCCTGTTCACCCATCGCGGGTACAGCGGCCCAACGGTGCTCGACGTTTCGCACGGCTTCACGCGCGATCGCGGCGCGATTCTGGTGAGCTGGGGGGCCATCCCGCGCGCTGACTGGGAATCCTCGCTCGAGGATCGCACGGGCCTGGTGGCCACCCGCCTGTCGTCGCGCCTGCCCTCGCGCCTGGTCGACATGGTGATGGCCTCGGCCGGCGTGCCGCCCGATCGCAAGCTGGCGGAACTGAAGCGCGAGGAGCGGATCCGTCTGGTCGAGCGCTTGGTGGATTACGAGCTACCCGTCACGGGTGATGAAGGCTACAGGAAGGCCGAGGTCACCGGAGGCGGGGTCGCGCTCGAAGAGGTCGACCCGCTGACGCTGGAAAGCCGGCGGCACCCGCATCTCTATTTCTGCGGCGAGGTGCTCGACGCGTTCGGTCCCATAGGCGGACACAACTTCATGTGGGCCTGGTCTACCGGACGCGCCGCCGGGGGCGCGGCGGGAGTATGATTCGCCATCTATGGCCTTTACCCGACGCAGCTTTCTGACGACCTCGTCCGCGGCGCTGGCCGCTGGCACCCTGGGCCGCTACTCCTGGCCTGCCTTTTCACTTGGCGCGCAACAGCCGCAGCAGCCCGCTGCCCCGGTCGTGCCGGTCTTCAAGGAGATTCGCGGCAACGCGGGATACTGGACGGCCCGCGGGGGCACGATTGGCTGGCTGATCAACCCGGCCGGCGCGATTGCCGTCGACAGCCAATTCATGGACACCGCCGCGCTCTGCGTCGAACAGCTCCTCAAGACCTCTGGCAAGACCGAGATCACGGCGCTGATCAACACGCATCACCACGGCGATCACACCGGCGGCAACGGCGCGTTCCGGCCGAAGACGAAGCAGATCGTCGGCCATGAGAACGTGCCGAAGTACATGCAGGCCGGCTACAGGCAGGCGATGGATCGGCGGGCTCAGCAGACGCCTCCGCCCACGACGCCTGCTCCTCCCGAGCCGGTCGTTCCGGACAGGACGGTGACCGACCGCTGGTCGATGGCGCACGGCGGCGAGACGATCACGACGCGGCACTACGGTCCCGCCCACACCGGCGGCGACATCGTCGTCGTCTTCGAGAAGGCCAACGTCGCGCACATGGGCGATCTGATGTTCAATCGCGCGCATCCGGTCATCGACCGTGCCAACGGCGCGTCGATCGCCAACTGGATCACCGTGCTGGGCAAGGCGGCCAACGACCTTGCCGCCGACACCGTCTACATCTTCGGCCATGCCGGCACAGGGTTCGAGGTCACGGGATCGCGCGCCGATTTGAAACGGCACGCCGATTACCTTGGCGCGCTGCTCGCGTTCGTGCGGGCGCAGGTCAAGGCGGGCAAGACGCGCGAGGAGGTCATCGCGCTGCGGGACGTCATCAAGGGGTTCGAGGATTACGGTCCACTCGTCGCGCGGCCACTCGGGCCGGCGTATGACGAAGTGACCGCTGCTGGAGGAAGACCATGAAGGCTCGTGTTGTTCTGTTCGTCTCGGCGCTCGCGGTTGTCGCCGCGCTCGCCATTCCGTCGGCGCAGTCCGGCTATCAGACGCCGCCGAAAGTCGTGGCCGACATCATGGACGCCGCGCCGCTGCCCGCCGTGCAGTTGTCGCGCGACAAATCCACGCTCATGCTCACGTTCCGTCCCGCGATGCCGTCGCTTGCTGAAGTGACCGCGCCGTGGATCGGTCTCGGCGGCGCGCGCATCAATCCGCGCTCCAACGGCCCGCGCGTCATGGGCGGCACTACGGGCATCACGCTGAAAGACGTCGCGAGCGGCACCGAGCGCAAGCTCGCGCTGCCGGCCGGCGGCACGTTCGGCGCGGCGTTCTCGCCCAACAGCAAGAAGATCGCGATCACGCAGACGACCGACAGCAGCATCCGCCTGCACGTGGCCGACGTCGCCACGGGGCAGCTCACCACCGTGCTCGACGGCGGCATCAACGGCCTGTCGGGCGGATGCACGTGGCTCGAGAACTCGACCGGGTTCTTCTGCCGCCTGATTCCCGAGGGACGCGGCGCCGCGCCCGCACGGCCGCAGGTGCCGGCCGGCCCCAACATCCAGGAGAACATCGGCAAGATGGCCCCGGGCCGCACGTACCAGGACCTGCTCACGAGCCCGTACGACGAGCAGCTGTACGACTACTACTTCACATCACAGCTCGCGTGGGTCGACCTCGCCGGCAAGAAGACCGCGATCGGCGCCCCCGCGGTGATTCAGGGCGCGTCGCGCTCCAAAGACGATCAGTACGTGGTCGTCACGAAGGTGAAGAAGCCGTACTCGTACCTGAATCCGTCAGGCCTCTTCCCGCGCGATGTCGAGATCTGGGATCGCACCGGCAAGGTCGTGCGCAAGCTCGCCGACGTCCCGATGGGCGATCTCGTCCCGACCAACGGCGTGTTCGCCGGACCGCGCGGCTTCGATTGGAACCCGATCGAGCCGGCGACGCTCTACTGGACCGAGGCGCTCGACAAGGGAGACCCGAGAGTCAAGGTGCCGCACCGCGATCGCGTGGTCGCGCTCAAGGCGCCGTTCACGGGCGAGCCCGTCGAAGTCTTCAAGACCGAATGGCGCTACGCCGGCATGTCGTTCACCGACAAGGGCGTCGCGCTCGCCAACGAGTTCGACCGCCCGTCGCGCATGCGCCGCACGTGGATGTTCGAGAACGGCTTCGCCGCGCCGCGCAAGGTGTGGGAGCTGCGCTCGGAAGACTCTTATGCCGATCCGGGCTCGCCGATGATGCGCCCCGGCGCCGGCACGATCATGCAGGTCGGCGACGACATCTACCTGACCAGCAGCGGCCCGTCGCCCACCGGCGATCGCCCGTTCATCGACCGCTTCAACCTCAAGACGCTGAAGTCCACCCGCGTGTGGCAGTCGGACGCCGACGCGTACGAATCGGTGGTCACGCTCCTCGACGACAACGCGACGAAGCTGATCACGCAGCGCCAGACGGGCGCGACGCCGCCCAACTACATGGCGCGCGACGTCGCCGCGAAGAACGCGCGCGCCATCACGGCCTTCAAGGATCCGCACCCGCAGCTGTCGGACGTGCAGAAGAAGATGGTCACCTACAAGCGCAAGGACGGCGTGCAGCTCTCTGGCACGATCTACCTCCCGCCCAGCTACAAGCCGGGCGAGCGGCTGCCGATGATCATCTGGGCCTATCCTCGCGAGTTCACGTCGGCCGACACCGCCGGCCAGATCTCGGGCTCGGTCAACACCTTCACGCGCGTCGGCGGCTCGTCGCATCTGCTGCTGCTCACGCAGGGCTACGCGATCTTCGACAGCGCGACGATGCCGATCATCGGCGCGGGTGAGACGGCCAACGACACCTACATCGAGCAGCTCGTGGCGAGCGCGCAGGCGGCGGTGGACTACGCGGTGGAGTCCGGCATCGCGGATCGCGACCGCATCGGCGTCGGCGGCCACAGCTACGGCGCGTTCATGACGGCCAACCTGCTGGCGCACTCCGACATCTTCCGCGCCGGCGTGGCGCGCAGCGGCGCCTACAACCGCACGCTCACGCCGTTCGGCTTCCAGGCCGAGACGCGCACGTTCTGGGAAGTGCCGGATCTCTACGCGAAGATGTCGCCGTTCTGGAACGCGCACAAGATCAACGAGCCGATCCTGCTGATCCACGGCGAGGCCGACGACAACTCGGGCACGTTCCCGATCCAGTCGGAGCGTCTCTACATGGCGCTCAAGGGACACGGCGCGACGGCACGCTACGTCACGCTGCCGGGCGAGGCGCACGGCTACGCCGCCCGCGAATCCAACATGCACGTCGTCGCCGAGACGATTGCATGGTTCGACAAGTACGTGAAGCACGCGAAGCCTCGGGCGCAGACGATCGCGATCCGCTAGCAGACACGCCTCGACATGAAAGGGCTGGGCGCCTCCGGGCTGCCCAGCCCGCTGCGGCCGTACCTACTTCACGCCGCGGGCGACTTCCTCGAGCTGTGCGAGGTGATGCACCTCGTGCCCGGCCGACATGACCAGCACATCCTCCACCTTGATCTCCCCCTGCTCGGGGTGACGGAACGTCGCGGCCCGCTGCTCCGGAGTGAGCTGCTTGAAGAGGCCGAGGTTCAGCGCGCGCGTGAAAGAGAAGAGCGCGAGCGCGGCGTTGCCGTCGAGGCCGTTGCGATCGAGCGCCATCCAGGCGTCCTGATCGAACGGCTGCACGACGTAGCCGGGCGTCGTCAACGCGAAACGGACGCGGGTGCCGAAGACGATCTCGCCGTGGGCGAGATGAATGAGCACTTCGCGCACCGACCACTTGCCAGGCGCGTGCGAGCGCTCGAAATCCTGAGGGGTGAAACGCGAGACGGCGGCGCGTGTCTTGACGATGGTTTCGGCCATGACGGCAACGGGGTCGCGCCCCTCGACGTACTGCGAATAGGGTGTCGGCATGGACGGGATCCTATCCCGTCCATGCGTCGAGACACTACGCGACGCGCCGGGCCGGACGCGGCGCGTCGGGTAGACGCTGCGGGAGCCGCGGGAGTGACGGCCGCAGTGTGCCGGCGGCCGGCGATCAGCGCATCGAGCGAGAAGCGGCTGATACGTTTCGCCCTCTGCGGTGTTCTAGTAGGTAGGACCGATGGCTGACACTCCGCTACCGCTTCGATCGGCTCAGGCGCCCGCCGAGCGTCTGTACCTGGCGTACCAGCCACAGGTGCTGCGCTATCTGACGCGGATGCTTGGCCAGCGCGAGACGGCGCAGGACCTCACCCAGGAGACCTTCCTGCGTGCCGGCCGCGGGGACGAGACTGGCGACGAAGCTCACAGCCGCGCGCGTATCTTTCACATCGCGCGCAATGTCGCCCTGAACCATCTGCGCGACACCTCACGCCACGCGGCGCTCGCGCCGGAAGCGGCTGGACCGCAGTCGGCCGCGGCGCAGGAAACATCACTGCTCGTGCGCGACGCGCTCGCGCAGCTCGCACCGATCGATCGCGACGTCTTTCTGATGCGCGAATCGGGGGGGCTCGGGTACGACGAGATCGCCAAAGCCTGCGACATCACCGAAGACGCCGTGCGATCGCGACTGCAACGCGCGCGTCAGGCACTGCGTGTGCTGCTCGCCGGCACGCTCGCGACGTCGCGGGCACGCGGCATTCGATTTACGGGAAGGAACGACACATGAACATCGAAGACACCATCGACGCCTTCGTGGACGGCGTGACCGTCGATCCCCAGGCGCTCGACGCGGCACTCGCGTCGCCGGACGGCCGCGCCTATCTGATCGATGCGCTCGCACTGCGGCGGCTGATGGAGGACGAGCCTCAGGTCGCCGCGGAGACTCCGCGCAAGCGGTCGTGGTCTCCCCTCTCGCTCGCACGCGCCGCGGTGTTCGCGATCGCGCTCGTGGGCCTCGGCTACGCGGCAGGCGTGCGAACGGAAGGACCGGACGAAGACGCCATTCCCACGAACTCGGTGCAAAGCATCGCGGCGCCCGAACCGACGCGCGTCATTGAACTGAAGCCAGGCGTCACCTGGCATGAATCGAAAGGTGGAGACTGATGCTCGCACTCTTTCTCATGCTCGCGTCACTGGGCCAGGCCGCCGCCGCGAAACCCGGCGCATCGGTGGAGATCCAGGTGCGCGCCGCGTTTCCCGGTGGCGACTCGAAGGTGATCAAGTCGTTCGTCGTCAGAGACGTGCGCCAGCCTACGACGGTGTTCGTTCACGTGCCGAAGACCATCTGCGAAGGGATGAGCGTCTCGTCCGAGGCACCGGCCTCGGCGGCGAACCACTGGAGCGTGAATCTGGTTCCCACCGCTGACGGCGTGACCGTCAAGTACAAGCGCAAGTGGAATGACGGCAGCGGGGTGCACCGCACCTCGGCAGGCACACGTCAGCTCCAGTTCGGCAGTTCATCGTACTCGAGCCGCAACATTCTCGACACGGTCGACGGCGGCTCACGCGTCGAGATCTCACTGAAGCTGGGGACATTGAGGAACCTCGACCCCTCGAGCGCGGATGCGGATCGCCTTCCGGAGATCAGCAGCGACCCCGCGCTGGCGACAATCCGAGCGCACGCGCAGAAGCTTGACCGCGAGCTTGCGGACGCCCGCACCAAAATGACCGATCGGCATCCGACTGTCATGCGACTGCAAAGTGAGCTGGCTCTGGTGACCGAACAGATGCGCGGCCGGAGAACCCAGATCATCGCCGCGCTGATCACTCAGTACGAGCGAGCGACAGTGCCCCTCGCCCCCGTTGACGGCTGCAACGCGCTGAGCGCCTCGCTCGAAGCGGGACTGACCACGGATCACCGTGTCGATGTCTTCGAGGCCGAGCTGTGGTTCGTGCACAAGACGCCGGACGGCAAGGAGACTTCACAACGTCAGGCTGTCCGCCTGCGCAGCGGCGGCGGAGGTGACTTCTACTTCGACGACATGGGGCTGACCATCAAGCAGTTGGCCAAGGATCTGCCGATCGCCATTGAAGTCTTTGGCAGCCTCAGCACGGCGACCCGGCCAAACAACACGATTTTCACGATCGTCAACCTGACGCGCAGATACGTCCCGAAGGACACTGGCTCGATCGCCCTCGGCGCGTGGCCGAAGGTGGGCAAGATGGCTTATCCAATCGAAGTCACACCTGGCGAAGTCGTCTCGTTCCTGCTGCCGCCGCTCGAAGACGACCACGGCATGTTTCTCGGCCACCGCTTCTCGGTGCGGCTGCGGATCAAGCCGCTTGGTGAAGGGGAGTTAGCGGCCCGTCAGTAGCGACCTCGCAACGACCACGCCTGGTCGCGCGTCGGTCTGCTGGCCCGCGCGCACGACGAACACCCCGTTCACCAGCACGTGCGGAATGCCTTCGGGATACGCGTGCGGCGCGTCGAACGTCGCGGTATCGCGCACGGTCGCGGGGTCGAAGACCACGAGATCG
>JALYRV010000120.1 GCA_030855205.1 Acidobacteriota bacterium | reverse complement strand
GCACGATGTGCGTCAGCAGGACGCGCAGGCCGGCGTGCTCGTCGTGGATGCGGGCCTTGAGCGTGACCCCCTCGACCAGTTCCATGGCGATGTAGTGCACCGGGCCGGCGTCGTGCGGTTCGGCGTTGGCGCCGGTCAGCGGCGCCTCGCCGATTTCGTAGATCGTGACGATGTGCGGGTGATTGAGCGAGGAGGCGGCACGGGCTTCCTGGATGAAGCGGCGCGTGCGTTCCTCGTTACGCACCAGGTGCGGCGGCAGCACTTTGAGCGCGATGGTGCGGCCCAGCACGGTGTCGTGCGCCTTGTAGACTTCGCCCATTCCGCCGGCGCCGAGCCGGCCGATGATCGTGTAATGCGCGAGAGTGGCGCCGGGCTCGATGGCGTGGGGCATGACGGTCCTGGGGGAGCGCGGCCATTGTAGCCGAGACGTCTTCCGTTACGCCGTTGGGTCGGGTTCCGGGGCGTGTCGCTTCGTCGCGAGCGCGATGAACGGCACCGTCGCGAGCGCGGCGATGAGCCCCAGCATCGGGAATCCCCACGCATACACCACCACTCCGGACAGGGCTCCGGCCGATGCGCCCGCGAGTCCCATCGTCAGATCCGAAAGCCCCTGAGCGGACGCGCGCAGTTCCACCGGAACAGATTCACTGAGCAGTGTGGAACCGGCCACCATGGTGCACGACCATCCGAGGCCGAGCACGATGAGGCCGATCGCGAGACGTGTCTCGTTGTGGCCCGCGATCGCGGTCATCGCGCACGCCACGATCAGCAGCGCAATTCCCGTCAGGATCACCGGACGTCGTCCGAGGCGATCGGTGAGCCAGCCAACGGCCGGTGAGAACGCATACATACCGGCGACGTGCAGGCTGATCACGATGCCGACGATGCGCAGCGTGTGGGCTGCGTCGTGTCCAGCGCCGCGGATGTGCAGCGGCGTCATCACCATCACCCCAACCATCACCAGATGACCGACGGCCATCGCCGTCACGCCGAGCCGCGCGGGCGGATGCGACGCGACAGCGCGCAGCGCCGCGCGCATGCCGGTGTGTTGCGATGTGTGCGCCGGGTCCGTCGCGGGTGCGACTGCCTCGCGAGCGACAATCGCCGGGTCGGGTCTCATCAGCACCGTGAGGACGAGCGCGGCCAGCACGAAGAGGATCGCCGAGAAGACGAATGGCCCCGCGAGTGTGGGCACGCCGTAGTCATCGAGCGTTGCGCCAGCGAAGGCGGCGAGATTCGGGCCGGCAATCGCGCCGATGGTTGTCGCCCAGACGATCGTCGACAGGTGTCGGCCGCGCAGTGCCGGTGGTGCGAGATCGACGGCCGCGTAGCGTGCCTGCAGGCCTGCGGCGGTCGCGCCGCCGAAGAGGAAGTAGCCTGCGAAGAGCAATGGCGCCGCGCTCTGTATGGCGGCTGTGACGATGAGGATGGCGCCGAGGGCGGCGACGAGATACGTGGCTGACAGGCTCGGCCGGCGGCCGCGTCGTCGCACGAGTGCGGTGGCCGGCAACGCGAGCAGCGCGGCGCCGATGACGCCGGTGCTGGGCGCGAGACCTGAAAAACCAACGCCGGCGAGATCGGCGGCGAGGAGTGCGCCCACCGACGCGCCGATGCCCACGCCCACGCCGCTGATGATCTGGGTGGCGAAGAGGACGCGGAGCGTGCGGCGCTGAACCGCGGCGATGTCGTTATCGGCGAGGTTCATACCGCATCGCTACCACGCCCGAGGCGAACTCGAGCCGACTCACGAGCTTCAGATCGAGAGGCTTCGAGAGCCCCGCGAACAACGTTGGCCCGTGCCCCGCGATTCTTGGGTGCGTCACGAGCTCGTACTCGTCGATCAGGCCCAGCTCCGCGAGCGCCAGCGGGAGCGTCACGCCTCCGACGAACAGTCCCTTGCCCGGTTGCTGCTTCAGTTGCTGCACGGCCGTCGCGAGATCTCCGCGCACGAGTTCCGCGTTCCAGTCGACCCGCTCGAGCGTGCTCGAGACGACATGCTTTTTTGCGGCGTCGATCGTTCGCGCGAATGGGTCCGTCCAGGCTGGCATTTCCACCGTCCGCGTCTCCAGCCGCCACGCGGCCTCCATCATCTGATATGTCACCCGGCCCAGGATCAGGGCATCGGCCTGGGCGATATTTTCCCTCGCGTGACGATGGATTTCCTCGTCCGCAAGGCCCGCCCGATGGTCGCAGCACCCGTCCAGAGTGACGTTGATGGAATATCGCAGGGGTCGCATTGTGAAAGGGTAACCGGGGAATGCTAGAATCGGTAGTTCAGGCCGTCGAAAAACAGGCGGTCTGGCGACTACAGCATGCATGAGACCGGCCCCGGGAGCGACGTCCGCGAAGCTCAGGAACGGCTGATGCGTGAGGCGCTCAGCCTGGCGTCGGAGGCCGAGCAGGCTGGCGAAGTGCCGGTGGGTGCGGTGGTCGTGATGGGCGGCGAGATCGTGGGCCGCGGCTTCAACCAGCCGATTTCCACGCACGATCCGACTGCGCATGCCGAAGTCGTCGCGCTGCGTGACGCCGGACGGCGCGTCGGGAGTTACCGGCTGGCGGGCGCCAAGTTGTATGTGACCGTCGAGCCGTGTGTGATGTGCGCTGGGGCCATGATGCACGCGCGCATCGCAACGTTGATTTACGGCACGCCCGAGCCACGCACGGGTGCGATCGAGTCAGCGATGCGGATGCAGGAGCACGACGCGTTCAACCACCGGTTCACGGTGGTCAGCGGCGTCCTTGCAGCCGAGTGCCGGGCCAAGGTGCAGACGTTCTTCCGAGAGCGCCGCACGTAGGGACAACCTTTAGGTTGTCCGAACAGTGCTCACCTCTGCGGAGAGGTACCGAAGTGGTCGTAACGGGGGCGCCTCGAAAGCGTCTTGTCGCGCAAGCGGCACGTGGGTTCGAATCCCACCCTCTCCGCCATCCTAATCATGTATTCCGCCTATCGAAGCGGCCTCAATCTGCGTGTCTGCGAGGTGCGAGATGGAACGTTCCGTTAGGCCCGTCTGTTCTCCAATCCTCATGATCGTCGCGGTGCTTTTCACCGCAGCCTGCGCCGGCTCGATGCCGCCGCCACCATCGCGCCTCCAAACGCCCGGGATCAAGACCGGTACGACGCCCTTTCGAAAGCAGGACATCGCGTCGCTGGAAGGCAGCCCGTTCGGACCACGGATTATGCAGATCGCCGGCGGAGGGGAGCACGGCGGGCTACTCATCGTCGCCGAGCACGGGCTTCGATGGATTGATCGAGACGGTGCAACCCGGCGGGAACGCTTGTTTCCCACCCCGATGTTTCGTCATCGACTCCTGGCACTTCCTGACGGACGGCAGGGAATCGGTGGCCTTGCATTGCGGCCAAACGCTGCAGCTGTGATGGATCTCGAGGGTCGTGGAGTGCTGCGCATCGACCTCGGACGCAGATATGACGTGCCGCAGTTCGCCAACGTGATTGGCGACTCGGCAAACGAAATGATTCTTCCAGGTGCGCTCGACGCGCGGATCATCAGCCTCGAGGGCGCGCTACTGGGCCGAGTGTCGATTCCGACCTATGCGTCGATCAAGACGGTGGTCCAGGCGGACGACGATCCCGAATACGAGATCGCGTTTGTCAAGACATCGCTGAGGGCTGGGCCGATTGAGGCCGTCATCATGAATTCGGATGGCTCCAGGATCAGCCAGTGGAGAGACACCGAAGGGGGTTGGCTGTCATTCGTGCCGGAACTCGGCCCAAGAACGTTGTGGGGCCTCACGCGCGAGGGCTTCACCGCATGGGATGCGCGCGGGACCCGCGTCAGGAATTTTCCGGCAGCGGACGTTGATTACCTGCGGTACGTGATCGGCGCCACATTCGAGGGCCATACTGCGCTTGTTGCTTCGGGCGGGGCCAACAGCAATGTGAGCGTTCTCTGTGTGTTCGATAACCAGCGTCGCCTCGTATTTCAGGAAGTCTATCCGTCAAGGACGTACGCCATCTTCGCGCCGCCCGATGGAGATCATTTTTACGTCGGGGCCGATGACCGCGTTGTGCGCTATTCGATCGCCGCGCCGCCGCGAGGGAACTTCAAATGACGCGTCGGGTGTCGGTGTGGCTTC
The DNA here is from genome assembly GCA_030855205.1 of Acidobacteriota bacterium. Taxonomy (GTDB): domain Bacteria; phylum Acidobacteriota; class Vicinamibacteria; order Vicinamibacterales; family SCN-69-37; genus JALYRV01. The sequence goes on along the minus strand of JALYRV010000120.1, from coordinate 5,875 downwards.
TTGCACTCCGAGACTTGCCGAGACTGGCCGTCGCTTCTACCGTTGTTCAAAATCCAGCCAATTGAATCCGTGCAATCTGCCGATGCCGGTTACGCGGGATTCGGGAAAGACAGCCGAATCCGGCGGTGACCGGTGTACGTGCCCTGCGCAAAGAACGCCATCGGGACCCGATCGGCATGTTCGTTGCTAATGGGGAAGCATCGAAGCGTGAAACAACGCAGCTGAGCAAATTCGAGCGCCTGCGGCCCGCGGCCCGCGGCCCGCGTCACCGTCCACTGGAGTACTTATGGCCTTTGATAGTCATCGAATGAATCGCCGTCGATCGCTGCAGGCGATGCTTGCCCTTGGTGCGACGGCGGCAGCGGCGAGTTGCAGCAAGATCGTCAAAGTCGTCCCACAGGACGTCGGGATCGGAATCGCACCCAACCGGCTGACGGACTCTGCGGTGCTGAACTTCGCCCTCAATCTGGAATATCTCGAGGCCGAATATTACCGACTGGCGGTGACCGGTGAGAATCTTCCGGCCACCGACATCGGTCCCAAACCAGGTAACGTAGTCGGCGGCAGGCGTGTCGTGTTCAAAACGCCTGCGATTCGCGAGCTCGCGATGGAGATCGCCGAAGACGAGATGGCACACGTGCGGTACCTCAGAAAAGAGATCCTTGGCGATCTCCTTGTGGTGCCCAGCCGTCCGCCAATCAACTTCACCGACGCGTTCCGAGCGGTCGGTGTCTCCGCCGGGCTGGGAGCGAATTTCGACCCGTTTGCCGACGAGGTCAGCTTCCTGCTGGGCGCGTTCCTGTTCGAGGATGTTGGCGTGTCGGCGTATATCGGGGCGGCCAAGCTGATCGAAGAGAACGAAAAGCTGGAGTCCGCCGCCGGTATTCTTGCCGTCGAGGGCTATCACGCCGGCGCGATTCGTACTGAGTTGTACATGATGGGGGGCGAGACGCGGCGTCTCGCAAACGCCATCTCGGCCGCGCGCGACAAACTCGATGGCCCGACCAGCAAGGATCAAGGCATCACGGGGCCTGGACAACCTGCGGCCGCAGGGGCGAACGTCGTCCCGAGTGATCCAAACGCGATCGCCTTCCCGCGACACCCGGAAGAAGTATTGAGAATCGTGTATCTCACGCCGAACGACAACGTCTCGGAGGGCGGCTTCTTCCCCGAAGGTGTCAATGGCGTCGTGGACGTGACGTAAGGAGACAGCAATGCGCACTGATATTGATCTGGGTCGTCGGAAGTCGTTCGGAAAAGCCTTGATGCTGGGAGCCGGTGTGGGACTCGCCGCAATGCCCTCAGTCGGGGCGCGCGAAGCTGGGGATCCGTCCGACGAGGATATCCTCAACTTCGCCCTCAATCTGGAATACCTCGAGGCGGAATACTATACGCGCGGCGTCACCGGGCGAGGCCTTGTCGAGGGCAATGTGCAGGGCGGCAGCCAGGTACCATTCCAAAGCGACGACGTTCGGGACATTCTCGCTGAAATTGCCGCGAATGAACGAGCCCACGTCGCGTATCTGCGCGGCGTGCTCAAGAACGACGCGATTAAATTTCCCGCGGTCGACTTCATTGGTGGTTTCCGCGAGGCGGGCAAGCGCGCTGGCCTCGGTGACAACTTCAACCCGTTTGCCGACGAAGTCTCCTTCATGCTGGGCGGCTATCTGTTCGAAGATGTCGGCGTCACCGCCTACAAAGGGGCCTCGCCGCTCATTGATGACGATGACGTTCTGGAGGCATCGGCGGGCATTTTGGCCGTCGAGGGCTACCACATGGGTTCGCTTCGCTGGCTCCTGTACCGCCGGGGCGAGCGGGCGCATCTGACCGCCAACGCGATTTCGGACGCACGCGATGCGCTCGATGGACCAATGGACCTCGATCAGGGCATCACCAAGCCGGGCCCGCAGGGTATTCGCGCCAACATCGTCCCGACGGACGAGTTCGGCCGCGCCTTTTCGCGGACCCCGCAACAGGTGCTCAACATCGTGTATCTCACGCCGCAAAAGAACATGGGTCGCGGCGGGTTCTACCCGAATGGAATGAACGGCGCGATTACCACGACGTGAGCGGGTAGTAGGGGCCTCGCTGCTTCGCCGCTCGGTAAAGGCCTTCGGGAAATTGAAAGGGCGGGGCGCCACGAGCGTCCCGCCTTTTGCTTTTGCTGAGAGTCGCTGGGCCCGGAAGGTCCCAGCGTTGCCGCTCGTAGCGAACGCACAGGCCTCTTCGGAATCGACGCCTTGTCGCATACTTGGTTCCGTTGCAAGGAAATCGGTCGGACGGTTGTCCCGCCTAAATTGGCATCCCCAGAGAGTTTGCGTTAGCTCACCGCCACGCACCAAGCGCGGGCCGCGCGAGACCACCTTCTCTCCGGAAGGGACCGGCAAAGGTTGGCGCGCCAGACCCGGCCTTCGCTTGCTAACACTTCGTGTGAGCGACGGCTAGGCAAGCTTCTATCTAGAACGTGCGGCCTTTCATCTGGCGAAAGCGGACCACGGTGGCGCGCCGCCCGCGGGTCTTCGCGGGTCGGGCGATTCATTGATCGTGTGGTTTCTCGCTGAGCACGGCGCAGTCGCGATTGCGATTGATGCCCCCTTTGCTCGCCGCGGTGGGCAGCCCGTCGGATTCAGCACTCAGGATGGGGCAGAGCAGACTCAGCTGATCAAAGATCTGCAGCGCGCCGTCGATGTGTTGCGCGCACGGGCCAACGTCGACGATGAGCGCATTGCCTACCTTGGCATCAGTTACGGCGGCGCGATGGGTGCGCTGTTCGCCGGCATCGAACGGCGCATCAAAGCCGCGGTGCTCGTAGTAGGAGACGGTGGTCTCGTCACGCACTTCACCGGTCCGGAAGATTCCAACTTCATGGCCGGTCTGTCCTGTGCAACACGTGTCAACTGGTTCCAGGCCATGACACCCATAGAGTCGATTCGGTTCGTTGGGCACGCGTCGCCCACCGCGTTGTTGCTGCAAAACGTACGGTTCGACAACCTGGTACCCGTAGCCGATGCCGAGGCGTTGCACACCGCCGCGCCGGACCCCAAGACGATCCGTTGGTATGACGCGGGACACGGACTCAATCAACAGGCCGTATTCGACAGGCTGGATTGGCTGCACGGGCAGATTGGTCTCGACGCCCGTTAGACTCGCAAGCTCCGTCGGCCCTAGATCCGAAGGGTGTTGATGCGGGCCCGAAAGAGCACCCGGTTGATGCCCGCGACTCGGGTAGTAAAGAGAGAATCCCAAGGACCGCTGCTCGCCCGGTCAGAGATCTGCGTCACTCTGCGGGGGCCGCGACCCTCGCAAAGCAGCCGTACTGAACCGTGCGGCGTCGTGGCCTCAGGCGGTGGGCCGCTCGATCCGCGCCCTCAATGAGGCGATCGCCGCACTGATTTCGCGCAGCTCCTCGTCGACGGCCTTCAGCTTGTCCCCTTCAGCGCGGACGAATCGGCTGTAGGGCGCGATTCCCTCACGAATACGATCGCCGCTCCGCTGAATCTCGGTCGCGAACTGCGTCCGCAGGGCTTCCGACAGGCGCTGGCGGACGTCGGCGATTTTCGCGCGCATCTCGTCCTTGGCCTTCTGACGCTTGGCGGGAAGGATGAAGAATCCAATCGCCGCGACGACCGAGGCCAGGATGATCCCCGTCACGTCGGCGGCGGCCGTCGTGGCGGCGAGGGTGATGATCGTGCCGAGGCCCAGGGCCGTCGCGCCGGCGGCCGCGGCGGCCGCCACCGCATTGCGTGCGTTGTCGGCCAGCTGCTGCGCCTCACGCTTGCGATCGTACGAGTCCACGACACGCTGCGACTCGCGGCTGACGGAGTCGATCATGCGCGTCCGGTCGTAGTGAAACTGACCGGAGTCTTCGCCGACGATCCGGTCGCGATACTGGCGCCTCCGCTCCGCGAGATGCGAGGTGACCCCCTGCCACTGCCGCAGGTCCGCGGCGACCAGCCAGTCCACGAGCTCACCCACCTTGCGCTCGATCTGTTGCGGCGTATCGGCGACGACCTGCTGCTCGAATCCGTGCTGCACGCGGCTGCGATTGAGGAGGTCCAGGACCCGGCCGATGCGAATCGTTTCGTCGAAGAAGTCCTGGCCCCGCCGCTCCATCTCCAGGAGGATCTTGTCGATGTCGGCCATCCGGAATTCAAAGTCGCGCATCAGGTCCTGCTCGTACACCGAGAGCTGCCGGTCGACTTCCTCCAGCGTGGCGAAGTCGTCCTTCAGCAGCCCCAGCCGCTCGCTGACGATGGCCGCGTGACGCTCGGTGATCGCACTGCCGACGCCCAGCGGGTTCAGGAGCTTGAGGTGCACCCGGCCAGGGGCGTCCAGGGAAGACGCGATGAAACGTTCGAGGGCCTGGAAGCCGCTCGGCGTCCACAGGGACGGGTTCCCCTGCTTCGCCTTCAGCGCGAGCCGCGCGCTCACCGGGAAGATCTCCGGACTGAACCCGAGCAGCGACTTCGCGCTGTCTGCGACGAAACTCCGGACCTCTTCGATCTCCGTCTCGTTCGCCAGGATATCGACCTTGTTGATGACGATGACGACCTTCTTGCCCCAGCCGCGTAATAGCTCGAGGAACACGCGCTCGGTCTCGGTGAACGGACGGTCGGCGGACGTGACGAAGAGCACCATGTCGGATCGCGGCACGAACTCCGACGTGATCGCCTCGTGCTCCCGGATGATCGCATTGGTGCCCGGGGTATCGACGATATGGATATCGCGGAGGATCTCGGCGGGGGCCGTGATGACGTGCAACGCTGTGTTCTTGACGTGCCGGCTGGCCGTCTCGCCGTACTGCAGCACGTTGATCTGCGCCGTCGTCGGGGTCACCCCTTCCTGGGCCACCGGACTGCCGACGAGGGCGTTGATAAACGCGCTCTTGCCGGCGTTGAACTCCCCCACGATGACGAGCAGGAAGAGCTCATCGAGCTGCGCGATTGAGCGCTCGAGGGCCGACTGATGGTCGGACGCCGCGTCGAACTTGACCAGCGCGCGCTGCAGCCTGGAGAGGATGTGCCGCTCTTCCTTCAGCAGCTCGTCCTGTGTGGGGTCGAGGATCTTCGCCAGCATCAATGGGCATTGTGCCGCAAAAGCGGCGCCAGCCGGCGCGGCGCTCGTCAAGAGAGCAATCCGACTCCGCTGTGCGAGTTACGCCTCTCACCTCGAGCGTTATCAACGTGGCGGCTTCTTTGCTATTCGAATGGCGGGCCGGCATTCTGCCGCCAACGACGAATTGATCGCAATGGAGGTGCTCATGACTGACGGGAAGTACAAGGATGGCTCGGTCACCGAAGAGGTGTCTGCATTCGGTGAACGCGTGAAGGGCGCCACCAAGGATGGGATTGGGGACCTCACGGGCAACCGATCGCTCGAGCGCGAGGGAGAGCGGGAGAATGCCGAAGGACGGCAGCGCCAGGCCAGCAACGACGTAGACGTATTCGATGAGACGGTCGGCGTGCGCGGTCGTACCGTTGGGGATTCGCGGAATCTCGTCACCGGCATGTACGACAGCCCGGACTCCGCAGGGAAGGCCTATCACGATCTGACGAACCGTCACGGCTACAAGGCCGACGACATCAGCGTCGTGATGTCCGATGAGACCCGCAAGCGCCATTTCGCCGGCGTCAAGCCTGGCAACGAGTTCAAAGAGGGCAGCAAGGCCGCTGAAGGCGCGGGTGTCGGAGGCGGCATCGGCATCGGTGTCGGAGCCGCGCTCGGCGCGGTCGTGGCGGCCGCGACGGCCATCGCGATTCCCGGCCTCGGCCTCATCGTTGCCGGCCCGATCGCGGGCGCCATCGCCGGCGCCGGCGCCGGTGCCGCGACAGGCACGCTGCTCGGCGCGCTGATCGGCGCGGGCATTCCCGAAGAT
>JALYRV010000318.1 GCA_030855205.1 Acidobacteriota bacterium | reverse complement strand
GCGTCGATCAGGCCGAGCATGCCGTCCTGCACCAGATCCCCGATATCAATCGAGTTCGGCATCGTCGAGGCAACACGGCGCGCGAGCGACTCCACGAACGGCAGGCTGCGGGCGATGCGATCACGGTCGGCGGCGGCCAGAGGCTGGCGGGACATCACGGTGCGCTCCTTGGAAAGGCTCCGGATTGACCCGCTCGACACTTCCGGGCGGGCTATCCAGGCGGACCAGACCAAGGGCAACGGAAATGCCACGAAAAAGACGAAAGTACAGCGAACATCAACCGGCCTGAAGTGAATCCAGTAACTAACTGATTATAAAAGGCTTATGGGTCGTGCAGGAGGGTGAAGGAGTGTGCAGCCATGCGCCAAACAGCGTCAATTGTTTGGCTATTGGTGTCAATGCGTCAAATAGTTGGCGGTATTATTTGTTCGGTGGGACGGATTTGCGGGCATTTCCACCGCCTGCTGCCTCAGCCGCGTCTCGAATCTCACGGGCCGTCGCCATTGCGTCGAGGGCACTGCTGACGACCTGACCGGCGCGCGCGCGGGTCGGATCGTCGGTCGCGCGCGCCTCGAGCAACTCGGCGTTGGCGAGCACGATGCCCAGCTGGTTGTTGAGCTGGTGAAACAGCCGGCCGATGTCGCGGGTGTCCGCCACGTGAATCCGCTCGCTCCGGTGATGCGCAATCACGCCGAGACGCTGTTCTTGCGCGATCCCCAGGCCGCCCGTTCCTCCGGCTCACGCCACAGCGTGTCGACGAAGATCCGGACCGATCCGCCCGCGGTCCGCACGTACTCGACCTTCCCGTTGGCAATCCAGTTGTAGATGGTCCGGCGGCTCACACCCACGAGCTCACACGCCTTCATGATTGAAATGGTCTTGCGCTCGACGATCATCATGTCCTCGCAGGCATCTATCGGCATTTGCGCGCAGGGCTTCAGGGGTGTCAAAATGCCGCCACCCAATGGCCGAACCCTGGCACCTCCTGCTCGTCGACGATGAGAAGGCATTGAGGGAGGCAGTTTCGGCGCAACTGGCCGATCACGGGTTCGTCGTCACCGAGGCAGCCGACGGCCAGTCGGCGCTGGCCCACCTTGCCGATTTCGCCTACGACATTGTCGTCACGGACCTGCGCCTGCCGGGTGTCGACGGACGGCGGGTGCTCGAGGAAGCGCGCGCGCGCTATCCCGACATCATCGCGATCGTGATCACGGGCTACGGGACCGTGAAGGACGCGGTGGAGCTCATCAAGCAGGGTGCGAACGACTTCATCACGAAGCCGTTTCAGCTCGACTCGCTGCTGCATGTGATTGCGGCGGCACTCGAGCAGCGGCGCCTGCGATCGGAGAATGACTACCTGCGATCGCAGCTCGACGAGCGGTACCGCATCGACGGCATCATCGGAAAGAGCGAGGCGATGCGCGGGCTCTTTCAGCTCCTCGACACCGTGGCCTCGTCGCCGGCGACCGTGCTGATTACAGGCGAGACCGGCACCGGCAAGGAGCTGGCCGCGCGCGCCATTCATCACGCCAGCCCCCGCCGCGCGCAGCGGTTCGTCGCGCTCAACTGCAGCGCGATTCCCGAGACGCTGCTCGAGGCCGAGTTGTTCGGCCACGTGCGCGGAGCATTCACCGGAGCGGTGGGCAACAGGCAGGGACGGCTCGAACAGGCGAACCGCGGCACGCTGTTCCTCGATGAGATCGGCACGATGAGCGCGTCACTGCAGGCGAAGATGCTGCGCGTCATCCAGGAGCGCGAGTTCGAGCGGCTCGGCGATTCACAGACGGTGAAGGTCGATGTGCGCGTGATTGCCGCGACGCATGCGGATCTCGCGCGCATGGTGGCGGACGGCGAGTTTCGCGAGGATCTGTACTATCGCCTCAACGTCGTGCCGGTGCGCATGCCCGCCCTGCGCGAGCGGCGCGACGACATTCCGCTCCTCGTGCAACATTTTCTGACGAAGCTCGGGCGCGACGCGATCGAGCGGCCCGGCGGCCTGCAGGGATCATCCGACGTGAAGATCGCAAGGGGGCCGTCGACCGTCGCGCAGGATGCCATGCGGCAGCTGATGGTCTACGACTGGCCGGGCAACGTGCGTCAACTCGAGAACGTCGTCGAGCGCATGTTCACGCTGCTGCCGAGACGCGGCCAGATTGAGGTCAGCGATCTGCCGGATGAGATCCGCGGCGCGTCCCCGGCAGCGGCCTCGTCGGCGCACACGGAAGACATGTCGGATCACGGCGTGGATCTCGACGGCTATCTGTCGAACGTGGAGCTGATGTTGATCCGGAAGGCGCTCGATCGCACGAGCGGCAACAAACGGCGCGCGGCGGACCTGCTGCAGATCAAGCGCACGACGCTGATCGAAAAACTGAAGAGACTCGAGAAGAGAAACTGACATGTCGAGAGCCGCTTACTGGACCATCATCGCGGGGGGCGAGCCCACGGCGTTTCGCGGGCGCGACCGCGAGGACCTGCTGCCGACCCTGAAACAGCTGCAGAGCAAACAGCCCGACGCCGAGATCGTCTGGTGCGAGCGCGGCAAGGTCTTTCCGTCGCGCGACGCGGCGCTCGAGGATCGCAAGAGCCCCCAAGCGCGGCGCCCTCGCGACTGGCGGCCCGGAGGCGATCACAAGGATCCGCGAGCGAAGTACGAACAGACGCGGGAGCAGAAGCGCGCGCGGTTCAAGACCGTCTCTCGCATGCGCCGCGAGCGGGATCAGGAGCCGGGCGAGGGTGGCGCGAGCGGCGGCGGCGCGTTCGATCCGTTCGGCGATCGCAAGCCGACGGCGCCGTACGGCGACCGGCCGCCGAGAAAACCAATGGGGGACAGGCCAGCCCCGAAGCCGTTTGGTGATCGTCCGCCGCGAAAGCCGTACGGAGACGGACCGCCCCGTGAGCCCGCTGCCGATCGACGTGGCCCGAGCGAACGGGCGCCGTGGCAGAAGCGCGATGACGGTGACCGGCCGGGGAGCGGATCGCGCCGGCCCGGACCTGGTGGATGGCGTGGCCCAGGGGGGCCGGGTGGAGACACCGGTCCGTCAGGGCCGAGCGGGCGAGGGCCGGCAGGCCCGGGAGGGCGCCCGCCGACGGGTCCCAGCGGGCGAGGACCGTTCGGGCCAGGCG
>JALYRV010000119.1 GCA_030855205.1 Acidobacteriota bacterium | reverse complement strand
GGGCGGCAGGCCGAGGCCCTCGGCGGCGGGAACGCCGCCGCCTTCGGCCAGGCGGCGCGCCAGCGTCCGATAGAAGTCCGCGTGATGGCCGCGCTCCGCCCTGCCTGGCGGCGTCACCGCGCGCGTCAGCAGCAGCCCGCGTCCGCGCCCACCATATCCCCAGCGCTCGGCAATGCCCGCGCGCCTCGAGACCCACGCCGATCCGAACGAATTGGTGAAGAGCACGACGCGATCGAAGTTGCCTGCGCGGAGCGACAGAACCGCGGCCCTCCCCGTGCCGGCCGCCAGGGGCATGACGCCCGCCGGCGCGACATCGTGCCTCTCCCGGAAGATCGCCATCACGGACGCCGGCCCGATCACCGTGACGTCGTCATCCGCAAACGCGCGGCGCATCGCCGCGAGCGCCGGCAGCGCCATCACGGCGTCGCCCAGCCAGTTCGGCGCGCGCAATGCGATTCGCACTATTCGGAAATCTCCTCGCCGCTGGCCGCGGGGAACATGCCGGGCACGGCCGAGACATCCGGCGGCAGGTCACGCCAGCGGCGGTGCATCCAGAGCCAGAGCTCGGGATAGCGGCGCACGTACATCTCGAGCACGTCGGTGCAGCGCTGCGTGAGGTCGCGCACGGGATCCGCGGAATCCTCTGCGGGCGGAGGCACCGGATGCTCGTAGATCATCCGGTACCGCCCGCCGGGCAGCGGGAGCGCGAACACGGGGATCACCGGCGCGCCGGTCTTGAGCGCCAGGGCCGCGAGCGCGGAGGTCGTCGCCGCCGGGCGATTGAAGAACTCGACGTAGACGGCGTCGGTGCTCTGGATGTGCTGATCGATCATGATCGCGACCGTCTGGTTCGCGGCAAGCGCGCGCATCACGCGCCGCACGGCGCCGCGGCGGTAGATCACGCCGTTGCCCGTGGCCGTGCGCGCGTGCTCGAGCAGGCGGTGCAGCATCGGGTTGTCGAGCGGGCGCGCGAGCACGTGCATGGGCGGCAGCGCGAGCGGATGCGCCATCCCCTGGAGCTCCCAGAACCCGAAGTGGCCGGAGAAGATGAGCACGCCCCGGCCAAGCGCGAGCGCCTGTTGCACGCGCTCTTCCCCCTCGAACTCCACGCGCGCGCGGATGCCTTCGCGATCGAGCGTGCTGAACTTCAGGATGGCGAGCAGCAGTCTGCCGAAGTGGCCGAACATGTGCCGCGCGATCGTGCGGCACTCGGTCTCCGACCGCAGCGGAAACGCGGACTGCAGCTGGCGCACCGACAGCCGCCGGTGCGCGCCGTCGATCGCCCAGAACGTCAGGCCGACGGCCGTGCCGAGCGCGGCCACGCCGCGGTCGGGCAGCATGCCCGCGAGCAGACGCACGCCCGCGACCAGTGCGTACTCGACCCTATGACGCATGCCGTGCGCCGTCTTCGCGCTGCACGCGATCGGAAGCCGCGCGGCCGGCGCGCGTGTGCGCGACGCGCGAGGTGAGCCAGTCGCTGAACGTGCCGTCGATCGCAAGACTCATCGGCGCGGCCTGCAGCGGCAGGGCTCCGCGCCAGATCGCCCGCAGTCTCACGGCATCCTTCATGGTTGTCAGCACGATGGCCGCGCCGGCCGACGCCCCCGCGCGCTGGATGTCATCGACGTCGGCGCTGGTGTATCTGTGATGGTCCTTGAACGCGCGCTCCGACGCGACCTGCCACCCCGCCGCCGCAAGGCTCTGCGACAGTTGCCCGCTGTCGGCGATGCCCGACACGAGCAGCGCGCGCGCGGCCCCGAGAGCGGCCGTCGGCGGCTCCACACGGCGCACGGCGGAAAAGACCTGGGCGTTCGACAGCTCCGCGACACGGAGCGCCGCGGCGGATCGGTCGTTGCGCACGCCATCGATCAGCACAATCGCGTGCGCCGAGGCCAGTGCGTCGAGCGGTTCGCGCAGGCGCCCCCCGGGCACCACCGCGTCGTCGAGATCACGCGGGTGCAGCATGACGATGTCGATGTCGCGCCGCAGCCGCAGATGCTGAAACCCATCGTCGAGCACGTGCACGGTGGCGCCAAGCCCTTCGGCCACATTTCCCGCGCGGGCGCGATCCGCGTGTACGACCACGATCGCGCCGTCGAGCGCTTCGGCGAGCATGAGCGGCTCGTCGCCGGACTCGGCGAGCCCCGCGCGCACGGCCTCCGCGTCGCGAACGATCACCGGCGCCTCGGTCACGCGCTCGCGCGCATAGCCGCGGCTCAGGATCGCGGGCCGCTCACCGGCCGCGAGCAGGACGCGCGCGACGAGTTCCACCATCGGCGTCTTCGCGCGTCCGCCCAGCGCAAGATTGCCGATGCTGACGACGGGATGCGCCAGGCGGAGGGGACGACCTTGGTGCCGCCGGCGCCAGCGCGTCGCGGCCGCGTAGAGCGTGGAGATCATGGGATCACGCCGGTGCGCCGCATCTCCTTCTCGAGACTCCTGGCGACGTCCGGCTCCAGGGTCAGCGTCGTGCGCACAGCATGACGATAGCGCGCCTGACATCATGATGCCAGTCGAGGCGCGGGGGCCGGGCCGCCCGCTAGTTCACGATCCGGAACGGGCGCAGCTGGCCGCGTGGAGCATCCGACGGGAAGATGCCGGCAATCGCATCCATCGTCTTCGTCTTCGCCCCGCGGTTGGCTTCGACGAGCGCACGAGCGGCGGCGCCGAGCCGCGCGCGCAGCACCGGATCGCTGAGCACCTTGAAGAGCTGATCGCTGAACTCGCGTGGCGATGCGACCTGAATCGCCCCCTGACCTTCGACGAAGGCCCTGGCGATCTCCGCGAAGTTCTGCATGTGCGGCCCGAAGAGAATCGCCTTGCCGTGAATCGCGGGCTCGAGGATGTTGTGGCCGCCCGAGTCGACCAGACTGCCTCCCACGAAGACGGCCGTCGCGACCGGGAACAGATGCGGAAGCTCGCCGATCGAATCGAGCACCACCACGTCGGTGTGCGGCTCGGCGTCGACCGGCAGATCGGAACGGCGCGCGACGCGCAGTCCCGAGTTGCGTACGAGATCGACCACGTCGCCGAAGCGCTCGGGCTTGCGGGGCGCGATAATCAGCAGCGCATCGGGCCAGGCGCGCTGCACGGGACGGAACGCCTCGAGCACGGCGTCTTCCTCCCCTTTCAGCGTCGAGGCCGCGACGACGACGTGCCGCGCGGGCTTCACGCGGAAGTAACGAAGCACCCGATGCTGCCCGCGGCCCGACGTCACCGTCGACGGCTGCTCCACGGAATCGAACTTGAGACTGCCCGTGATCACGACGCGCGCGGGCTCGGCTCCCATCTCGATGATGCGCTGGGCCGACTCCTCACCCTGCATGCAGAAGCGATCGACGTCGGCGAGCACCTCCTTGAAGAAGAAGCGCGCGAGCTTGTAGCGCGGGTACGACCGTGCCGAAATGCGTCCGTTGACGAGCGCCGTCCTGATCGCCTGGCGGCGGCATTCGCGCAGCAGGTTGGGCCAGAGCTCGGTCTCCATGACGATGAACAGGCGCGGCCTGACGAGCTTGAGCGTGCGCCGGATGATGAAGGTGAGGTCGAAGGGAAAGAAGAAGACGCCGTCGACGTCCTGCAGATGCGTGCGCGCCACCTGCTGCCCCGTCATCGTCGTCGTCGACACGAACAGGCGGAGGCGCGGATAGCGGGCGCGGAGCTCGGGCACGAGCGCGCGCGCGGTCAGGACTTCGCCGACCGACACCGCGTGGATCCAGATCGAGTCGTCGGCGTCGAGGTTGAACGACAGCGGAAGATAGCCGAGCCGCTGGGGCAGACTTCCGACATACTTCCGGTAGCGCAGCGCCTGATAGAGAAAATACGGCGACGCCAGCACGAAAACAGCGAAAATCGCGACTGTGTAGAGCGCGTGCATCGGGAAAAACGAGTATGCACTAAAATGGCGTTTTGGGACGCAGGCGGAGGGCCATGGCTATCAAGGTAGGCATCAACGGATTCGGGCGCATCGGCCGCAACATCATGCGAGCCGCCATGGCGCACGACGACATCGATATCGTCGCCGTCAACGATCTGACCGACGCGGCGACGCTCGCCCACCTGCTCAAGTACGACTCGATCATGGGGAACCTGTCGGCGACCATTACCGCCAAGGGCAACGTGATCAGCGTCGACGGCGACGAGTTCCAGGTCCTCTCGAAGAAAGACCCGGCCGAACTCGGGTGGAAAGCCTTGGGCGTCGACGTGGTCTTCGAGTCGACGGGGCACTTCACCGAGCGCGACGGCGCGGCCAAGCACCTCACCGCGGGCGCCAAGCGCGTGATCATCACCGCCCCGGCGAAGAAGCCCGACGTCACCGTGCTCATGGGCGTCAACCACGAGTCGTACGACCCCTCGCAGCATCAGATCATCTCGAACGCGTCGTGCACGACGAACTGCCTGGCGCCGATGGCGAAGGTGCTGCACGAGACGTTCGGCATCAAGCAGGGATGGATGACGACGATCCATTCCTATACGAACGACCAGCAACTGCTCGACCTGCCGCACAAGGACCTGCGCCGCGCCCGTGCGGCCGCGCTCTCGATCATCCCGACGACGACGGGCGCCGCGTCGGCCGTGGGCGAAGTGATGCCGGAGCTGAAGGGACGCCTCGACGGCATCTCGATGCGCGTGCCGACGCCCAACGTCTCGTGCGTCGACCTCGTCGCGAATCTCGAGAAGCCGGCGACCGCCGAAGCCATCAACGCCGCGTTCAGGAAGGCGGCGGACGGCCCGCTGAAAGGGATTCTCGAATACGTCGAGGCGCCGCTCGTGTCGATCGACTTCCGCGGCAACCCGCACTCGTCGATCATCGACGCCCCCTACACCAGGGTGATGGGCGACACGTTCGCGAAGGTCCTCTCCTGGTACGACAACGAGTGGGGCTACTCGAGCCGCTGCGTCGACCTGCTCCGCTTCATGGCGGAAAAGGGACTGTAGCCTGTGACAACGCGCGCCGTGCACGACCTCGCCCTCGAAGGACGGCGCGTGTTCATCCGCGTCGACTTCAACGTGCCGATCAAGAACGGCGCGATCACCGACGACACCCGCATCCGCGCCTCGCTCCCCACGATCGAGTTCGTCCTGTCGCGCAAGCCCAAGACGGTGATCCTGGCGTCGCACCTCGGGCGGCCGAAGGGCAAGCCGGCGAAGGAGTTTTCGCTCGCACCTGTCGCCATACGGCTCGAGGAGCTCCTCGGCCGCACCGTCACGTTCGCAGACGACTCGGTCGGCGACGGGGCGAAGAAGGCCATCGCGGCCGCCGGCGACGAAGGCATCGTGCTGCTCGAGAACCTGCGCTTCCATGCCGGCGAAGAGAAGAACGATCCGGCATTCGCGAAACAGCTCGCGGCGCTCGCCGACGTCTATGTCAACGACGCGTTCGGCGCGGCGCATCGCGCGCATGCGTCGACCGAAGGCATCGTCACACTCGTGAAGGAGTCGGCGGCCGGCGTGCTCATGGAGGCCGAGCTCCGGCACTTGGGCGCGGCCATCAACACGCCGGAGCGGCCGTTCGTCGCCATCCTCGGCGGCGCGAAGGTCTCCGACAAGATCGAAGTCATCGAGAACCTGATCGACAAGGTCGACGTGCTGCTCATCGGCGGTGCGATGGCGTACACGTTCTTCAAGTCGCAGGATCTTCCCGTCGGCACGTCGCTCGTCGAAGACGACAGCCTCGACACTGCGCGCGACGTGCTGAAGCGCGCCGCGGCGCGGCCCGAGCTGCGGTTCATGCTCCCCGTCGATCACGTCGTGGCGCCGAAGCTCGAGGCCGGATCGCCGGCGGCGGTCCTGACGGTCGAGGATGCGGCGATTGGCGAGCGCATGGGTCTCGATATCGGCCCTGAGACGATCCGCCAGTTCTCCGCCGCCATCCGAAGCGCGAAGACCGTGATCTGGAACGGCCCCATGGGCGTCTTCGAGATCGACGACTTCGCGGCGGGCACGATGGCCATCGCGCACGCGGTTGCCGACGTCGGCGGCACGACGATCATCGGCGGCGGCGATTCGATCTCCGCGGTCGCGAAAGCCGGCGTCACCGATCGCATCACGCACATCTCCACGGGCGGCGGCGCGTCGCTCGAGTTCCTGGGCGGCCAGACGCTGCCTGGCGTCGCAGCGCTGGAGCAGCCGTGAAGCGCGCGCTCGTCGCGGCCAACTGGAAGATGTTCAAGACGGTGCATGAGGCCGTCGGCGCCATCAAGCAACTCCGCCAGTTGACGAAGGACGTTCACGACGTCGAAGTCGTCGTCGCCCCGCCCTTCACTGCGCTGCATGCCGCGGCCGAAGCCGCACGCGGTTCGAATATCGCGATCGCATCGCAGAATCTGTATTTCGAAAAAGAAGGCGCGTTCACCGGCGAGGTGAGTGCGTCGATGGTGCGCGAGGCGGGGGCCGAGTTCGCGATCGTCGGCCACTCCGAGCGCCGGCGTCTCTTTCACGACGATGACGAGAGCGTGAACAGGAAGACGCGCGCGGCCGTCGCGGCGGGGCTGACGCCCATCGTGTGCATCGGCGAAACCCTCGAGGAGCGCGAGCGCGGCGAGATGAAGGCGATCCTCGATCGTCAGATCAAGTCGGGGCTCGACGGCTTCAGCGGTGACGAGATCGCGGCGTTCGTGATTGCGTACGAGCCCGTCTGGGCGATCGGCACGGGGCGCAACGCCACACCTGAGCAGGCCGGTGAGGCGCACGCGCATATCCGCCAGCGTCTACGGTCGTGGTTTGGCGGGCCGGCGGCCAGCGGCTGCCTTATCCTCTATGGAGGCAGCGTCAAGCCCGAGAACGTTGCGGATCTGGCCGCGCAGCCCGACGTCGACGGCGCCCTCGTGGGGGGTGCGAGCCTCGATCCGGCCGTATTTTTCGAGATTGTGAAGCGGTCCGCGAAGCCTGCGGTATAATCGCCGACTATGCTTTTCTACGTGGTCGCGGGTCTCTACATCCTCATCTGCCTGCTCATGATGCTGGTGGTGCTGCTGCAGCGCGGCAAGGGTGGCGACATCGCGAACGCGTTCGGCGGCGGCGGCACGCAGACGGCGTTCGGCGCCCGCGCCGGCGCGACGGTGCTCACGCGCGCGACGACGATTCTCGCGGCGCTCTTCATGGTCGGGGCGCTCGTGCTCGGCATCATGTGGAAGCGCGGCGAAGGCTCGGTGGTCAGCGGCCTCGGTGGCGCTCCGGCGCCCGCGCCGATTCAGAGCCCCGCGCCGCAGCAGCCGCGGTAGCATCGCCCGCAAGCCGCGAGGCGCCACACCTCGCGCACAACTGAATATCTCACCCTCGCGGAAGTGGCGGAATTGGCAGACGCACCAGCTTGAGGGGCTGGCGCCCGCAAGGGCGTGGAGGTTCGAGTCCTCTCTTCCGCACCATCGACTCTAAAACACGTACGACGACGGACTCCAAACGTCGCCGTTTGGCTTTTAAGCGGAACGCCCGTCGAGTCAGCGAGTGTTGAGCTTGCGCGTGATCGGACGCGAACGGTACGCTTTCTTACAATGCGACGTAAGACGCTCCTCGTTGTTGAGGATGACGATCTCCTGCGTGCCGTCTACCGCCAAACGCTATCCTTTGGCGGCTATGAGGTAAGAGAGGCACCCGATGGTCTGGCGGCTCTGCAGGCCATCGATATAGCGCCACCGGATGTCATCGTGCTCGATCTTGTGATGCCCGGCGTCACGGGTTATGACGTGCTCGCCGAGATCCGGCAGCATGCGCACACGCGCTACATTCCGGTAATTGTCGTAACTGGCACACAGGATTCGCTGGAGGGAGCTGGCGCGGACTGTGTGCTGCGGAAGCCAGTGGAGATGGGCCTCCTCTTGCGTGCAGTCGCTCGGTATAGCGAGATGCATTAGCGATCTGACAATAAGAACAGGACGCGCCAAAGTGTCGACAAGATCCCGAACGTTCGCGCTTATCGGTTGTGTGGCCGCGGTGCTTGTCGGTATCACTCGAGGCATAGCGGCAGATCAGACCCAGACAGCCAAGCCCCCTCAGCACTCTGATGCCTTTGAGACGTGCCAATCCGCGGCATCGACCACGCAGGCGATCGTCGAGTGCTACGGCGCCGAGACGAAACTGTGGGACGAACGCCTCAACACAGCATATCGCGCGCTCATGAAGGCGTACACCGACGCTGACAAAGAGTTCCCGCTGCCGGATGGGGGCAACCGTGTCGCACTTCTTCGAACAGCGCAGCGAGCGTGGTTGGGATTTCGGGACGCCGACTGCACGCTGCAAAGATCGATCATCGGCGGCTCTCTGAGTCGAATTGCAGGTGCAGCCTGCGACCTGGATCATCTCCTGGCACGGACGGCAGCACTAAACGGACTTTTGCTTTACGACGAGCAGATCGAATTCGGAGCCGCAGCAGGCGGTGACACGTCGCCGGGCGCCCCACGCACTTTGTATAGTAAAGTGACTGCAGGCGGTTCATCTGGCAACGACTCCCGGAACAGATCCACTCCAACGGCATCGCGCGGCCGTGCGCGCCCGTCTGGTCCGATCGGATCACCGGCGCCCAGGGCCCGACAGCATCACGTGGAAAATCAACCGTGAGCTGATTGTGGTCGCCGGCTGGGGCCGCGCCATCCTGCTCCTGCTGGCGCATCCGGCCGTTGCCGCGGGCGTGCATCAGCACAGCTCGTTCCGCGGCAGTCTCCTCTCCGGCGTCCGCCGCCTGCGCTCGACCGTCGGCGCGATGCTCGCCCTCGCGTTCGGGGACACGGCGCAGATGATCGACGCCGCCGCCAGCATCAACACGATTCACGACCGTGTGCGCGGGCGCGACGGCACAGGCGCACCCTACTCCGCGCACGATCCGCACTTGCAGCGATGGGTACACGCCACGCTCGTCGAATCGATTCCCCTGACCTACGCGACGTTCGTCGCGCCCCTCTCGCTTCGTGAACGTGACCGATACTGCCTGGAAGCCGCGTTCATGGAGCCGCTGCTGGGAATGCCGGCCGGCTGGCTGCCGCGCGACTCGGCGCAGCTCGACGCCTACATGCGCGAGATGCTCGCGAGCGGAAGCCTCTGCGTGAACGACACGAGCCGCGCGCTCGCACGAGCCGTGCTGTACCCGGCGGGGTGGTACCTCGCGTGGCCGGCGTTTCGCGCGATACAACTGCTCACGATCGGATCGCTTCCACCCGCGCTCCGGCAGGCGTACGGCTTCGAATGGCGCGACCGCGACGAGCGCGCGCTGGCGCGCTGGACGCGGCTGCTCCGTACGCTGGTGCGGCTGCTTCCGCCGTTCGCTCGCGAGTGGCCGATGGCGAGACGTCGAGATCTCCGCGGCCCTCTCTCGAGCACCAGCCGCATCGCGATCCTTTCTGAACTGGACATCCTGGAATCCAAACGTCGTGATTCGATATCGCTTCAGTGACTTCGCGCTCTCACCACGGCGCCGGCTCCTCCTGCGCGACGGACGCGAGGTGCCGCTCATCCCCCGCTATTTCGATCTGCTCGTCATGCTGGTCGAACGCCGCCTCGAGGCGCTGCACCGCCGCGACATCTTCGATCGCGTGTGGACGGACGTCATCGTCTCCGACAGCGCGCTGAGTCAGGCCGTCCGCACGCTCCGCCGCACGCTCGGCGACGACTCGCGCGAACCGCGCTTCATCCGCACCGTCGCGCGCCACGGCTACCGGTTCGTCTTCCCGGATGTCATCGAAGAGGAAGACGATGGCGTGTGGCCGGTGACGGTGCCGACGCAGCCCGAGGCCCTCGAAGACGCGCGGGGTGATGCGTTCGAACCACTACTGGAGCGGCTCACCCGCGTGGGCGCCACCGGCGATGATCGCCGCGAGGCGGCCGAGCTGCTGCACATGCTCGGAACGCCGGCTGCACTGAGCCGCCTCGGCGCGCGTCCCGGCCATGCCGCCGCGCGCGCGTTGCTGCGCGATACGCGCTGGGATGTCCGGGGCGCGGGAGCGGTGCCTGTGCTCGGCGCGCCCGCGCCGCTTGCGGTCGCGCGCGAGTTGCTGCGGCTCCGGCTGCGCCGCGCGGCCAGCATCGCCGCACGACGCTGGGC
>JALYRV010000118.1 GCA_030855205.1 Acidobacteriota bacterium | reverse complement strand
GTGAAGGACAATCCACGCGCGGCTCTCCGCGCGGGCGAGCAGTGCGTCGATGGAAGGGATCCTCATCTTCTGTATTCTGCGTCCTGTATTCTGTATTCTCTTATCGAACCGTGTCCGAGCCACCTGTCTATCGTCCCGCCGAGCGCTTCTGGCCCTATGCCGATCTGCCGGAGCAGCCCTCCGACGAGGAGCTCGCGGCGCTCGACCCCGATCTGCGGGCGGCGCTCCTGGGCACGCCGCCGCTCCCGTTCTCGCTCACGATTGTCTTTCCGCGTTTCGAGGGGGAGGCGTACGAGCGGGCGGCGGCCATTGCGCGCGCCGCGGCCGAATACCGCGAGATGGGGGAGGGGGAGGGCTTTCGCCACCGCGCGAGGTTTTTCCCGGCAGAGGTCGAGCGCCTGCGTGATCTCTATCAGCTCGTCAACGGCGTGCACGGCACCGATGTGCTGATCGACGACAAGCCCGTGCCGTATGCCCGCGAACTCTGGCTGCCGCTCGTGTGGTTCCTCCTTCGCTGAGCCTCTGATACTCTCTCCTTCCCCCAGCACGTCGTTACCGTGACGAATGCTTCAGAAGACTCCGTCCGGGATCTCACTCTGCTGACCGGCGAGCTCAAGAAACTGGAAGCCGAGTACAACATGTTCTTCGCCGGGCGTCTCGCGCGTCCGCCGTGGGAGACGCGGAGCCGCGTCGAATCGCTCATCAAGAAGTGGGACCGCGAGCGGATCGAAGCGACCTCCACCGACCGCTTCCGCTTCCAGACGCTGCAGGCGCGCTACGCGACGTTTGTCGATCTGTGGGACCGGGGCCTGCGCGCCCGCGAAGAGGGACGGCCCGGCCCGTTCAATTGGGCGTCGGGGTCCGCGCCGCCCGCCGCCGGCGCAAAAGAGCCGTCGATGCCGCAGGTCGTGCACGTCGCGGCGATTGCGGATCCGATGCGCGACATCGAGAAGGTGCGCGAGCTGTACGAGTCGCTCATGGACGCGCGGCGCGACGCCGGCGATCAGACCGTGCCGTTCCACCGCTTCGTGGGCCTGATCAAGGACCAGGTCCGCACGCTCCGGCAGAAAGGCAGTCCCGAGGTCGCCTTCCGCGTGGCGGTCACGGACGGCAAAGTGAGTTTTACGGCGAGGGGTCTGAAGGGGTGGGCTGAGGAGTAGGACAGGTCGAGCAGGCCCCGGGGATACCCCGGGGCCTGCTGCGAGGTCTAGTCGGGTTTGGTGACGTTGCCGGCCTGCGGGCCCTTCGGACCGTCGACGATCTCGAACTCCACCGCCTGGCCTTCTTCGAGCGTCCGGAAACCGTTTCCCTGGATCGCCGAGAAGTGCACGAACACGTCACTGCCGCCTTCGCGCTCGATGAAACCGTAGCCCTTGGCGTTGTTGAACCACTTGACCTTGCCTGTAATGCGCATGTACTTGCCTCTGTCTTGCGGGCGGCGGCCGAGGCCGTCGCCAGATCATCCAGTCACTTCCCGCGGGAGCGGCCGGACACAAAAAAGGCCGCGAATGCGGCCCTGAACGCGGCACAGCGTCACGAGTGCCGACGCCAGTCTAGCCAGCCCCCAAAACGCTGTCAATGTATTCTGTGTGCTTCCATGCGAGCTCTCATAAGCGTTTCTGACAAGGCAGGCCTTCTTTCTTTCGCCACGGAACTCGCCGCCAGAGGCTGGCAACTCGTCTCGACCGGCGGCACCGCAAAAGCGCTCGCAGGCGCCGGATTGCCCGTCACCGGGATCTCCGACATCACGCACTTTCCCGAGATGATGGACGGCCGCGTTAAGACCCTGCACCCGGCGGTGCATGGCGGCATCCTGGCGCGCCGCCATCGCGAAGACGATCTCGCGGCCATCGCCGCGCAGGGGATCGGCCCCATCGATCTCGTGGTCGTGAACCTGTACCCGTTTGCCGACACGCTGCAGAAGCCGGGTGTCGCGTTCGACGAGCTGATCGAGAACATCGACATCGGCGGCCCGTCGATGGTGCGCAGCGCCGCCAAGAACTTCCGCGACGTCCTCATCGTTGTCTCGCCGGCCGACTATCCGCGCGTGCTCGACGCACTCGGCACGGCCGAAGGGGCGTCGCAGGCGCTCCGCTACGAGCTGATGAAGAAGGCGTTTCAGCACACGGCGGAGTACGACGCGATGATTGCCGCGGCGTTCTCGCGCATCGCGGAACCCGGCGCCGCGCTGGCGCCGGCCGAACAGCACGGGGAGCCGAAAGCGCTGCGCTACGGCGAGAACCCGCATCAGAAGGCCTACTGGATCGAACGCCGCGACCACGGCAAGTGGCATGTGCATCAGGGCAAGGAACTCTCGTTCACGAACCTCCTCGACCTCGACGCCGCGCTGCGCATCGTCCTCGAGTTCACGGAACCCGCGGCGGCCGTCATCAAGCACACGAATCCGTGCGGCGCCGCGACGGCGAGCACCGCCGCCGAGGCCTACGTCGCCGCGCGGGAGGCCGACTCGCTCTCGGCCTTCGGCGGCATCGTCGGCCTCAATCGCGCGGTCGACGCGGCGGCCGCGCGCGCGCTGACCGCGACGTTCATCGAAGCGATCATCGCGCCGTCGATTGATGACGATGCGAAGGAGATTCTGGCGGGGAAGGCGAATCTGCGTGTCGTCACGGCTGACTTTTCGGCGCAGCGCGCGCCGCTGCCGCTGCCGGGAGGGGAGGTGCCTGAGATCGCGCGTGACCTCGCGAAGGCCACCGACATCCGCACGATGCTGGGCGGGATGCTGATGCAGGCGCCCGATTACGTCGAAGAGGCGCAGGGGGCGTGGCCGGACGGCGATCTGCCGAAGGTCGTCACGAAGCGCGCGCCCACGGCCGAGGAGTGGGAGGCGCTGCGGTTCGCGTGGCGCGTGTGCGCGCACGTCAAGTCGAACGCCGTGATCTTCACCGGAGGCGATCGCACTCTCGCGGTGGGCGCCGGGCAGATGAGCCGCGTCGATGCCGTCAACGTCGCGATCCGGAAGGCCTCGACCCTCGCCGGTTCCGTCGCCGCCTCAGACGCGTTCTTCCCGTTCCGCGACGGGATCGATGCGGTCGCCGGGGCAGGCGCCACGGCCATCGTGCAGCCCGGGGGATCGGTGCGTGACGCCGAGGTGATTGCGGCGGCCGATGAGCACGGCGTCGCGATGGTGTTCACGGGCCGCAGGCATTTCCGGCACTAGGATGCGCGTTCTCAAGGCCCTCGTCGCGGCGTCGGCCGTGCTGCTCTTCCTCGGCCTCGACGCGTCGACGATCTGGGACGCCAACGAGGCTTACTACACCGAGACGCCGCGCCAGATGATACTGACGGGGGATTACGTCAACCCGTCGTTCAACGGCGCTCCGCGCTTCAACAAGCCCGTCCTCAACTACTGGATCGTCGCCGCGTTCTACAAGCTGCTGGGTGTCTCGGTGTGGGCCGAGCGCGTGGCCATCGCGCTTGGCGCGCTCGGCATTGCGGCCTCGGCGGGCGTTATTGCGCGCGTGATCGCGAATCCGCGCGCGGGATGGATCGCCGCGCTCGTCCTTCTCACCGCCCCGCGCGTCGTGTTCTTCGCGCGCCGCATCTTCATCGACGTCTACGTCACGCTGTTCATGAGCCTGGTGCTCATGTTCTTCGTCCTGGCCGAAGCGCGCCCGCATCACCGCCGCCGTTATCTGCTGCTGATGTACGCCGCGGCGGGTCTGGGCCTGCTCACCAAGGGGCCCGTCGCCGTCGTGCTGCCCGCCCTCGCGTTCCTGCTCTATCTCGTAATCGAAGGCCGATGGCGCGAGATCTGGCGCATGCAGCTGATCGCGGGCGCGGCCATCGTGCTTGCGATTGCGGCCCCTTGGTACTACCTGGTGTACGCGCAGCACGGATGGGGCTACATCCAGACCTTCTTCGTCGGGGAGAACATCGGGCGATACTCCGAGACGTTCGGCGAGCAGCACCGCTCCGTGTTCTTCTACATCCCGGTTCTGCTGACGGATCTCTTTCCCTGGGCGCTCTTCGCGCCTGCAGCGCTGTGGGCGGCGTGGCGGCAACGCGCGCCGCTCATGCGGCTGATGCTCTGCTGGATTGGCGTCATCGTCGGCGTGTTCACGTTCTCGAGCACGAAGCAGGATCTCTACATCCTTCCGATTGCCGCGGCGCTGGCCGCGTCGGTGGCCGTATTTCTCGAGCGCGCGAACGGCGGCGAGCAGCCCGATGCCATCGCCGCGCGGCGCACCTGGCCGGTCATTGGCGTGCTGATGGTCGCGCTGTGGCTGCTGTTGCAGCAGATGTTCGGTACCACCGGGTCGCGGTATTTCATCAGCGGTGCGTTTTACGCCGGCTTGTTCCTGCTCGCCGGCGGTTTCACCGTCTTCGCCTACTGGCGCGCGCGCGCGCCGATGGAAACGGTGCTCGCGCTCGGCGCGTCGTTCGTCGCGGCCAACTACATGCTGGTGCTCGTCTCGCTGCCGGCCTTCGAGCGCTTCAAGCCGGTGGCGCCGCTGTCGGCCGCCGCGCTCGCGCGGGGCGCCGGCGCGCAGGTCATTCAGTACCGCACGCCGCTGCCGAGCATGGTCTGGTATCTCAACCGCCCGATCGAGGAAGTGCTGGATCTGCCTGTGCTCCAGGAGCGCCTGGCGCGGCCCGGAGAGACGCTCGTGATGCTGAAGGAGAGCGACTACGCGGAGGTGCAGACGATCGCGCCGACCTGCGTCATTGCGCGCCGTCCGCTGATGGACGTCAAGCCGAGGGAAATCATGGCGGGCACGGCGCTGCCCGAGATGCTGCTCATCTCGAACCGCTGTGAGTGACAGGCATCCCCGGATGCATGTCCTTGTGCGCGAAGGGGAGCGTCAACAGCGCGAGTAAGGGGACGAGGAACTCCGAGTCGCCGAAGTTGTATTCGAACATGCCGGCCGTGACCATCGCGATGAGCGCCGCGAGACCGGCCGCGGCCAGCACCGAGCGATCCTGCCGCACCTGACGGAGCAGATCCCGCCCGGCGACCACCACGAACCACAGCCAGAGCGCGAGCGCGGGCAGGCCGCGTTCCGCCGCGATGTGCAGCGGCACGTTGTGCAGGTGCTGCACCTGAATCTCGACGGCATCGTCCGTGCGGTACTCGGGGTACGCGCGCGCGACCATGTCAGGGCCCACGCCGGTCAGCGGCTCATCGTCGATCATGCCGATGCCCGCCTGCGCCATCGCGACGCGATCCCGGTTGCTCAGATCCTTGAGGTCGAACATCGAATAGACGCGATTGACAACTACCGCCGGCGCGAGAATCACCATCAGCGCCACGGCGATCGGCAACAGGGCCATCAGCCGGAGGTCGCGCAGCGTGAACAGGGCCGCCACGCCGACCAGCGCGCCGACGTAGGCGTTGCGTGAGAGTGTCGCCGCGAGCGCCACGAGCAGCGCCGGCATGATCAGCGCGGGCCAGATGCGCCGGCCAGGCTGAAAGAGCAGCCGCGCGGCCGTCGCGCAGACGAGGAGCATCAGCACACCGCTGTAGGTCATGTAGTGGCCGAGTGTGCCGTGCGGCCGCAGCCCGAGGTTGTCGTAGTCGAGCAGCGTCGACTGGAACACGCCGACCAGCGCGGCTCCGGCGCCGACGGTGATGATCACGTCGAGCGCCTGTGCCGCGCGTTCGCCGCGCAGCAGCCCTATCGTCATCGGGACCACGAGGTACAGCAGCAGCTCCTTGTTGTCTTCGAGGCTGGTCGCGGGGTCGCGCGAGTAGGCCGTGGCGATGAGCGTCCAGACGGCGTAGAGCACCAGCGGCAGGAAGAATGCGGGGACGCGGTCGCGCAGCCTGCCGGCGGCTGTGGCGCGCGACTGGATGAGGCTGATCAGCCAGCCGATACCGGCAAGCGCGAGAAGAATCTGTCCCGCGGCGTTCGAGAACTGAAAGGCGCCGAGCGCCGCCAGCAGCGCGAAGGCGGAAGCGCGCTCGATCGTCACTGCTCGATTGTGGCCTCGTCGATGAGCATGACCGGGATGTCGTCCTTGATCGGATAGACGCGCTTGCACGTGTTGCACTTCAGCGCGCTGCCGTCCTTGACGAGGTGCACGGCCGTCTTGCAGTTGGGGCAGGCCAGGATTTCGAGGAGCTGCGGGTCGATAGGCATGCTGCGCCTGACTATACCGCAAACGGCGCGGCCCGCAGGCTGGGCGCACGGTACAATCGCGGGAGAGAAGATGCTGCTGATTGGCTGCGCGGCAATCGTTGCGGCGAGCGCGCTCGTCGAGGGCCCGCGCGTACGGGAGGGGGCGCAGGCGCTGACGGCGCCTGTGGCCGAGGCCTATTACCTTTTCCTTCGCGCGCGCAATCTCGAAGGTGAGGGGGACATCGAAGGGGCGATCGCGGCGTACACGCAGGCGGCGCAGCTCGCGCCCGGATCGGCCGACATCCGCGCGGAGCTTGCCGGCGTGTATGCGCGCCAGAATCGCGGCGCCGATGCCCGCGCTGAAGCGCTCGCCGCGCTGGCGATCGAGCCCGCGAACCGCGAGGCGCATCGCATCCTCGGTTTCGTGTTCTCCTCCGCGCTCGACAACGACCCGGCCGGCGAGTCCTCGCCTGCGGCGCTCGAAAACGCGCGCAAGGCCGCCTCGCATTTCGAAGCGGCTCGCGACAACCGGCCGGGCGATCCGGCGGCGGAGCTCACCCTCGGCCGTCTCTACGTGCTGCTCGGAGAATCGGATCGCGCCATCGCCATCCTCCGCAACTTCCTGCTCGACCAGCCCGGATACACCGAAGCGGTGCTCCTGCTGGCGGACGCGCACGCCGGCAAGGGAGAGATCGACGAAGCCATCGCCGTCATCGAGCGCGTCGCAGGGGCCGAGCCCGGACCGGGAGCCGCGCGCGCGGGCCTGCGGCTCACCGAGCTGTACGAGCGGAGCGGCCGCTGGGGCGACGCCGCATCCGTCTACGAGCGCCTCATCGCGCAGGAGCCGCGCATGGCGGCCGTCCTCCGCCCGCGCCGCGCGACGGCGCTCGTCAATGCAGGGAACCTGGACGCCGCGCGCGCGTTGTTGCGCGAGATGACCGCCGCCAGCCCGCAGGACGCGGGACTGTGGTTCCTCGCGTCGCAGGCGGAACTGAGGGCCGGGGAGCTCGGCGATGCCGAAGCGTCAGCGCGCCGCGTGATCGCGATCGATCCGAAGGATCACCGCGGCGCGTCTGCGCTTGCCGATGTCTTCATCGCGCGCCGCGAGTTTCCGCGCGCGCTCGACACGCTGCAGCCCTGGCTCGATCAGGGCGCGTCGCTCACGCCCGAGGTCGACGAGGCGATCGGCTCGCGCGCGGCGCACGTGTTCGGTGAGCTCGGGCGCCACGACAGGGCGGCGGAGGTGCTCGACCGGCTCGCGAAGCGGATGCCGGACGATGGGGAGCTGAAGTTCGAACTGGGGGCCGCGTTCGAGCGGGCGCGGCGCCACGGTGATGCCGAGCGCGTGTTTCGGGAGATCGTCGCGGCGGAGCCGTCGCACGCCCTTGCGCTCAACTACCTCGGCTACATGCTGGCCGATCGCGGCGAGCGCCTCGAGGAGGCCGTGTCGCTCATCACCCGCGCCCTCGCCATCGAGCCCGACAACCCCTCGTATCACGACAGCCTCGGCTGGGCGTACTTTAAGCAGAAGCGGTACGAGCTCGCCGAGCGCCATCTCGCAAAAGCCGTGGCCGGCGCGGCGAGCAATTCGATCGTCCAGGACCATCACGGTGACGCGCTCTTTGCGTTGAAGCGCTACGCCGATGCGATTGCCGCATGGCAGCAGGCGCTGGGCGGCGACCGGGCCGATGTCGACGCGTCACAGATCGAAAGGAAGATTGCGCGTGCCAAGGAGATCGCCCGTTAGCGCCCGCCTCGCGCGCGCGTTCGTGTTCATGGTTGCGGCCGCCGCGTTCGCTTCAGGCTGCGCCGTCAAACGCTTCACGGTGCCGGCTGATGCCGGTGAGCCTGTCGCGGACGCCGCGTCGGCGTGGCAGCAGGCCTCGTCGGCCTGCGCGGGCGTCCGCACGCTCACCGCGGAGCTCTCGCTGTCGGGCCGCGCCGCCGGTACCCGGCTGCGGGGCCGCATTCAGGCGGGGTTTGCCTCGCCCGGCCGTGTCCGTCTCGAGGGCGTGGCGCCGTTCGGCCAGCCGGTCTTCATCCTCGCGGCAGACGCCGTGCGCGCCACGCTGCTGCTGCCGCGCGACGAGCGCGTCGTGCGTGCAAACGCCACGGCGGAGATCCTCGAAGCGCTCGCCGGCGTGCGCCTCGACGCCGATACCCTGCGCGCGGTACTCGCGGGCTGCGTCATGAACGGCACACCCCTCTCCGCCACGCGTCATGGCGAGGTCGTGCGCTTCGCCTTCAACGACGGCGTCGTCTACGCGCGGGGAACCGGCTCCGCTTGGCGCATCGTCGCCGGCGAGGCGCGCCCCTTTCTCGTCGAGTACCCGGAGCATGCCGGCGCGTGGCCGGCCCGCGTGCGGATCTCGCGCCAGCTGCCGGGCAACGGCGCCGTCGATCTCACCATCGGCATCTCGCAGCTCGAAACCAATACCGAGCTGCCGGCCTCCGCGTTCACGATCGAGATCCCGCCCGGCACCATGCCGATGACGATCGGTCAGCTGCGCGAAGCCGGCCCGCTCGGCGCGAAGGACGGTCAGTAACATGGCGAAGCGCGCGTTGCGGCGCGTTCGCGTGAAGGCGTGCGCGAAGATCAATCTCACGCTCGGCGTCGGGCCCGTGCGCCACGACGGGTATCACCAGGTGCGCACGGTGCTGCAGGCGATCGATCTGCACGACACGCTCACCCTGACCGCGCGCCCCGGCCCGTTCACGATCGCGTGCAGCGAGCCGCGCATTCCCACCGACTCGCGCAATCTGATCTGGAAGGCGGCCTACGAACTGTCGCGCGCCGCGGGCATGACCACCGTCGACGGCATCGAGGTGCGTCTCGACAAGCGCATCCCCGCCGAAGCCGGACTCGGCGGCGGCAGCGCCGACGCGGCCGCGACACTGCGCGCGCTCTCGGTGTTGTGGAAACTGAATCTCGACGGGATCGCGCTCTCGTCGGTGGCGCGCCTCGTCGGCGCCGACGTCCCCTTCTTTCTCGTCGGCGGGGCAGCCTTCGGCAGCGGGCGCGGCGACGATCTCTTCCCCCTTGCCGACATCGAGCCCCTCCACGTCGTCATCGTCAAGCCGTCGTTCGGCGTGTCGACCCCCGCGGCGTACGGCTGGTTCGACGAGGACGGCGGCGTACAGGACGCGGCAAGGTCTCTTGCGGCCTGGCCTGAAGCCCTGCTGAGCGTGCGCAACGATCTCGAGCCGCCGGTCACGCGGCGCCACCCGCAAATAGCCGAGCTTGTAGCCCTGCTCGAGCAGTCGGGATCGTCCGCCGCGGCCATGAGCGGCAGCGGATCGGCGGTATTCGGCCTGTTTCAGTCGAATCTGCACGCCGCCCGCGCGGCAAAGGCCGCCGCTTCGGCCGGTGTCACGGTGCTCAGGGCAAAGACGCTCGACCGCGCCGCCTTCCGGCGCCTGACCGTCGCGGCCCGGGCCTGAGCGCGAGCCTTGAGCCGCCTCCCGAAGATCGGATAGACTTTACGTTTTGCGACGGTCCCGCGGGGCCAGCCCTGTGGAGGCCGGCCCGACTTCGGTTCCCTGACAGACTGCACTTTCTGGGGCGTCGCCAAGCGGTAAGGCGCGGGTCTTTGGAACCCGTATTCGAAGGTTCGAATCCTTCCGCCCCAACCACGTGGGCACGTACGACCGAGCGCGAGTACAAATGGGCGGTGAGCTGAAGATCTTTACGGGAAGCGCGCACCCCGCGCTCGCGCGCGAGATCGCCGATTTCCTCGGCGTCGCGCTCGGACGCTGCCGTCTGCAGCGGTTTCCCGACACGGAAGTCTCGTTCCAGATCGACGAGAACATCCGTGGCACGGATGTCTTCGTGGTGCAGCCCACGTGCGCGCCGGTCGATCAGAGCCTGGTCGAGCTCTGCGTGATGATGGACGCGTTCCGCCGCTCGTCGGCCGCGCGCATCACCGCCGTGCTCCCGTATTACGGCTATGCGCGCCAGGACCG
>JALYRV010000011.1:30418-31458 GCA_030855205.1 Acidobacteriota bacterium | reverse complement strand
GGGGCGCGACGCGGCCGACAAGCTCGCGGTGCTTGCCGGCGCCCTGTTCGGCCTGACGGTCGAGACGGCATCGCTGCACGTGCGCGGCATCGACACCGTCACCGTCGCGGACCTCGCCGCGGCGCGCGCGCTCGGCGGCGCCCTCAAGCCCGCTGTGGTCGCGCAGTGTGATGGGCGCGGCCTCGCGGCGTTCGCCGGTCCGTGCTGGGTGCCGGCGTCGCATCCGCTGGCGAGCGTCCACGGCCGCGACAACACCATCGTCATCGAAGGCCCGCACATCGGCCGCGTCACGTTCAGCGGCGCCGGCGCGGGTCCCGACATCACGGCCGCGACGCTGATCGACGATGCGATCGAGGCGAGCGCGGAGGGAACGGGCACGGTGCGGCGGGAGTGGCGCGGCGTGCGCCGCGTGACCGTGCCGAATACCGGATGGTTCGCCCATATCCGCGGCGCAGGCGCGGCGCAGGCGGCGCTTATCGCGCTGCAGCTGGACCAGGCCGGACTCGCGCCGCGCGCCATCGTTGCGACCGAAGGCGGGCTTGGCGCGCTGCTCGAGTCTGGGAGCGAAGGGGTGGTGTTTGCGGTCCTCACGGCGCTCCGCGCGCAGGGCATGCGGGCGGCCGCTTGGAGGGCGCTCCATGACTGACGCGCGCCCGGTCGTCATCAAGCTCGGAGGCTCCGTCCTCTCGAGCCCGAAGTCGTACGCGCGGGCCGCGCGCTGGGTCCGGTCGCGGGTGATCGGACCTCCGCTGCTCATCATCGTCTCGGCCGAGCAGGGGCACACCGATCGCCTGCTCGCGGAGGCTGAGGCGATCGCAGCCCGGCCGGATCCCCGCGCGCTGGATCTGTTGTGGGCGACGGGGGAGCTGCGCTCCGCGGCGCTGCTCGCCCTGCACCTGCAGGCCATCGGCATTCCCTCGCGCGCGCTGAACGTGCACGAAGCGGGCGTGACGCGGACGTCTGATGAGGTCACCGTCCGTACGCGCGAGATCGCCTCATCGCTTCGCACGCACGCCGCCGTGATCGTGCCCGGATTTCTC
>JALYRV010000011.1:0-30408 GCA_030855205.1 Acidobacteriota bacterium | reverse complement strand
CCTCGACACCGTCAGGCGCGATGGTCTCGCTCGGCCGCGGCGGGTCGGACCTCTCCGCGGTACGGATGGCCGCCGCCGTCGGCGCCGCCTGCTGCGAGCTGATCAAGGACGTGCCCGGCTACTTCACGTCGGATCCTGCCGTCGACCCTGAGGCGCGCCACATCCCCGTCATGCACGTCGATGCCGCGATCGAGATGGCACGCGCCGGTTGCGGCCTTGTGCAGGCAGCGGCGCTCGACACTGCGCGCGCGCTCGGCGTGCGCCTCATCGTGCGCGCGTCCGGCGCGGACGCGCGCTACACCGTTGTGTTCACAGAAGGAGACCGTCATGCGATTCGCCACGAGAACGATTCACGCCGCGCAGCCGTCGGAGCCTGAGACGGGCGCGCTGGTCGCGCCTATTTTCCAGACCTCCACCTACGAGCAGGACGCACCGGCCGTCAACCGGGGCTTCGATTATTCCCGCACCAACAATCCGACGCGGCAGCGGCTCGAAGAGGTGCTGGCCGATCTGGAAGGGGCGGCCCACTGCGCGGCGTTTGCCTCGGGACTCGCGGCCGAGAACGCGATCCTGCAGGCCTACCTGAGACCGGGCGACGAAGTCGTCGTGCCGCTCGACGTGTATGGCGGCACGTTCCGGCTGCTCAATACGGTGTTCGCGCCGCTCGGATGCACCGTCACACCCACCGATCTGTCGAACGAGGCGGACGTCCGCGCCGCCATCACGCCTCGCACGCGCCTCGTATGGATCGAGTCGCCGACGAATCCCCGGCTGTTGATTGCCGACATCGCGGCGGTCGCGGCGATCGCGCACGACGCCGGCGCGCTCGTCGTCGTCGACAACACGTTCGCGACGCCGTACTTCCAGCAGCCATTCGCGCTCGGCGCCGATCTCGTCGTGCACAGCGTCACCAAATACCTCGCCGGCCATTCCGACCTGATTCAGGGCGCCGTGCTCGCCAGGGACCGCGCGGTGTTCGATCCCGTCAAGTTCCTGCAGAACGCGACCGGCGCCGTGCCCGCCCCGCTGGACTGCTGGCTCACGCTGCGTGGCCTCAAGACGCTGGAGCTGCGCATGGAGCGCCACGCGCTGAACGCGGCGGCGATCGCCGATGCGCTCGCTGCGCATCCCGCGGTGCGGCGCGTCTACTACCCGGGCCTGCCGTCGCATCCCGGACACGCCATCGCGCGCCGGCAGATGTCCGGATTCGGCGGCATGGTGTCGTTCGAGCTGGCGGGCGGCGTTGACGAAGCGGTCGCGTTCGTTTCGGGCCGCCGTCTCTTCGCGCTGGGCGAGAGCCTGGGAGGCGTGAAGTCTCTCGTCTGCCACCCCGCGCGCATGACGCACGCGTCGATCCCCGCCGCTGAGCGTGCGCGCCTCGGGCTCGCCGACACGCTGGTCCGCCTGTCTCCGGGCTGCGAACATCCCGACGACCTGGTCGAAGACATCGTCGAAGGCCTGAACGCACTCGGCAATTCTCAACGCTCACCTCGCGAGTTCTCGACTCAGGGAGCCGAGTGATTCCCGTCGGCGTCCTTGGCGCGACGGGTCTCGTGGGGCAGCACCTCGTGTCGCGCCTCTCGGGCCATCCGTGGTTTCGCGTTGCCTGGGTTGGCGCGAGCGAGCGGTCCGCCGGCCGGCGCTACGGCGACGTGCCGTGGAGGATCGACGCGGCGCGGCCCGATGGAGCGAACGATCTGCGGCTCGAGCTGGCTCGCCCGGGGCGAGGCCCGGCGCTGATGTTCTCCGCCCTCGACGCGGCCGCCGCCGACACGATCGAGCCGGCGATGGCGCAGGCGGGGCATGTCGTCATCAGCAACGCGCGATCGTTCCGCATGCGGCACGACGTGCCGCTCGTCGTGCCGGAGATCAATGCCGGGCATCTGCAGTGGATCACGCGCCAGCCGTGGCGCGGCGCGATCATCACGAATCCCAACTGCTCGACCACGTTCCTTGCGCTTGCGCTCGCGCCGCTGGCGCGCTTCGGGATCACCGCAGTCACGGTCTCCACGCTGCAGGCGTTGTCGGGGGCGGGGCATCTGGGCGTCGCCGGTCTCGACGCCCTCGGCAATGTGCTGCCGTTCATCGATGGGGAAGAGGAGAAGCTCGAGAGTGAGACGCTGAAGATTCTCGAGGGGGCGTTCCCGGTGAGCGCGCAGGCCACGCGCGTGCCGGTCGTGCACGGCCACACGCTCCTGATCTCCGTGGGCCTCAGCGAGACCGTGCCGGAGGCCGGCGTGCGCGAGGCCTGGCGCGCGTTCCGCGGCAACGAGCTGGTGCGCGCGCTGCCGGGGTCTCCGGCGTCGCCGCTGGAGATCGTGGAAGGGAGGGACCGTCCGCAACCGCGGCTGGATCTCGATCGCGGCGGGGGGATGGCGGTGAGCATCGGGCGGTTGCGCGCGTGCCGTGTGCTCGGGTGGCGCTTCGTGGCGCTCGGCCACAATCTCGTTCGGGGCGCGGCCGGCGCCGCGGTGCTCAACGCCGAGCTCGCGGTCGCGTCGGGTGCGGTCGACGCGGGCGGCGCGCGGGCCGCTACGCGGTCTTCCGCTTCTTCGTAAGGCGCGCCTTTCCAGCGCGGTTCGTGACAGGGCGCTTCGTTGCGAGGCGCTTCGCGGCGAGGCGCGTCGTTGCCACGCGCTGCGCGGCGCGCGTGCGGGCGGGCGCGGGCGCCGCAAGGAACGAGTCGAGCGCCGCGAGACGCCGTGTCCACCAGCGCTTCATACGATCCGCGGCCGCGCTCGCGAGCTTCGTGTGCCCGACAGCGACCTGGCTCTTCGCGATGCCTCTGGAGATGAAGAGCGCCTCGACGCTGCCGCCCCCACGTGAGGCGCAGCACGCGGTTCGTGGTGGCCTTGCGTACGGAGAAGTCGGCATCGCCCATCCAGCGCTTGCGCAGGCGGCCGTCGGTCCACGCGCGATAGACGCGATCGACCGGCGCGTCGATAGTCTTCGACCCGCTGGCCTGATACGCCTGTGCCGTCTGATCCGTGTCGCGCAGGCCGCGCGCGCGCTTCGCCATGACCGGATGATATCGTGGCGCGATGCGTTTACCTGCGTGCATCTTCGTCGTGATGATCGCCGCACAAGCCGCGCCCGCCACGCATCTCGAGCGCATGATCGCGACGGAGCGCGCATTCGCCGCGGCGACGCGAGAGATTGGCATCCGCGACGGCTTCCTGACGTTCTTCACCACCGATGCCGTCGACATCGCGCCGAACGGCGCGCGGCTCGAAGCCGTCAACGCGGCCGCGCGACTGCGGTCGCAGCCGCCGGGGCCGGTGCAGCCGGTCACGCAACTGACGTGGGAGCCGCGCACGGGCGCGATCTCGAGCGCGCGCGATCTCGGCCGGCTGACCGGGCCGTACACAACGAACGCTCGCCATTCGCGGGTGCGGGCGCGGTGACGGCATTCGTCTCGGAGACCTTCGCGCGCGTCGCCTGGGCCGTACTGCGCACGCAGGTCTCCGCATCCGGGGACTTGGCCGTGACGCTCGGGTTGTACGACGCCGCGGCGAAGAGCGCCGAGGGGCGTCCTGGATCGCCCGCGCGCGGGTTGTGGGCGCGCGTCTGGCATCGCGACAGCGCGGGAACGTGGAGAATCGCGTTCGAGACCAATGGCATCCGATAAGACGCGCCTTGCCGCTGCCGCGCTCGCGTTCGCGCTGGCAGGCGCGGCGTGCTCGCGCGAGAAGCCGCCGCCCGTCGCGGAGGAGTCGCGGGCCGACAACGTCCTGCTGATTACCATCGACACGCTGCGCGCCGACCGTGTAGGCGCCTATGGCTACGGGCGCGCCGTGACGCCCGCGCTCGACAGTCTCGCCAGGGGAGGCGTGCGCTTCGATCGCGCGTACGCCGCCGCGCCGATCACGCAGACGTCGCACGCGACGCTTCTGACAGGACGGTATCCGCAGGGGCATGGCGCGCGGCACAACGGCATCCGTATCGACGACACGGTGCCGACCGTCGCCGAGCGCTTCCAGTCGGGCGGCTTTGCCACGGCTGCGTTCGTGTCCGCGTTCCCGCTCGATCGCCGCTTCGGCCTTGCGCGCGGTTTCCAGACCTACGGCGACACATTACCCGGCGACGCGAACGGGAGGCCCCTCAACGAGAAGAAGGGCAGCGCCGTCGTCGACGAGGCGATCGCATGGGTGGGCCGCGCGGGATCGCAGCGCTTCTTTCTCTGGGTGCATCTGTTCGAACCGCACGCGCCGTACGGCGAGCCCGCGGATCCGTCATTTGCGGGACTGAGCGCGAGCGATCGATACGACCGCGAGATCGCGGAAGCCGATCGCCAGGTGGCGCGGCTGCTGGCGGCGCTCGGCGAACGCCGGAAGCGTACGCTTATTGTCGCGACTTCGGATCACGGCGAGGCATTCGGAGAGCACGGCGAGATCGGCCACAGCATGTTCGTGTACGACACGACGCTGCGCGTGCCACTGTTGATTGAGGGGCCGGGCGTGGCGCCGGGGCGCGCCGTCGATACGTGGAACGTCGGCCTTGTCGACATCGCCGCGACAGTCGTCACGCGCGCAGGCCTCGCGGGCATGGACACGGATGGCCACGATCTGTCGGCGCCGCACCTCAACCCAAGGCGTCCGGGCGATCCCGTCGCGGCCCTCATCGAATACCCGTACTACGCTGAAACCTTCGCGCCCCTGCTCGATTTCGGATGGAGTCCTTTGCGAACCATGCGGGACGGCCGATGGAAGTACATCGAGGCGCCGAGGCCGGAGCTCTATGAGATCCAGCGTGATGCGGCTGAGCGCGACAATCGCGTGGCGTCGGAAATCAAGGCGGTCGAGTTGCTCACGGCGGATCTGAAGGCGGTCGGCGGCAAGGCCGACCACACGGCGCAGAGCGTGGATCCAGGCGGACGCCTTGCCGCGCTCGGTTACATCGGCGCCTCGCCATCCGCACGAGGACGCACGGCGGCGCGCCGCGCGGATCCCAAAGACAAGATCGAGGTGGCCGCCGCCATCGCGCACATCACGTCGGGGGAAGCGCGCGGCCCGGCACTCGAGCGCGCCCTGCGCGCCGTGCTCGCCGAGGATCCCGCCAACCCGCAGATGAATCTGCGTCTCGGCTACGTGCTTGCCGAGTCGGGCCGCTGTCGCGACGCGCGCGTGCGTTTCAGCGCCGCCATCGCGGGACGCGTGCCGACGGCCGACGCCCATCTCGGGCTCGCGTCCTGTCAGGCTGCCGCGCGCGAGTTCGACGCGGCACTCGGCACGTTACGCGAGGCCGCGCGTCTCGAGCCGGGGAATCCTCTCGTCACCGCCAACCTCGGGCTGGTCATGAGCGATGCCGGCAAGCCGGCCGAGGCGGCCGAGGTGCTGCGCCGCGTCCTCATCGAGGCGCCCGATCTTCACCAGGCTCGATTCGGGCTTGCGGTCGCACTGGCCCGGGCGGGCCGTCGGACAGAAGCCGCCGCCGAGGCCCGTGAGCTCCTCCGGCGCCTCCCGTCCTCGGCCCCACAGAGGCCGGAGGTTCTGCGTCTGCTGAGCGCTGTTTCGTCCCAGTAGAGGAAATCCAGACCAGAACCCCCGGGGAGTAGTTCGTCACACAGATGTGACTTTTCGACCATTTGTCGCGTATCTTGTCCCCGTCCAGTCCCGTTGGACCCTGGATGGCCGGGGCCGCTCGTCGGCCCCGGCAAAAGCAGTCATCATTTAATGGAGGCAGGCAAGGCATGAGAAAGATCATCTCGTCGATGATCGCGCTCGTCGCCGTGCTCGCGTTGGCCGCGCCCGCGATGGCGCAGCAGACGACGGGCACGATTACGGGCAGAGTGACCGACGCGCAGCAGGCCGCAGTGCCTGGCGTGACGATCACCGCGACCAATACCGCGACCGGTTTCACCCGGTCGGACGTCAGCACGGCCGAAGGCCTGTACCGCATTGCCGCGCTGCCGGTCGGCACCTACGACATCAAGGCGGAGCTGCAGGGCTTCAAGTCGACCGAACAGAAGCGGGTTGCGATCGTGGTCGCGTCCTCGATCGATCTTCCGCTGACACTCGAAGTCGGCGCGATGACCGAATCGGTGAGCGTCACGGCCGAGGCGCCGCTCATCAACAAGACCGAGTCGTCGGTCGGCGGCGTCGTCGATGTCGGCCGGATCGAGAACCTGCCGCTCAACGGCCGTCAGTTCGCGAACCTCGCGGTGACGATCCCGGGCGTGGGCCTCGGCTTCCACAGCGACCCGACCAAGAGCACGCAGTACGCGCCGCAGATCGGCGGCGGCAACGGCCGCAACCTCAACTACCAGATCGACGGCGGTGACAACAACGACGACACCGTCGGCGGCCTGCTGCAGCTGTTCCCGCTTGAGGCGATCCAGCAGTTCAACCTGGTGACGTCGCGCTACAAGGCCGAGTACGGCCGCAGCAACGGCGGCGTGATGAACATCGTGACCAAGAGCGGCACCAACAGCCTCGCTGGCAGCGGGTTCGTGTTGTTCCGCGACGACAGGATGAACGCGCAGACCGAAACCGAGAAGCTGGCGAACGCCGAGAAGCAGGACTACCGCCGCTATCAGTTCGGCGGTTCGGTCGGCGGGCCCATCGTCCAGAACAGGATGCACTACTTCGGCGCAGCCGAGCGCACGCAGCAGGACACGTTCCAGATCGTGAACACGCTCGGCCTGTTCCCGGCGGAAGATGGCCGCTTCGCGACCCCGTACCGCGAGAACCTCCTGACCGGCAAGGTCACGCTGAGCGTGACGCCGACCCAGTATCTGGCGGTGCGGTATGGCCGCAACGACAACTCGCAGCCGTACGGCGCCGATCCGCTGGTGCCGGTGGGTGGCTGGGGCACGAGCGAGAACAAGTTCAACTCGATCAACCTGAACCACAACTGGACGATGGGCGGGTCGAAGCTGAACGAGTTCATCTTCCAGTACGCCGATTTCCGGAACACCATCGGCGCGAACAGTCTGGCGCCGACCGAGACCTTCCCGAACGGCGTGTCGATCGGGCAGAACGGCAACACGCCGCAGGCGACCGAGCAGAAGAAGTGGCAGTTCCGCGACGACTTCTCGTGGTCGCTGGACGGCATGGGCGGATCGCACGCGTTCAAGACCGGCGTGAACTTCATCAACGAGCCGCGGCTGTTCATCACGTTCAATACCGGCACCAACGACTTTACGTACAACCACCTCAACAACGACCTGGCCGGGCCGCTCTCGAGCGTGACGCGGAACGGCGGCGCGGCGGAAGCGAACATCCCGCTGAAGCAGTACGCGTGGTACATCCAGGACGATTTCCGCGTCACCGACAAACTGACGCTGAACCTCGGCCTGCGCTACGACTACATCGATGGCTACCAGATCGATCAGTCGAAGAACCCGAACTTCGTGAAGGTGCAGGCGGCCGGCGCGGCCGGGCTCCTGGCCGGCATCAAGGGGCTCGAGAACTTCGGCAAGGATCCGAAGGAAGACCGCAACAACTGGCAGCCTCGCGTCGGCGCCGTGTACGACGTGCGCGGCGACGGCCGCGACGTGATCCGCGGGGGCTACGGCCACTACTACGACATGGGCTACACGAACTCGAACGTGCTGTTCGCCGCGATTGACGCGACGGGCGTCGGATCGGGATCGATCTTCAACGTCGACGTGCAGACCGGCATCAAGAACCCGGATGGCAGCTTCTACCGTGTGGGGCAGCCCATCGCCAATATCGCGGGCCTCAACCAGGCGAACCCGAACGCGCTGCCCCTCATCGGGCAGTTCCTCGATCCACGTCTGCAGATTCCGTATTCGGCCCAGACGTCGATTGGCTGGTCGCACGAGCTGATGCGCAACACCGCGTTCACCGTGGACTTCGTGCACATCGAAGGCAAGGATCTGAACACGCGTCCGCGTATCAACACGCGGCCGGTGGGACAGCCGTCGGCGCCGCGGCGTCTCGCGTTCCTCAATCTGCAGCCGAACGCGGCCGGCACGCGCGCCGGCAGCAGCCTCGGCAAGAGCGAGTACAACGCGCTCATCATGGGGCTCAAGCGCCGCATGCTGAACGGGTTCGACTTCACGGCGAACTACACGCTGTCGAAGGCGGAGAGCAACATCGGCACCGCGGCCGACGAACTCAACTCGAACAACCTGCAGGAAGCCGAGCGGCTCTATGACGACGACCGCGTCTTCGGGCCGACGAGCCGCACCGACGCGCGGCACTCCGGCACGCTGGCCGCCGTGGCCATGATCAAGGGCTTCACGATCT
This sequence comes from Acidobacteriota bacterium, assembly GCA_030855205.1. Taxonomy (GTDB): domain Bacteria; phylum Acidobacteriota; class Vicinamibacteria; order Vicinamibacterales; family SCN-69-37; genus JALYRV01. The sequence goes on along the minus strand of JALYRV010000011.1, from coordinate 22,195 downwards.
CGCCGATCTTCGTGTTCCGCTCGCCGCTGCCGGTGTCGATCATCGAAGGCCTCGATACGAACAATAACGGCGAGCGCAACGACCTCCCGGCAAAGGCCTACGCCTACGACGGCGACGGCAACCCGCCCAAGGAGATCGGCGACTGCGAGAACTGGAACTGCGGGCGCGGCGCCTGGCGGACGCAGATGAACCTGCGCCTTTCGCGCGGCTTCCGTCTGTTCAACAGCGCGCGCATTGAAGCGATCGGCGAGGTGTTCAACCTCTTCAACGCGAAGAACCCGTCTGGCTTCCGCACGTCGCGGCTGCTCGGCACGGGCGCGCCGAACCCCGACTTCCTGAAGCCGAGCGAGTATTCGGGTGACTTCCAGAACCCCGAACAGCGCGTCGGCCAGATCGGGTTCCGCTTCACCTTCTAGGGTTTTCAGTTTCTGACCGGGGCCGGGGAGTCTACTTCCCGGCCCTTCGCTATTTAAGGCTGTTCAGCAGCGCCGTGGCGGCGGCGTGCTCGCGCGTGCCGGCCGGCGCGCGCATGATGACATCCCGATACGCGCGGCGCGCCTCGTCGAGCCGTCCACTCTCCTGAAAGGCAATCGCGAGATTGAGCCGCGCTTCGATGTGCGCGGCGTCGGCGGCCAGCGCGCGCTCGAAGAGCCCGACGGCCTGCGGCGCGCGGCCGGACTGCACCATGAGCGCGCCGAGGCCGTTGAGGCCGTCTGCGTGCGCGGGTGAGACGTCGAGCGCGCGGCGATAGGCGGCCTCCGCGCGCGCGGCGTCACCGAGCGCGCGGCGCGCGTTGCCGAGATTGGTCCAATACGAGGCGTTGCCGGGGTCACCGGCGGCGGCGCGCTCGAACGCGGACGCGGCCTCGGCCGGGCGTCCCGCGTCGGCAAACGTGAGTCCCAGGCCGTTCAGCGCGGCGGCATTGTCCGGGTCGAGCGCGAGCGCCGCCTGTTCGGCGCGCGCGGCCTCGGTTGCGTCTCCCGCGCTTCTCGCGGCCGACGCGAAATCGTGAAACAGCATGGCGTCATCCGGCCACGTCGCGAGCATCTGCCGATACGCCTGCAGGGCGCGGCCGTGCGCGCCCGTGTCGGAGAGGGCCCGCGCGTACGTCGATCGGAAGACGCGCCCGGCAGGATGCTTCGCGGCGAGTGCCGCGAGCGACGCGAGCGCGTCGGCGGCACGGCCGAGGCTCATCGCGGTGAGTGCGTGCTCGAACTGCACCCAGTCGCGAATGTGCGCGGCCGGGTTCGGCGCGCCCCCGCGATCGCCTGGCGAGGGGGCGCCGCCGCTCGCATATCCAAGCGCCCGCAGGCGCTCCGCTGCCTCGGCCGACGGGGCGCTGGTGCGCCCGGCGCCCGATGCGGCGAGCCGCGCGGCTTCCGCCCCCATGGCCGCGGCTGTCTTCGGGTGCGCGGCGGCCACGTTCGCCGTTTCCGCGCGGTCCTGCGTGACGTCGTACAGCTCCGTCTCAGAGGAGCGGATCGCCTTCCATCTCTCGCCGCTCACAGCCGACAGCCCGTGCCATCCCGCGGTTCTTGGATAGAGCGTCTCGCTGTAGACGTCGCGGTCGGCCGCGAGGGGCATGCGCAAATCTGAGCCGCGCATCGCGGCGGGGCGGGGGAGACCGAGCCATGAGAGCGCGGTCGGGGCGATGTCGGCAAGCGAGACGGGCGCGGCCGAACGCCCGGGCGCGACGCCGGCTCCGCGCACGATCAGCGGCACGCGCAGCGTCGCGTCGTACAGCAGCATGCCGTGCGTCGACTCTCCGTGCTCGCCGAGCGCCTCGCCGTGATCGCCCGCGACGATCCACGCGATGGATCCGGCGCCGGGCCCAGACGCGATCGCATCGATGAGTTTCCCTGCGAGCACGTCGGCGCACGCGACGTCCCGGTCGTAGGCGCCCGTGCCCCCATCGCCGTTGGCTTCAGCGGACGCGCCGCAATCGGCAGAGGGCGCGTAGGGAGTGTGGGGTTCGAAGAGATGCACCCAGAGGAAAAAACGCTCGCGGGATCGATCGATGGTGCCGAGCCATGCGAGTGCCGCGGCAATCGTGGCGCCGCCTTCGCGCGCCGCCTCGAGACGCAGCGCGGCATCCGGACTGCGCGGCACGCGGTCGTCGTAGGTTTCGAAGCCGTCGGCGAGGCCGAACTGTCGATCCAGGACGAAGGCCGAGACGAACGCGCCCGTCCGGAACCCGGCGTCGCGCAGCTCGCGCGCAATCGTGCGCGCTCCCGGCGCCAGCGGCGCGCCGTTCTCGCGCGCGCCATGATCGGGAGGAAGCAGGCCCGTCATCAGGCTGGCGTGCGCGGGAAGCGTCAGGGGCGCGGGCGTCCGGGCGTTGTCGAACCGCAGCCCGCCGTCCGCGAAGCGGCTGAGGGCAGGCATGCGCCGGGTGTCGAGCCGGTCGGCCCGAAGGGTATCGATCGTCACGAGCACCAGGCTCGTGGGTCCGGGGGCTGCCGGCGCGCCCGACGATCGCCACAGAAGGATGGCCGCCGCAAGGGCGACCACGGCGGCTCCAATGGCGAACAGGCGCGACACGCGCGGCAATTATCGCACTCGGTCCGCGTGCCGTTGTATGGTGTTGGGGCCGTGTCCTCCCCGCAGTCCCCTCTGCCCGTCCGCGTGCTCTTCGTGGAAGACTCCGCCGAGGACGTGGAGCGGCTGGTGAGCATCCTCACCCGCGGTGGTTTTCAGCCGTCATGGACGCGCGTCGAAACCGGCGAAGCCTTCATCAAGGCCGTCGAGACAGCCGCGTGGGACCTGATTCTCAGTGCGTTCTCGATGACCCGTTTCACGACGCGCCAGGCGCTCGCCGCGCTCGCCGAGCGCGATCTCGACATTCCGCTGCTCGTCGTCTCCGGCTCGATCGACGAGGAGACGGCGGTCGGCCTGATGAAGGCGGGGGCGCGCGACTATGTGCTCAAGGACAACCTGGCGCGGCTCGTGCCCGCCATCACGCGAGAGTTGCGTGAGGCGATCGCGCGTCATGAAGGGCGCGAGGTTCACCGAGTGCTGCGCCAGAACGAGTCGTTCTTCCGCACGGTCGTCGAGCACGCGTCGGATATCGTGGCGGTAGTCGATCGCGGCGGCGCGATACTCCACGTCGGGCCGTCGATCGGACGCGTGCTCGGCCTTCAGCCGGAGCAGCTCATCGACACCGACTTCGTCGACCTGATCGTTCCCGCCTCACGCGAAGCCGCGGCCTGGACGCTGCACGATGTCGTGCCGGGCGCGCCTGCCGTCTTCGAGGCGGAGTTTCTCCACGCGGACGGCACGCCGCGCGTGCTCGAGAGTATTGCGAGCCGGTTCAGTACGCCGGCCGGCGGGCAGGCGATCGCGGTCAACGCGCGCGATGTCACGGAGCGGCGTCAGCAGGAGCGCAGCCTGCGCGAGACGGGCACGCGGCTCGCGCTGCTCAATGCCGTTGCGCGCGGGGCAGGATTTGGCGCGTCGGAAGATGAGATCGTGCGCCGCGCACTGGAACAGATGGCTGCGACGTTTCCGGCGTTCCACACGGCCTATTCGGTGGCTGATCAGAACGGATTCCTGGTCATCGGCCGGAGCATCGGCCCGCCGGACGGCGTGCGGCTCGAGGGGCGGTCGGTCGATTTGTCGCGCGCGCCCGAGGTGCGCGGCCTGCTCGAGTCCGGGCAGACGGTGGCCGTCAGCGACACGCACGCCGACCGGCTGGTCGGGCCGCTCGGCCGCGAGACGCTCGCCATCAATGCACGCGCGACCGCGGGCGCGCCGATTCTCGAAGCCGGGCGCCTCAAGGCATGCCTGTCGCTCGTGTCGCGCGGCGCGCATGAATGGAGCGAGCACGAGATCACGACGCTCACCGAAGTGGCCGGGTCCCTGTCGCTCGCGCTCAACGAAGAAGCGGCGCAGCGTGACCGCCGCCGCGCGGAAGACGCGCTGAGGGAATCCGAATCGCGCCAGCGGCAGGGGCAGAAGATGGAGGCGATCGGGCGCCTGGCCGGCGGTATCGCGCACGACTTCAACAACCTGCTCACGGCGATCATCGGCTACGGGGAGATCGCCATCGAACAGATTGGCGCCCATCCCGCTTCGAAGGATGTCGAGCAGATCCTGATTGCCGGACGGCGTGCTGCGAAGCTCACGCGCCAACTCCTCACGTTCAGCCGCCAGCAGATGATCGAGCCCGAAGTGCTGTCGCCCAACGAGGTCGTCGATGAAATGGCGCAGCTGATCGGGCGGCTCCTGGGGGACGAGATCACCTTGCGCATCGATCTGGATCCGGATATCGGCGAGATCACGGTGGACCGGGGCCAGCTCGAACAGGTGCTGATGAATCTGGCGGTCAACGCGCGCGACGCGATGCCCGATAGCGGGACGCTGCGGATCGACACGCGCGCCGTCGTCCTCGACGAGCACGCCGCCGCAGCGGCAGCCGTAGCGCCAGGGCCGTACGCGCGCGTCGTGTGCGCCGATACGGGTGTCGGCATGGACCGGGCGACGCTGGCGCGCGTGTTCGAGCCGTTCTTCACGACGAAGCAGAAGGGGGCGGGCACGGGATTCGGCCTGGCCACCGTCTACGGCATCGTCAGCCAGAGCGGCGGCGGCGTCACTGTCGAGAGCGAGCCGGGCGCGGGCACGGCCTTCACGTTGTACTTTCCGGCGTTCGACGGCGAAATGGACGACGGGATCATCGCCTCGATGCGATCGCAGCCCTGCACTGTGCTGATGCTCGAACCCGACGCCGTCGTGCGCACGCTTGCGCGCAAGGTGCTCGCGCGTGCGGGCCATGCGCTCCTCGAAGCGGCGGCACTCGACGTGGCCGTCAAGCTTGCCGGCACGAGCACGATCGATGTGCTGCTGATCGGCCATGACGCAGAGGAGGCGACGCTGGCACTGGCAGATGCGATTCGCGTGAGGAGCGCGCATCTGCGCGTGGCGTTCATCCCGAACCGGCCGTTTACGCCCGCCATGCTCCGCGCACGCGTCGAGGGGCAGGAGGCCGAGGTCTGATGCCGTTTGGATCCTGGTGGAGGAACGAGCCGATTCGCGGCAAGGGCAGCCTCGTCATCGCGCTGCCGGCGCTGGCGCTCTTTGCGGTCGTCGTGTCGGACATTGCGCTCGACCGGAGGCAGAACACGCTGGATCCCGAGGAGTTCCGGGCCGCGCAGCGGACCCACAAGATCGTGATGCTGGCCGGCATGGCGGTCAGTGTCGCGGGGGCCGTCGCCGGCGGGTTGTTCTTCGCGGGTGTCGTCGCGCGAATGAAGGAGCTCGAGCGCGTCGCGGGGCAGCTCGCGGCGGGCAAGCCGCTGCCGCCGGCGATGCTCGCGGCCGGCGACGATGAGATCGGGCGTGTCGACTCGGCGCTGCGCCGCGCCGCGCGCTGGGTGTCGGTGAAGGACTATGAGCTGCGCGACATCGTGCGCGAGCTCGAGGCGCTCAACGGCGAGCTCGAGGCCTTCAGCTATTCCGTGTCGCATGATTTGCGCGCGCCGTTGCGCGCTATCTCCGGCTTCGCGCAGGCGCTCGACGAGGACGCGCGCGATCGGCTCAGCGACGGCGAGCGCCACTATCTCGATCGCATCCGCGCGGGCGCCGGGCGCATGGGCGAGCTCATCGACGATATGCTGCAGCTCTCGCGCGTCACCCGCGTGCCGATGCACCGCGTGCCGGTCGATCTTGCCCTGCTCGCGCGCGCGGTGGCCGACTATCTCGATTCGGCCGATCCGGAGCGCCGCGTGCGGTGGGACATCCAGGAGCGCATGATCGTGCAGGCCGACATGGCGCTGATGCGCATCGTGCTCGACAACCTCATGGGCAACGCCTGGAAATTCACGGCGCGCGTCGCCGACGCCCGCATCCGCGTCTACGAGCAGACGGGCGCGGCGGAGCAGACGATTGTCGTCGAGGACAACGGCGCGGGCTTCGACATGACCTACGTCGCCCGTCTGTTCGGGGTGTTCCAGCGCCTGCATGCGGAAACCGACTTCGCCGGCACCGGTATCGGACTGGCCACTGTGCAGCGAATCGTGCATCGCCACGGCGGCGTCGTGTCTGGGGAAGGCACCCCCGGCGCCGGCGCTACGTTCCGCTTTACGCTGGGCGGATCGGACGTCAGGGCCAGCTCAACGGAAAAGGAAACTCATGTCGCGTGACGGGACCATTCTCCTGGTCGAAGACAATGCCGATGACGAAGCGCTCTCGCTGCGGGCCTTTGCGCGCAACAACATCCGGAACCCCATCAAGTGTGTCCGGGACGGCCAGGAGGCGCTCGACTGGCTGTTCGGCGAAGGGCAGTACGAGGGGCGCAATCCCGACGCGCGCCCATCGGTCGTGCTGCTCGACCTGAAACTGCCCAAAGTCGACGGGATCGAGGTCCTGCGCAGGATCCGATCGCATCCGGCCACCAGCCTGACGCCTGTGGTCATCCTCACGTCATCCAGGGAAGATCAGGATCGGCTCGCGGGCTACGCGCTCGGAGCCAACTCGTTCATCCGAAAACCCGTGGATTTCACAGAATTCGTCGAGGCCGTGCGCCAGCTCGGCCTTTACTGGCTCGTCCTCAATGAGCCTCCGCCTCCGCCGAAAGGGTAAATGGAACGCTCGATGCATCTTGCTGAGCTGTGCTGAAGGTCCTTTTCGTCGAAGACTCGCCGGACGATGCGGAACTGCTGGCTCGGGAGCTTAGGAAGGGCGGCCTTGAGTTCGAGAGCCAGCGCGTCGATGAGGTGGGTGCGCTTCAGAAGGCGTTGAAGCAGACCCGCTGGGATCTGGTGGTTGCCGATCATTCCGGCCCGCACATCGATTCCGCCCGTGCGCTGACGGCCGTCCGCTCGGTCGATGCCGACGTGCCCTTCATCATTGTCTCCGGCACCATCTCCGAAGAGACCGCGATCGACGCGATGAAGGCGGGCGCCTCCGACTACCTGACGAAGGGACGCCTCGCGCGCCTCGTGCCGGTGATCGAGCGCGAGCTGCGCCAGGCCGAAGAGCGGCGCAGCCGCCGGCGCCTCGAGGCCGAGGGGCGCGAGCGCGAGCAGCGCGCCGCGCTGGAGCTTGCGCTGGCCTACGACGCCACGCTGGAAGGCTGGGCGCGCGCGCTCGAGCTGCGCGATTCGGAAACCGAAGGGCACAGCCGCCGGGTCGCCGCGCTGACCGATCAACTGGCGCTCGCACTCGACGTGCCGGACGAAGATCGGGTGCACATCCATCGCGGCGCGCTACTCCACGACATCGGCAAGATGGCCGTGCCGGACGGCATCCTGCTCAAGCCCGGCTCGCTCACCGAAGACGAGTGGAAGATCCTGCGGCAGCATCCGAGCCACGCCGTGGAGCTGCTCTCGCCGATTGAGTATCTGCAGCCTGCGCTCGACATTCCGGCCTATCACCACGAGCGATGGGACGGCACCGGGTATCCTCACGGTATGTCAGGCGAGGCGATTCCTCTCGCCGCGCGCATCTTCGCGGTCGCCGATGTGTGGGATGCGCTCGTGCATGCGCGCCCGTACCGCGAAGCGTGGACGGTCAAAGCGGTCACGAGCCATCTGGCGTCGCTCTCGGGATCGCATCTCGATCCCCACGTCGTCGACGCGTTCCTGCATCTCGTGCGCGAAGGGCGTATCGATGCGGGAGACGGCGAGCCGGTCGATCCCGGCACGCTGCTCGTCGTCGAAGACACGGAAAGCAATCTGCAGTTGATCAAGCGATGGCTGGAACGCGACGGATATCGCGTCATGACGGCGCGCACGGGCGCGGAAGCGCTCGCGGCCCTCGAGGCGGGTCGGCCCGATCTCGTCGTCCTCGACATCTCCATCCCGCCGCCCAACGGTGTGGAGGTCTGCCGCCACATCAAACAGACGTCCGGCACCGCCCACGTTCCCGTCGTGCTGCTCTCCGGCAGCGCGGTGGACGATGAGACGCGCACGCTGGCCGACGCATATCTGCAGAAGCCGGCCGCGCCGGCGACGCTCAAGGCGGTGGTGCGCCGGCTGCTGGCCGCGCGCGCGACGGTGACGCGCTAGGCCTCTTTTCGCGGCAGGCGCGCGACGAACGTCGCGCCTTTGCCCGGCCCCTCGCTGGCCGCAGTGATCGATCCACCATGCAGCTCGATGATGTGCCGCGCCACGGCGAGGCCGATGCCGAGGCCGCCATGCTGCCGCGTCGCCGAGCTGTCGGCCTGCCGAAAACGTTCGAAGACATGCGGCAGGAATGCGGGCGTGATTCCAACGCCTGTGTCCGAGACGGAAAGCTCCACCGCGTCGCCGTCCTGGCGGAGCGCGATGTCGATCGTGCCGGCCTGCGGTGTGAACTTCGCGGCGTTCGACAGCAGGTTGAAAAGCACCTGCTGCAGCCGCGCGCGGTCGGCGTGCACGACGCTATCGCCGGCTGCCGTGTGGGACACGATCTGCCTCCGTACGTCGAACGTCGGCCGTAGTGATTCAATCAGCTCCGCCGCCAGCTGCGCGACATCGACTGCCTCGAGCTGCAGCTCCACCTTGCCCGCGACGATGCGCGACATCTCGAGGATGTCGTTCAGCAGCCGCGCCTGCGCGCGCGCGTTGCGCAGGATGGCCTGCACGGCGCGTGCGTTTCCCTCCTCGTCGAGCATCCCGTCGGCAAGAAGCTGCGACCAGCCGAGCACCGCATTGACCGGCGTCCGGAGCTCGTGCGAGAGCGTCGCGAAGAAATCGTCTTTCAGGCGGCTGGCTTCCTGCGCCTCCTGGTAGAGTCGCGCGTTGTCGGTCGCCATGGCCGCGCGCGATGCCAGTTCCTGTGCGAGCGACATGTCGTCTTCGTCGAATTGCCGTCCCGACTCGGCAGTCGATATGAGCGTGATCGCGCCGCTCGTGCGGCCGCGCGCCGTCATCGGCACCAGGATGGCGCTGCGCACCGCCAGGGCGCGAAGCATCCGCAGATGCTCTTCGCTCGTCGCGCTGGCTTCGATCATGGCTTCGGTGATGACCGGAAAGAGCTGTGCTTCTCCCGTGCGAATGACCTGCGAGGCGCCGGACCGCCCGTCCTGGCTGGTCGGATACTCCTGCCGCAGGCGTTCGGCCCACTCCACCTTCTCTGGATTGACGTGCGCGGCGACGAGCTGCTCGATCACCCCATCGTCGCGCACCAGATGCACCGCGCACCAGTCGGCGATGTGCGGCACCGCCAGTGAGGCGACCTGGGAGAGTGTGCGTTTGACGTCGAGCGAGCTCGAGAGGAGCGCGCCGGCGCTTGCGAGGAACGTCGCGCGCTGCGTCGCGGCATCGCGCAGGGCGTACAGATCGGCGATGTGAATCGCGGAGGCGGCGACGCTGCCCAGCGCGGCGGCGACGCGCACCTCGACGTCGCTGAACACGCGGGGCTGCCGGGAATACAGCACGAGCGTGCCCGTGTTGCTGTCGCGGATGCGGAGCGGGACGACGAGAAACGCCTGAATCCCTTCGCGCGCATATGTCGAGCGTCTCGCGTCGTGCATGCCCGCCGCACTGACGTCGGGAATCTGCAGGGGCTCGTTGAACTCGACCGGAGACGTCGAGCCGATCGCTTCGTGATCGTAGACGTCCGAGAGCCCTTGTTGCGCGCTGACGGACCAGCGTCCGTCGCGCAGCAACCAGACCGCGGCCGCGTCGACGTCGACGAGGGTACGCGCCACGCGAACGATGGCCGCGGCGAGACTGGACCCTTCGAGCGTTGCCAGCAGTTCGCCTGAGGCCCCTGTCAGGTCGGTGAGGCGCCGCTGCAGATCGTTGAGCTGCGCGAGGGCATCGCGCATCTCGGCGTCGTGCGCCTCGCGTTCGGCGTCGGCCGCCTTCCGCCCGGTGACGTCGCGCTGGGTGCCCCAGGCGCGCAGCAGCTGCCCGTCCTCGACCATGCCGACGAGATTGTTGACGAAGTACTTGTCGTGTCCGTCGCGATCCCGTTCGTGCGATTCCATCCCTTCGAGCCGGTAGCCCGATTCGATGAATGCGCGGATGTAGGCGATGTTGGCGGGGTCGCTCTCGAAGAGCATGTCGCCGAGCCGTGCGCCGACGATGTCCGCCGCGGAGGCGTGGCCGTACATGCGGGCCATCGCGTCGTTGCACTCGGCGAGCCAGCCATGGCGGAACGCGGCGGCTACTTGCGCGTCGACCGGCAGCGCCGTGTCGATAGGCTCGTCGAGCTCGAAGCGCCATATCGCTTCGGTGCTGTTCTGCAGAAACGCCCTATAGCGCTCGTCGCTGCGTTGCAGCGCGGCAAGCACGTCGAGGTGGGAAACATCGGGCGAGGCCATCGGGGGAAATACGATTCTAACCGAGCCCGTGCGCCAGGCTCGCGCCCCGGTGCAGTAAAGTTGGCGCATGCGCACACGACTGCTCTCTACGCTTCTGCTGATCCTGGCCGCCGCGGCCCCTGCCACGGCCGAGCTGCGATTCGTGACGCGGATGGACGTGACGCGCAGCGCCAGCGGCGCCTCGCCGATGGCGGCGGCCCTCGGCAACACCCTGGCGCAGCTCGCGCCCGACGGCCCTGTCGAGATCACCATCCTCGTCGGCGCCAACGGCCTGCGCGCCGAGGCCGGCAAGGCTGCGATGGGCATGCCCGCGGGCGCCATCACGATCATCACGCCTGGCGGTGAGCTCATCGTCATGAACGCCGCCGCGAAGACGTACTGGAAAATGCCGACGCCCGACATCGCTGCGGCCATGGCAATCGCCGGCGTCCACATGAGATCGACTGTGGCCCCCGCCGTGGCGGCCGAAGCGATCCTCGGCGTGCCGACGGAGCGCACCACGTTCGAAGTGAAGATGGAGCTCGCCATGCTCGCGCAGATGCCGCCCGAAGCGCGCCAGCAGATGGCCGCGATGGAAAAGGACATGGTCATGCACGGCGAGGTGTGGACGGCGGTCGGCCGCTTCGATCAGTACGCGCCGATCCTCAAGAAGAGCTCGCTCGACGCGCTGGCGGCGTTCGGCCTCGCCGACGTGATCAGGAACTTCACGATGAAGTCGGTGATGCGCGTGGGAGGGGTCGAGATGCGGTCGGAAGTGGTGAAGATCGCGGAGGAAGCGGTGCCCGCGTCCATGTTTACGGTGCCGGCCGGCTACACGGAAGTGCCCGCGCCAGGCGGCCGCTGAGACAGGGTCGGATCGGACATCGGGGCGCCCGGATTTGAACCGAGAGTCTCCTGCTCCCAAAGCAGGCGCCTTACCAGGTTAGGCTACGCCCCGACAGAGCCCTCATTATCTCCGACCGTGGCATGATCTGGCCACATGGTTGAATGGCTCGGGGTGGCGGCCGGCACGCTGACGACGCTGTCGTTCGTGCCGCAGGTGGTGCGCACGTGGAAGTCCAAGTCGGCCGGCGACGTGTCGCTGACGATGCTCCTGGCCTTCAACGGCGGCATCGTGATGTGGCTCACGTACGGCATCCTCACCGAGAAGCCGTCCATCATTTTTGCGAATGGCATCACTCTGGTGCTCGCCCTGACGCTGCTGGGAATGAAGCTGAAGTTCGATTCCTGATCTAGAATCCGCGGCATGCACACAGCCCTGCGCCGCGCATTCGCGCTCGTTCTCCTCGTCTGTCTCGCCGCCGCCGCGCCCTACGCGCAGCAGCCCGTCACGCCACCCGCCGCTCCCGGCCCGCAGGCCGGCGTCGTGCCCAACTACGACCTCGCGTCGCGGTGGGCCTCGGCGAAAGTCGGCAAGATGATGTTCAGCACGGCGGTGTCGCCGCAGTGGCTCGAGCACAGCGATCGCTTCTGGTATGAGTTCGAGACGCCGGCCGGCAAGAAATGGTGGCTCGTCGATCCGGTCAAGCGCGCGCGCCTGCCGCTCTGGGACAACGCCCGGGTTGCGGCGCAGCTGACGGCCATCCTGCGCACGCCCTACGACGCGCAGCACCTGCCGATCTCCACGATCAAGTTCTTCGAGAAGGACACCGTCATTCGCTTCAGCGTCGACCTGCCGAAGGAGGCCACGACCTCCGGCGACAGCGTGCTCGACATGAAGATGACGATCGAAGAGAAGAAGGTAGACGAACAGGAACAGCGCGATCAGCAGGAGCAGCGCGAGCGGCAGGGAACCGGGGCCGAGCGCCCGGCCGAGACGAAGAAACACTGGCTGCAGTACGACGTGGCAACCGGGCGGATCGCCCTGCTGCAGAATTACGAGCCGGAGAAGGAGAAGGCGCGCTGGGCCTCCATCTCGCCCGACAAACAGACGGTCGTCTTCGCCCGCGGCCACAACCTCTTCATGATGAACGCCGCCGAGTACGCCAAGGCGCAGAAGAAGGCTGACGATCCCGCCCTGCAGGAGACCCAGGTCTCGAAAGACGGCGAGGAGCATTACAGCTACGCGCGTACGCTCAACGACGAGGAGAAGCGCCGGTTCCGCGCCGGCCGCGCGGACGAGCGGGACAAGAAGCCTGGCCCGCGCGTGCCGGCCATCACGGTGTACTGGTCGCAGGACTCGAAGAAGTTCGCCGTCTCGCGCAACGACTCGCGCAAGGTCGGCGACCTGTGGGTCATCGACTCGCTCGCGAGTCCGCGCCCGAAGCTCGAAACCTACAAGTACGGCATGCCCGGTGAGACGAACCAGCCCCAGGCCGAGATCGCGATGTTCGACATCGCCTCGAACACACAGACGCCCGCCAGGACAGCGGCGTTCGTCGACCAGCAGATTGGCATCGCGACCGCGCCGATGACGTCGCTGCGCCGCGCGCGCGAGGAGACCGAGCCGCAGTGGCTCGCCCCCGGCTCATCGAAGCTGTATTTCAACCGCACCAGCCGCGATCTCAAGCGCATCGACATCGTCGAGGTCGATGCCGCCACCGGCGAATCGAAGCCCGTCATCATGGAGCGCTCCAACACCTACGTCGAGATCCAGCCGCTGCGGCTGATCAACGGCGGCAAGGAGATGATCCACTGGTCGGAGCGCGACGGCTGGGGCCACTACTACCTGTACGGCGCCGACGGCACGCTCAAGCGCCAGATCACCAACGGCGAGTTCGTCGCGACCGGCGTGCAGGGCTTCGACGACCGCACGCGCATGCTGTTCTTCACGGCGGCGGGCCGCGAGGCGGGGCAGGACCCGTACTTCGAGCACCTCTATCGGGTCAACGTCGACACGGGCGACCTCAAGCTGCTCACGTCCGGCACGGTCACGCACAGCCCGAGCGTCTCCGACAAGTCGCCGTACTACGTGAGCACATGGTCGCGCGTCGATCTCTCGCCCGAGTCGGCCCTCTACGACGCGGCCGGCACGAAAATCATGGACCTCGAGAAAGCGGACGCCGCGGCGCTGGTCGAGTCGGGCTTCAAGTTTCCTGAGCCGTTCAAGGTGAAGGCCGACGATGGCGTGACGGATCTGTTCGGGGTGATGTACAAGCCGTTCGACTTCGATCCGGCGAAGAAGTATCCCGTCATCGCGTATGTCTATCCCGGTCCGCAGACCGAGAGCGTCACGAAGGCGTTTTCACCGCGCAACCAGAACGTCGCGCTCGCGCAGCTCGGCTTCATCGTCATCGAGGTCGGCAACCGCGGCGGCCATCCCAACCGGTCGAAGTGGTACCACACCTACGGGTACGGCAACCTGCGCGACTACGGCCTGGCCGACAAGAAGACCGCCATCGAACAGCTCGGACGCCGGCATCCGTTCATCGACGTCAACCGCGTCGGTATCTACGGGCACTCGGGCGGCGGCTTCATGTCGACCGCGGCGATGCTCGTGTATCCCGATTTCTTCAAGGTCGCGGTGTCGTCGGCAGGCAACCACGAGAACAACATCTACAACCGCTGGTGGAGCGAGAAGCACCACGGCGTGAAGGAAGGCGAGAGCAAGGAAGGCAAGAGCACCTTCACGTACGACATCGACAAGAACTCGGAGATCGCGAAGAACCTGAAGGGCCGCCTGCTGCTCATTCACGGCGACATCGACAACAACGTGCACCCGGCCAACACGCTGCGCATGGTCGATGCGCTGATCAAGGCCAACAAACGGTTCGACATGCTCATGATCCCCGGCAAGCGGCATGGCTTCGCCGACGCCTCTGACTATGTGTTCTGGGTGCGCGCCGACTATTTCGCGAAACACCTGCTCGGGTCGGCGGCCGACACCGTCGACATGCTCGAGCTCAATCGCGAGCGCAGCCTCGGCCGTGCGACCGGACGAGCCGGCGGCGCCGGTACCGGCACAGGCGGGGGACAGAACTAGCGCAAAAACTGGGATGATGGAGAGTGATGACTCCTCCGGATTGGCTGAAACGACCCATCCTCTTCATCATCCCGGCGTCCGTCCGCGCGCGCCTCACGTCGCTCGACCTCGACATGCTCGGGCTGCTCGGCGGCACGCTGTTGTTCGTCGTCGCCGTGTTCGCATTCCTGGCGGTGGCCGGCGCCGTGACGGAGGGCAGCACACAGAAGATCGACGAAGCGATCGTCCAGTGGTTCCGCCAGGCGGATGATCCTGCGCTCGCCAAGGGTCCGCCCTGGCTGCGCGAGGCAATCATCGACATCACCGCGCTCGGTTCCACCGTCGTCACCAGTTTGCTCGTGCTCGCGATCTCGGGCTTCCTGTGGATCCACCGCGAGAGACGTCTGCTGATGCTGCTGCTCGGGTCGTTTGCCGGAGGCATGCTCATCAACTACCTGATGAAGCTCGCCTTCGCCAGGCCGCGCCCCAGCGTCGTGCCGCATCTGCGCGAGATCTTCACCCCGAGCTTTCCGAGCGGTCACGCCGCGCTGTCGGCGATCGTCTTTCTGACAGTCGGCGTGCTGCTTTTCGAGGTCGTCAAAGGGCGGCAGGCCCGGCTCTACTGCCTGGGGATCGCGATTGCCGCCACGATGCTCGTGGGTTTTTCCCGGGTGTATCTCGGGGTGCACTACCCGAGCGACGTGCTGGCCGGGTGGGTCATGGGAATTGCATGGGCAACCGCGTGCTGGGTCGTCGCCCAATATCTCGGCCAGCGCCGGAAAGGATCAGAATGAGCGCGTGTTACACTGCGCGCACATCCCCAGATGGCCACCTGCCCGCGTTGTTACGGTCCGCTCAATGACCATCATCGCTGCCGGCCCCGCTGGATAAAGCGGGCGCTCCGGCAGGCCGTGATTACAGTCGTCGTGGCGCTCGTCGGGGCACTCGTCTCTGTCGCGTTCTGGCCGCACCACGTGCCCATCCTCGGCCTCGTGGTCGGTGGCACCCTCGGCTACGGCTTCTCGAACATCGCCAAGGACTGACCTGCCGACTCGAGCCACTGCCGGAACGCTCTGAACGCCTTGCCGCGGTGCACCACCGCCAGCTTCTCCACTCCGCTGACTTCGCCAAGCGTCCGGCCGTAGGGAGGATAGAAGAACATCGGGTCGTATCCGAAACCGTGTTCTCCCTTCGGCGGCCATGCGATCTCTCCCTCGACCGTGCCGCGTGACGTAAAGAGCATTGTGCCGCCGCCGGCGCACGCGAGCTCGCAGACGAACCGCGCCGTCCATGGGCGCGGGTGAGTGTCGAGGCGCGCGTACAGGTGCGCGAACTTGTCGGGATACGTGGCGCCTGGATAGCGCGCGGAATGGATGCCCGGCTCCCCGCCAAGCGCGTCGATCTCGAGGCCCGAGTCTTCCGCGACGGTCGCGAGGCCAGTCGCCTCCGCATAGGCCAGGGCCTTGATGCGCGCGTTGTCGGCGAACGTCGCGCCCGTCTCGTCGGGCTCCGGCAGGGGAGGGAGGTCGGCCAGCGTCAGGAGGCGCACAGGCGCCCCCGCGAGGAGCGCCTGTATCTCTTTCATCTTTCCGGGATTGGTGGTTGCGGCGAGAAGCGTCGGCGGCATGCGCCGCCGATCTTACTTTCTCTTGTGACGGAGGAGCCGGCGCCCGTGAATCGCCCAGTCGACGAGGTCGGCCGCCGACAGCTGCGTGTAGCCCGACTCCTTGAGTTCCGTGATGAACGCCGGCGTGACGCCGTGGATGCGGAACTTCACGAGCGTACCGGCGTCGAGATTCCTGTAGCCGAGCGCCGCGAGGTCGCGCACGAAGCCGGTGCTGACGCCGTGGATGCGCATCTTCAGCAGCTCCTCGAGATCCGTGCCGAGACCCGCCGCGCGCATCTCCTTGACGTAGGCCGACGTGACGCCATGGATGCGGAATTTCAACACCTCGTCCAGCGACGGATCCTGCAGGCCTTCCGCCTTGAGGTTCGCGATGTAATCCGTCGAGACGCCGTGGATCCGCAGCTTGTGTGCGTCTTCGAGCGTGACCGTCTTGAAACCGAGCGCGTGCAGTTCCTTCACGAACTCGCGGCTGACGTCCATCAGAGCGAACGAGAACAGCTCGCGGTCGTTGAACGTGTCGCGCGTCTGCTGTTTCATCGCGCGCTCGAACTCGCGGTTCGCGGTGAAGAACAGATGGCCGACGCCGCGCCCGTCTTCAAAGCGTCCCTCGAACCGGATCACGCCAGCATCGCGGCGCAGCTCGAACTTCACGTCCTGGGGTGCGTCGAGACTGGCGGGGAGGCTGGTGAACGCCGCGAGCGGAACCGACTGGCCCCAGTTGTTCCAGTTGCGGCCGCTTCGCTCGTCATCGACGTTCATCTGGAGCTGAAGCTGGGGAAGGCGCTGCCCGTCTGCTTTCTCGGAGATACGCACGCGGGCGGACCAGGTGCCTTCGACATCCGCGTTGCGCGGCTGCTGATCGACGTTGACCCACTCGGCCGCCGTCAGGGACGCCACGGCCGCCAGAACGGCCAGGACGGTACATACACGCTTCATCGGGAACCTCCGTTCAAACTCGGGAGGTTAGATGCGGCCCGCGGTCAAAACGTTGAGAACCTGCCTCTGAATGGCGATGAGCGATGCGATCCCGCGATCGGCCAGGCTCAGCAGATCGTCGAGCGTGTCGCGCGGGAATGGAGGCCCCTCGGCCGTGCCCTGGACCTCGATGAAGAGACCCTGCGCGGTCTTGACCACGTTCATGTCCACGTCGGCCTTCGAGTCCTCGTCGTAGGCGAGGTCGAGCATCGGCGTGCCCCCGACCAGTCCCACGCTCGTCGCCGCGACGTAGTCCTGGATCGGAACCTGGGAGATCAGTCCTCGCTGTTTCAGTTTGTCGAGGGCGATCGCCATGGCGACGAAGCCGCCTGTGATGGCGGCCGTGCGCGTGCCGCCGTCGGCCTGGATGACGTCGCAGTCGACCCAGATCGTGCGCTCGCCGATTTCGTTGAGGCGCGTGACCGATCGCAGCGACCGGCCGATCAGGCGCTGGATCTCCTGCGTCCGGCCGCCGATCTTGCCCGCCGACGCCTCACGCTGCATCCGCGTCGTCGTCGATCGCGGCAGCATGCCGTACTCGGCGGTGACCCAGCCCTTACCGCTGCCTCGCAGGAATCCCGGCACGCGGTCCTCGACGCTCGCGGTGCAGATCACCTTGGTGTTGCCGACTTCGATGAGCACCGAGCCTTCGGCGTGCATGGTGTAGTCGGGCGTCATGCGCGTCGTGCGGATGGCATCGGCCGCGCGGCCGTCGGTTCGTGTCACTGTGTTTTGACCCATGTCGTGTTCTTCGGCAAAGGATGGCGCAAGTCGACGTGCCCTGCAAGGGTTTCGACTTCACGGCCATCGACGAGTATCTGCACCGAGAGAATCGACGGCAGGCTCACGGTGACGGCGTTGACGATCGAGTAGATGGTGAACAGCTCGGCGAGCGATCCGCCGCTGTGATTCGACGCCACCTCTGCGCTCAGGTCCACGAATGCTTCGCCGCGATCGGAGATGAAGAGGCCGCGCAGCGTCGTGCCCTGCGGCACCGGACTGAAGTGCGCGGCAGGGGGCGCGCCAAGCTGCGCCGCGACGATGTGGCGGGCCTGTTCGGCAGGCGTTGCCCCGAACGGCACTTCGCGGGTCACGGCGACGAGGCTCTGCGCGTCGCCGGCGACGAAAAACAGGGTTGCGCTGATCGTGCGCGCTTCGACGGGCACGGCCGCGGCCGCAGGATTCGCGCCCGTTGCGCGCCGCGCGACCCACGCAGGCGCGCCCCAGAAGAGCGCCCACAGCAGCAGCGCGAGTCCGAGCGCGCCGGCCGCGAGCACGCGGTTCGAGGGGCGCGTCACCGGCCCCCGCCGGGCGGCGCTGGAGGCGCGATGTCACCGCCGTCTCTATAACGCGTGATTGCGGAGGCGATGGCTTGTGCGATGTCGTTCTGCAGGGTGTCGCCGGCGAGCACCTTCTCCTGCGCGGGATTGGTGAGGAAACCCGTCTCCACCAGGATCGCCGGCATGTTGGCGCCGATCAGCACGCGGAACGGTGCCTTGTCGAGGCCGCGCGCGTTCATGGGCACGCGCCCTGAGAGCTCGGCATGCACGAGCCGCGACAAACGCTCGGAGTCGCCGGTCCACCGGATCTGCGCCGTGTTCCACGGCAGAATCTCGATCGCCCGTGTACCGCCGCCAAAGACCGGCAGCGCCGCCGCGGGGGCCGGGGAGGTCTCGCCCTCGATCGCATATCCCTCCCGCGCGAGCGTGAACACCTCCGCGCCGGAAGGACCGGCCGACGCCGCGGCGTTGGCATGGAGGCTGATGAAGAGGTCGGCCTTGTTGTTGTTGGCCAGCGATGCGCGCTCGTCGGCGCGCATCGTGCGGTCGCCGTCACGCGTGAGCAGCACGCGCACGCCGAGGCTGGATTCGAGCGCCGCCTTGAGGCGATACGCGATTTTGAGCGTGACGTCCTTCTCGAGCGTGCCGCCGGCGCCGCGTGCGCCGCGATCGTCTCCGCCATGTCCGGGGTCGATCACGATCGTGCGGATGCCGCCGGCGGCGCTGAGATCCGGCAGCGGCGGCGGTTCGGCCGGCGCAGCGGGATCGACGGGCGAGGCCGGCACGGGCTCCGCGCCGAGGGCCGCGATCTCGACGACCAGGCGCTCGCCGCCGCGATCGCGCGGCTGCACCGACGTCTGGAACGCGCCGGCTTTCGCGCCGAGGTCGAGCACCAGCGTCTGCGGCGCATCACTCACGCGCGCGGCGATGACGATGTCGCGCCCGTCGCCGCTCTGCGCGGCCTGCAGATCGAGCGCGTCCGCGTCGAAGCGCACGATGAGGCGCTGGCCGTCCTGCGTGACCGCGCGCGGAGTCGAGGGCGTGATGTCGATATTGACGCGCGTGCGCGCCGCGTCCCCCTCGAACGACACGGTGACCTGAGGCACGCGCACGTCTCCCACGAGAATCACGCGCGACGGCCGGCGCACCTCCAGCCGCGTGTTGAGCGCGGGCGCGAGCGCGCGGCTGACGAATTCGATCGGCACGAGCCAGACGCGGCCCTCGCGCAGCGGGGGGGAGGGCAGCGACACCACGCGTCCGTTGGCCGACACCAGCGGCTGGCCTGGCGTCAGTACGATGGTCTTGTTGTCGCGGGTCGTGACGACGATGCCGCCGGCCGCGACATCCTCACGCACGGTGAGTGTGAAGGCTGCGGCGAGGTCGGTGAGGGCGAACATGTCCTGGCCGCCCTGCACGCGGTACGGCAGCGCGCGCCGGCCTTCCTTGCTGATGAGGGCGTACGCGGGCTGCTGCGCGGAGGAGCTGGCGGCCAGAAGCGCCAGAAGCGAGATGAGCAGGGCGCGCAGCCGTCGGTTCCGCATGCGTAGCAGCTATTATTCCGCAGGAGACCCTTCGGTGATGAATCTTGATCCGCACGCCGGTCAGCCCGTCCTGCGCGCCGGAGCGCCCCTTCGCAGCGCGCGCCTGGCCGTCATCATGATCCATGGCCGCGGCGCCGGCGCGGAAGACATGCTCGGCCTCGCGGGGGAGCTCGGCATGCCGGACATGCCGGAGATGGACGATGTCGCGTTCCTCGCGCCGCAGGCGGCTGACCATGCCTGGTATCCGAACCGGTTCATGGCGCCGATCGAGTCCAACGAGCCGTGGCTCACGTCGGCGTTGAAGAAGATCGCGACGCTGATCGGGGAAGCGGCAGCGGCCGGCATCGGCCCTGAGCGCGTGGCACTCGCGGGTTTCTCGCAGGGTGCATGCCTGGTGTCGGAGTTTGCCGCGCGCCATGCGTTGCGCTATCGAGCGGTGATCGCACTGAGCGGTGGCGTCATCGGTCCGGCCGGCACGCCGCGTGACTATGCGGGCGGATTCGACGGCACACCCGCATTGTTCGGCTGCAGCGACATCGATCCCCATATTCCTCTCGATCGCGTGCGGGAGTCGGCGGAGATTTACCGGCGCATGGGCGCGGCCGTCGACGAGCGCATCTATCCGCGCATGGGCCACACGGTGAACCGCGACGAGCTCGACGCCGCGCGCGCGTTGCTTCTGGGCTAAACTCCCCTCCGTCATGCGGTTGCGTCTTACAGTTACGGCGCTCGTGATCATCGCGCTGGCGGGCATCGGCGTTTTCTCGATGCGCCCACCGCCCGCGCCGGCGGTCGATTTCTCGGACGCCCTGCGGGGCCCCGCCAGCCCGAACCTCTCGATCCCTTTCGACGCGTACGCGCTGACGCCCGAGGGGCTGTCGCGCGTCGATTCGGCAAGCGACCGCGAAAACGGCGCCGACCGGCCGATGGTGAAGACGGTATCGGGCGCGTATCTGTCGCGCGACTTCGTCTTCGATGTGGATGTGACGATTCCGCCCGGCGTTCAGGACATCGCGTTCGTCGGGTTCGGGCTCGGTGATCAGTCCCCGGCGATGAGCATGGAGCCCGCCGGCGCGTTTCTCATCAGGATTCACCATCTGCCGAATGTCGACGTGGTGCACCTCGCCGCCGCTCGGAAATCCTGGCCGCCGAAGGGCGCGAGCGCGAGAGCCTCGAGGAATACTGGCGTTCGCTCGTGCTGAATGGCGCGACGCTCGAGTCTGTCGAGCAACTTCGCGCCGCGTATCGCGCCGGTGGATTACCGGCCGTGCTGCGCCTCGAGATCGAGCGACTCGAGGCCTCCGAGGCCGGGGCGCCAGGCACGGGACAGAATGCGACGTTCCTCTCGTTTCACTACGCGCGCCTCGGCGAGCGTGACAAGGCGATGCACTGGATTCGTACGGCGATCGACCGCCGCGAAGACGCGGCCATTCATCTGCTCACCAACCCGGCATACAACCCGGTACGCGGCACGCCTGAGTTCGATCGCCAGCTTGCGCGGCTTGGTCTGACGCCGCTCGCGCGGTGATCACATAGGCTCGTCGGCCGACGGGCCGTAGATCTGCGGGACCGTCGAACCCATCGGGCGCAGGTACGTCGAGATTTGGCCGCGGTGATGGACGATGTCGAAGAGGAAGCTCCAGGCCATGGGTGCGCCCGGGCGCGCGTTGCCGAAAAACTCGAGCGGGCCGTTCCATCGCGCGGCGGGGAGTGCCTCCCAGCGCGCACCCATGCCGGACGACTGCCCCTCATAGGCGGCGAGTACATCCTTCATCGTCGCGGGCATCGGCGCGGGATTCCATTCCGCCGTGCCCGTTTCGAGCGCCTCGATGATCATCTTTTCCTCGCAGACGATCTGCCACGCGATCTCCTGCGCGGTGCGCGACTTTTCATCGGGCTTGTAGGCGGAGCCTTCGGGAAT
The DNA here is from genome assembly GCA_030855205.1 of Acidobacteriota bacterium. Lineage (GTDB taxonomy): Bacteria > Acidobacteriota > Vicinamibacteria > Vicinamibacterales > SCN-69-37 > JALYRV01. The sequence continues at coordinate 704 of JALYRV010000011.1, read as the reverse complement.
GCGCGCGAGTACGGTGCGCGTGGTCTTCGACTCGGTCGTCCAGAAATTCGTGAAGAGCGCTTTCTCGTCCATGTCTGCCTCCAATGTGTTTGGCAAGGGTAAGGCGAACAAAAGACGAAATCAAGCGGGGAATCGGGCACGGACGAGATTGAGCGGGGGTGCGGGGACTGCTAAGATATTGATAGTCAGTCGCTTATGTGGGGGCGCTCTGGCTTCGACGGAGGTAAGGAACCCCAGGATGCGTGCCGAGCACCAGCACCTCGTTAATCTGTTGGAAAACAACGCAACTGCGAACACGCAGCTCGCTCTCGCAGCCTAAAGTGCTGTGACGTCCACCTCAATCAGCCTGCGGGTTGGGAATGGATGCCATTTTAGCAGGATAGGTGTTACGGCCGTTCTGGGACGTGACACCGAGATACCTTCCGGAACTAGCGTCGGGCGCTTTCGGTCGCGCTTTTATGCCCTTCGCGAAAATCTAAGCGCGGATACGCATGTAGATTCCTAGGGCCACGTGCTTTCGGACGCGGGTTCGACTCCCGCCGCCTCCATTTTTTCGACTGCCTGCGTTCCGCCTGTCGCGGAGCGCAGGTTCGTCGGTCCCCGCCTTTCCCAACGTCCTTATAATGCTTTGAGGAGACTCTTTGGAGCACGAGATCCGCACGTCACTCGAAGCCTTTACCACCCGGCTGCGCGCAGCGCTCGAC
>JALYRV010000117.1:3798-10086 GCA_030855205.1 Acidobacteriota bacterium | reverse complement strand
GGCCTGCGGCGCGCGCGCGCGCGGCTTGCCGCTGGGCGTGCCGGCGGCGCGCGGTTGCGTGCCTGGCTTGGTGCGTCCGGCGAAGCCGACTACGGCCTCGAGCGTGACGCGCATCTCGTAGCCGGCCGCTCGGGCGCGCTCGCGGCATGCCTCGACGCGCGGATCGTCGGCGACCGAGGCGGCGATGGCGTCGGCCATTTCCCGGGCCAATCGGTTCGTCACGTCATCCATGTCAAGACCTCCTGTGCGCCGCGTGGTCCGGGCTGCCGGCGGCTGATGTACACGCGCATGCGGCACTGCTTCGGGCGAGGAGCGCGGCGGACGCACATGCACTGATGTCCATGGTGAGTTCGAGCTGCGTGGGAACGTGCGGTCATTGTACCACCCGATCACCCTCTGTCAATTGGACTGCGCCGCATGCATATGCGTTCCCCGCTGATAGAATTTCGCGGTGCCGGATCGTCCATATTCAACGCCCGCGGATCTTGCGGCTGAGGCAGACCGCGCCGGCGAGCGCCCCGGGCACTACCCGTACACCAGAGGCATCCAGCCGACGATGTACCGCGGCCGGCTGTGGACGATGCGGCAGTACGCCGGGTTCGGCAGCGCGGCCGAGTCGAACCGGCGCTACCGCTACCTCCTCGACCGCGGGGTCAGCGGGCTCAGCGTCGCCTTCGACCTCCCCACGCAGATGGGATACGACTCCGATCATGCCATGTCGGCCGGCGAGGTCGGGCGCGTCGGCGTCGCCATCGACTCGATCGACGACATGGACGTGCTCTTCGACGGCATCCCGCTCGATCGCGTGTCGACGTCGATGACGATCAACTCGACAGCCATCATCCTGCTCGCGCTCTACGTCGCCGTCGCCAGGCGCCGCGGCATTCCGCTCGAGACGCTGTCGGGCACGATCCAGAACGACATCCTCAAGGAGTACGTCGCCCGCGGCACCTACATCTTTCCGCCGCGCCACTCGCTCCGCATCGTGACCGACATCTTCGCGTGGTGCGCGCGCGAGCTGCCGGGGTGGAACACGATCTCGATCAGCGGGTACCACATCCGCGAAGCCGGAGCCACCGCCATCCAGGAAGTCGGTTTCACACTCGCCAACGCGATCGCCTACGTCGAGGCGGCGCGCGGCGCGGGGCTCGACGTCGACACGTTCGGCCAGCGGCTGTCGTTCTTCTTCGCCGCGCACAACGACTTCATCGAGGAGATCGCGAAGTTCCGCGCCGCGCGCCGGCTGTGGGCGGGCCTGATGCGCGACCGGTTCGGTGCGACCGAGCCGCGCGCGATGCAGATGCGCTTCCACACGCAGACGGGCGGCAGCACGCTGACCGCGCAGCAACCCGACAACAACATCGTGCGCGTCGCCATCCAGGCGCTCGCCGCCGTGCTCGGCGGCACGCAGTCGCTCCACTGCAACGGACGCGACGAGGCGCTGGCCCTCCCGACAGAGGACGCGGCGCGCGTGGCGCTGCGCACGCAGCAGATCCTCGCGTCCGAGACGGGCGTCGCCAACACGGTCGATCCGACCGCCGGATCGTGGGAGATCGAACGCAGGACCACCGCCATCGAAGAGGGGGCGCGCGCGCTGATTGACGCCATCGACAAGGCCGGCGGCACGCTGCGCGCGGTGGAGGCGGGCCTGATTCAGCGCCAGATCCAGGACGCCGCGTACGGGGCGCAGCAGGCGATCGACGCAGGACGCTCGCGGGTGGTCGGCGTGAACGCCTTCGTCACCGGCGAACAGGCGCCGATCCCGCTGCTCGAGCTCGATCCGTCGGTCGAAGCCACGCAGACCGCGCGCGTCAGGGCGCTGCGCGACGCACGTGACGCGCCGGCCTGGCGGGCCACGCTCGACGCCATCACCACCGCCGCGACGGATGGCTCCAACCTCGTGCCGGCCGTGATTGCCGCCGTCGAGGCGCGCGCCACGCTCGGCGAGATCTCAGACACGCTGCGCGGCGTCTTCGGCGAGCACAGGGAACTCCTTGTCTGAGCCGCTGCTCGCCATCGACGGCCTGACGGTCGAGTTCCCCTCGAAGACGGGCGCCTTGCGCGCGGTCGACGGTGTGACCTTTTCACTCCGCCGCGGGGAAACGCTTGGCCTCGTGGGCGAGTCGGGGAGCGGCAAGTCGATGACGGCGCTCGCCGCCATCGGGCTCGTGCCGCCGCCCGGACGCGTCGCCGAGGGATCGGTGCGCTTCGATGGCCGCACCGTCACGGGCATGCCCGAGCGGGAGCTGCGCCGCATCCGCGGAGCCGGGATCGGATTCGTGTTCCAGGAGCCGATGACCGCGCTCAACCCGGTCTTCACTATCGGCGCGCAACTCGTTGAAACGCTCGAGGTGCACGCTGTCGCCCGGGGCCGCGCCGCGCGCGCCAAGGCCGCAGAGCTGCTCGCGGCCGTCCGGCTCCCCGAGCCCGAGCGCCGGCTCAAGGACTACCCGCATCAGCTCTCCGGCGGGCAGCGCCAGCGCGCGCTGATCGCCATGGCCCTCGCCTGCAGCCCGGCCCTGCTCATCGCCGACGAGCCCACCACGGCGCTCGACGTGACCGTGCAGGCGGAGATCCTGGACCTGCTCCGCGAGATGAAGTCCGCCTTCGGGCTCGCGCTCCTGCTCATCACGCACGATCTCGGGGTCGTGGCCGAGACGGCGGATCGCGTCGCCGTCATGTATGCCGGCCGCATCGTCGAACAGGCACCCGTCGCAGAGCTGTTCGCCGATCCGCTGCACCCGTACACGCGCGGGCTGCTCGCGTCGATGCCCGGGCGCGAGCAGGGACGCCAGCTCCGCGCCATCCCGGGCGTCGTGCCGCCGCTCGGCAACCTTCCGCCCGGCTGCGCGTTCGCGCCGCGCTGCCCTGACCGTTTCGAGCCGTGCGACAAGGCGCGTCCCGGAGACGCCGCGCTTCCCGCTGACCGGCTCGTGAAGTGTTACCTGCACGATTCGCCCATGCTGCCGGCGCGGGGGGGAGCACGATGAGTGCGCTTCTGACCGTACGCGGCCTCACCAAGGAGTTCGAGTCGAGGCGCGGCCTGCTGCAGAAGCCGCGCATCGTGCGCGCGGTCGACGATGTGTCGTTCGATGTGCGCGAAGGGGAGACGTTCGGCCTCGTCGGCGAGTCGGGCAGCGGCAAGTCGACGACGGGCCGGTGCATCCTGCGGCTGATCGAGCCCACGTCGGGTGAAGTCATCTTCCGCGGCAGGAACCTGCTGGGCCTCTCGCGCGAGGAGATGCGCCTCGAGCGGCGCAACCTGCAGATCGTGTTTCAGGATCCGTTCTCGTCGCTCAACCCGCGTCTCCGCGTGCGTGAGATCGTCGAAGAGCCGCTCGTGATTCACGGCCTCGGCGACAAGCACGAGCGCCGCGCGCGTGTCGAGGAGCTGTTCGGCCTCGTGGGGCTCGACCCGTCGCAGCTCGATCGGTTTCCGCACCAGTTCAGCGGCGGCCAGCGCCAGCGCATCGGCCTCGCGCGCGCGCTTGCGCTCAATCCGTCGCTCGTCATCGCGGACGAGCCGGTGTCAGCCCTCGACGTGTCGGTGCAGGCGCAGGTGGTCAACCTGCTGATGGATCTTCAGGAGCGCCTGAAGCTGACGTATCTCTTCATCGCGCACGACCTGCGGCTCGTGCGGCAGATCTGCGACCGGGTGGCGGTGATCTATCGCGGGCGCATCGTCGAACTGTCGGAGGCGGAGCGCGTCTTCAGCGATCCGCGCCACGACTACACGCGCGCCCTGCTCTCGGCGATCCCCCTGCCGGATCCGGCGCGGGTGCCGGCCCGCATCTCCTACGACAGCGCCAGCTTCGATCGATCGCTTCCCCTGCGCGAAGTCGAGCCCGGCCACTGGGCCGCAATCAAATAGCCTACTGGCAGTTGACGACGCGCCACACCGCGTCCCGCTTGGACGGGCTCGCGTGGATGTCCGGCATCCTCACGTACCCGAGCCCGGAGGATCCGAACGTGCTGGCCTTGACGGTCGCCTCGTACCACACGTCCCAGATCCACAGCGGATACGTCGCGTTGGTCGTGTAGCTGTTGTTGGTCGCCGGTGAGTACGTCTTCAGCGGATGGCTCGTCGAGGTCGAGACGTACCCGAACGCGTTCATGTTCATGTCGGCCGAGGTCATCATCGACACGATGTTGGCCACGCTGCCCGACACCATGCCGCCGTCGGCGTTGGTGCCCGTGCCGACGCCCAAGGTGCCGTAGCCCGACGGCGTGCCCGGCTTCGGCGACAGGTTGTCGATCTTGAAATCGATCTTCTTCACGCCGGCCGCGTCGTAGAACGCGAGCCTCGCGTAGTCCGACCTGTAGAGCGCTGCGAAGTTGTGGTTCTTGTTGCCCCACCCGATGTGGTTCACGCCGTAGGTGTTGTCGGCGTAGTTCCGGCTGACGCTCGCGCGCGCGCGGACGTCGCCGTTCTCGAGCGTGCTCCACGCGAGCGTCGCCCGCAGGTCAGGGCTGCCCGACCCGCCGTCGTAGCAGACAGTGCCGCTCGTGGCGGCGGCTTTCACCTCGATCGAGACGATCGCTTCGTTGCTCTCGAGGTTCGCCTGGTCTTTCACGCGGTAGCGGAACGTCGTCGTGCCGGTGTAGTTGTTGGCCGGCACGAAGGTGAACGAGCCGTTCGCGCTGAGCGTGACGGTGCCGTCGGCCGCCGGAGTACCACTGATCAGCGTGGTCGTAATCGTGTTACCGGCATCCGGGTCGCTGTCGTTCGTCATCACGCCAGGCGCCGCGATGGTCAGCGTCGTGTTCTTGTTGGTCGTGTACGAATCGTTGGCCGCAACGGGCGGCTGGTTCGACGCCGTGACCGTAATCGTCACCGTCGAGGTGTTGCTCGTCGTCGTGCCGTCACTGACGCGGTACGTGAACGTCACCGTGCCGGTGAACGTACTCGTGGGCGTGTAGGCGAACGAGCCATTCGTCTGCATCACCAGCGTGCCGCTCGACGGCTGCGAGACGATCTGCGCCGTCATCTGCTGGCCCGTGTCCACGTCGGTGTCGTTGACGAGCACGCCGGGCGTCTGCACGTTGAGCGGCGTGTTGCGTGACGTCGTGTAGGCGTCGCCAATCGTGACGGGGGCATCGTTGACCGCGGTGATGGTCACCACGACGTTCGCCGTCGCGGTCGCGGTACCGTCCGTGATCGTGTAGCTGAAGATGTCCTGTCCCGAGTAGTTCGCCCGCGGCGTGTAGCGCGGCTGGCCCGACACGATCGTGACCGTGCCGTTGGCGCCCTGCGTGACGCTCTGCAGGGTGAGCGTCGCCGTATCCGGATCGGAGTCGTTGACGACCACCGGAATCGTGACCGCCGTGTCTTCCTGCGTCGTCGCGGCGTCGTCGACCGCGACGGGCGGGTCGGGTGTGTCGGTGATGGCGATGCTGGCCGTCGCGGTGGCGCTGCCCGTGCCGTCGCTGATGCGGTAGACGAACGAGTCTCCGCCCGACGTGTTCGGGAACGGCGTATAGATGAACGACCCGTCCGCGCTGAGCGTCAGGGTGCCCCGCTGCGCGCCCGTGACGAGCGTGACGGTCAGCGCCGACGCCGCCGTGTCCGGATCGCTGTCGTTGGACTTGACGCCCGGCGCGTTGATCTGCAGCACGCCGTCTTCACTGACGACGTACGAGTCGTTGACCGCGGTGGGCGGGTCGTTGACCGCGGTGATGGTGATGGAGACGGTGGCGACGTTGCTGTCGAGCCCGCCTGCGTCACGCACCCGGTAGGTGTAGGCGTCCGGCCCGCTGTAGTTGAGCGCCGGCGTGTAGGTGAACGACCCGTTCGTGTTGACGATGACCGTGCCGTGCGACGGCTGGGACACCACGACCGCGTTGACCGTGTCCCCCGTGTCGGGGTCGCTGTCGTTGACCTTGATGCCGGGCGCCGCCACGGTCAGCACCGTGTCTTCCGCCGTCGTGTACGCATCGTTGACCGCGACCGGCGGCTCGTTGACGTTGGTGACGGTGACGGTCACCGTCGCCGTGGCCGTGCCTTCGCTGCCGGCCATGGTGTAGGTGAATGTGTCCACGCCGGTGAAACCGTTGCGCGGCGTGTAGACGATCGATGTTCCCAAAATCGACGCCGTGCCGTTGGACGGCTGCGTCAGCGACGTGAGTGAGAGCGTGCCTCCGGCCGGATCGCTGTCATTGGTCAGCACCGCAATCGTGACGGCGGTACGCTCGCTGGTCGACGCGGTGTCGTTGACGGCGACCGGCGGATCCGCCATCGGGTTGACCGTGATCGTGACGACCGTCGGTTCGCTCGTCAGCGAGCCGTCG
>JALYRV010000117.1:0-3788 GCA_030855205.1 Acidobacteriota bacterium | reverse complement strand
CGGTAGCGGAAGGTGTCCTGGCCCGAGTACTGCGGGGCCGGCACGTAGGTGAACGACCCGTCGCCGTTGAGCGTCAGCGTGCCGTGCGACGCCGTGTCTACGAGCGTCGTCGTCAGGGCGCCACCGAACGTCAGGTCGTTCTGGAGCACACCCGTGGCGGCGCTCACGTTGAGCGGCGTGTCTTCATTGGTCGTGTAACTATCGCTCCGCGCCAGGGGCGGCGTGCCCGTGCCTCCACCGCCGGTGCCTCCCTGGGTCGGGCAGGCCTTGCCGACCTGCACGCGGAAGTTCACCGTCGAACCCGCCGGCTGGGGCGACGTCCACTCGATCTTCGCGAGACCGCCGAAGAGCATGCCCTCGTCGAGCGACAGGCCCGACAGGCGCATCGACTGCGCCGCGCCGCCGACCGGAATCGTCAGCGTGTCGGGAACCGCGAGGCCGTTGATGTTGAGCGACGACAGCGTCAGCTTGCCGGTGCCGCCGGACTGCGCGCGCAGGAAGATGTCGTTGCACTGCCCGTTGGCGCAGTCGACGTCATAGGCGACGTACTCGAACTGCTGATTCGTAATCAGCTTGAAGTGCGTCGTGCTGCCCGAGCGCCACAGCAGGAAGGTCACCTGCTCGCCGCTGGTCCAGGCGAAATCCTTGGAATCGACCGGCGCGGCGGCCGTCGGGCCGATCTGCAGCTCGCGGGTCGCGCCGCCGCCGCCGATGCGCGCTTCGCCGACGTACTTCGGCACGAACGAGGTGGCCGCGACATCGGCGTCGCTGAGGTTGTTCTGAATCCGTAGCGCGTTGCGCACGATGGGGCCACCCGCGACCGTCGAGTCGTACCGGATGCCGTCGTCGAAGATGTAGTTGCCCTGACCCTGGTCGTGCGGCACGCCGGTGAAGACCTTGCCCTGACACGCGGAACCGTCGGGCGCCGTGGCCTCGAACACGATCTCGTAGACGCGGCCGTTGCCGGGCACGTTGGGGTTGCCCGTGCGTTCGGCGCGCACCCAGGCCGAGCCGGTGCCCACGCCGCCGGCATCGATGGCGGTGTTGCCGTCGCCCAGATAGTTCGTCGGCTCATCCTGATAGATCCCGAGGATCCGGATGGCGAGCGGCGCGCCGCCCTGCGGGTCGACGAGGCCCGTGACGTTGACGACCTGCGTCTGCTTGTGGTTCGGCGGCCAGATCTCGCCCGGACTCGCCTTGGCGGCCGCGCACGTGCAGTCGTCGAAGCGATTGGGCGGGCCGACCGTAATCGTGACCTGCGCGGTCGACTCACCGCCGTAGCCGTCGCGAATCGTGTAGAAGAACGTGTCGGTGCCCTGGAAGCCCGCGTTCGCCGTGTAGGTGATCGTGCCGTTCGCGTTGACCACCGCCGTGCCGTTGGGCGGCGTGGTCGCCCCCGTCACCGCGATGACGTGACTGTCGGGATCGCTGTCGTTCGACATGACCGAGATCGCGACCGGATTCGAGCCCCGCGCGGTGCCCGTGTCGTTGGTCGCCACTGGCGGCAGGTTGATGACGTTGATCGTGACCGTGGCGGTCGATGTGCCGCCGAAGCCGTCCGTGATCGTGTAGGTGAACGTCGTCACGCCCGCGAATCCCGGGTTCGGCGTGAAGACGAACGAGTTGCCCGTGCGCGTCAGCGTGCCGTTGGCAGGCGTCGAGACCAGCGTGAGCGAGAGCGGGTCGCCGTCGGGGTCGCTGTCCGGCGTGCCCATCGTGAGCACCGAGAACGACGCCGTGGGCCGGCCGGCGATCGTGGTGACCGTGTCGTTGACGGCCACCGGAGGCTTGTTGTTGACGGTGATCGTGACCGTCGCCGTGGCCGTGCCGCCGAAGCCGTCCGAAATCGTGTAGGTGAACGTCGCCGTGCCCGTGAACGTCAGCGGCGGCGTGTACGTGAACGTGTTGTTCGCGTTGAGCACGCGCGTGCCGGCAGTCGGCGCCGTGCTCGACGTCACCGACAGCGTGTCGGAATCCGGATCGCTGTCGGGCGTGCCCAGCGTGAGCACGGCAATCGTGACCGCCTGGCCAGGACGCGTCGTCGCCACATCGTCCACCGCGACCGGCGGCCGGTTGACCACCGTAATCCTGACCGTCGCCGTGCTGGTGCCGCCGAATCCGTCACTGATCGTGTAGGTGAAGCTGTCGGTGCCGGTGAACGTCAGCGCCGGCGTATAGGTGAACGTGTTGTTCACGTTCTGCACGCGCGTGCCGTTGGACGGCGTCGTGCTGCCCGTGACCGTCAGCGTGTCGGAATCCGGATCGCTGTCGGGCGTGCCCTGCGTGAGCACCGCAATCGTGACCGCCTGGCCAGGACGCGTCGTCGCCGCATCGTCCACCGCGACCGGCGGCGAGTTGACAATCGTGATCGTCACCGTGGCGGTGGCGCTGCCGCCGTAGCTATCGGCAATCGTGTACGTGAAGGAATCCGTGCCGAGGTACACCGGGGGCGTCAGCGACGACGTGTAGGTGAAGGTGCCGTTCGGGCTCTGCGTGATCGTGCCGCGGGACGGTTGCGTGTGCGACGTCACCGTCATCGGATCCGGCCCCGAGGGGAACACATCCGGACTGTTGTCGGGATCCGAGTCGTTGGTCAGCACGTTGATGCTGACGGCCTGACCGGGCCGAACGGTGCGCGCGTCATTGACGGCGATGGGCGCCTGATTGACGACATTGATCGTCACCGACGCCGTCGCCGTGCCGCCGAAACCGTCCGCGATCGAATAGGAGAACGTATCGATGCCGACGAAGCCCACGTTCGGCGTGAACGTGTAGGTGTTGCCGCTCCGCGCGTATGTTCCGTTGGGCGAGACCGGCGTGTTCGACGTGATCGTCAGCACGTCGCCAGCATCGGCGTCGGTGTCGTTGGCGAGCACGGCCACCGAAACGGGCAGACCCGGACGCGTGATCGCGGAGTCATTGACGGCCAGCGGAGGACGGTTGACGTTCTCGATGGTCCAGTTGAACGACTGCGTGAACGAGCTGACGAGCTCGCCACCCGAGAGCTGGCGCCACTGCACGGTGTAGGTCACCGCATAGACGCGTGTATTCGGGCTGTCGAAATTCGTACGGATGTCATACGACGGCGTGCCCGTGACGATGCCGGTGCCAGCGTCGAAGGTGAGCCCTGGCGGCAAACCGGTGACGTTGAAGACTTCCCGCAACTGCTGCTGCGACGGCGGACCCGGCGCCGGAAGCAACCGGACCACCTCGCCTTCGAAATTCTTGCGCGCGCAGAAGCCGGCGACGTTCGAGGGCGTGAAGTCATCGGCCTTGCAGAAGTCGACCGCGCCGCAGTCCGGATCGTTTGCGTCGACGAGGCCGTCGCCGTCGTCGTCGCCGGGGCTCTGGTTCGAGCAGACTTCGATCGGCGTGCAAATCTCGTCGATAAGCCCGTCGCCGTCGTCGTCGATGAGGTTGCCGCAGATCTCCTGCGCCGCGACGTACTCGCCCATGACGCAGAGGCCGTCGAGCGTGTAGCGGCCGGAGCCCGGCTCGGTTTCGCCGGCGCCGGAAGGGATGCCGTTGAGGCCGTGGCCGGGAAGCGCGACGCGCAGACCGCTCGCGATGTTCCACTTGTAGATGCGCCCGTTGCCGGGCGTCGCCGACCACATTTCCGTGCCGCCCGGCGTGATGTTGAGCGCGAACCAGCTGTCGAGATTCGGCACGTCGTACGTCGTCAGGACGCGGCCGTCCGGACCGACGCGGATCACGTTCTCCGGTGTGGCCACGAGCAACCCGCCGGTGCCGTCGCCTGGAGGCAACAGCCGCAGCGCGTAGGTCACCGG
>JALYRV010000317.1 GCA_030855205.1 Acidobacteriota bacterium | reverse complement strand
GAACTTGAGACCGTCGAACCGGACCAGGCCTTCCTCCGTGCCGGCCCAGATGAACCGGTCGGGCGTCTGCGCCAGCGCCAGCACCGAGCTGCTCGCGAGGCCGTCCATTTCGGTCCAGACCGTGCGTACGTACTGGCTCGGCGCGAGCGTCGTCTGGCCGTCCGCTGCGACAGCCGTGGGCACTCCGAGGGCGGCGAGCACCCCTGCGAGGGCGACGTGACGGACGTTCATAAGCCTTGTCCTTCCGCCACTTCGGCATCCAGCGCGAGCTCGGCACAAAAATACGCCATTGCGCGCGTTGCCTCCGTCGCGACGAGGCGGGCCGCTTCGTCGATGTCGTCGAGCACGCCCCGCGCCGCGAGATGTTCGAGATGATGGGCGGCGTCGAGCAGGGCCTTCGCCGACAGATTACCCGCCGCGCCTCTCAAGGCGTGCGCGACAAAACGGAGCCCCTCGACGTCGCGCGCGGCCGTGGCGTCGGCGAGCGCCGCGAGGCGCACCGGCGCGTCCTCGAGAAACAGCTCCGCGACCTGCCGGTACAGCTCCTCGTCGCCGCCCAGCCTGCGCAGCATCGCGGGGCGGTCGACAGCGGGTGAGGCGGGTGCAGCAGGTGAAGCAGATGAAATGTCTTCGACGGCGGCGAAGAGGTCGGACGAGGTGATGGGCTTCGTGAGATAGCCGTCCATGCCGGCGGCGACGCAACGCTCACGGTCGCCCGACATCGCGTGGGCGGTCATCGCGACGATGCGCACGCGGCGTCCGATGCCGGCTTCGGAGGCCCGAATGGCGAGCGTGGCCTCGATGCCGCTCATGACGGGCATCTGCACGTCCATCAGCACGAGGTCGAACGGCTCGCGGCCGAACGCGGCCACCGCTTCGGAGCCGTTCGCCGCGACGAGGACCTTGTGGCCGCGCGCCGTGAGCAGGCCGACGGCCACGCGCTGGTTCACGACGTTGTCCTCCGCGAGCAGAATCTTGCGCGATGCCGCCGCCTCCGGAATCGCGTGGCCCGGGGGCATGACGACGGCGGGAAGCGGCCTGCCGATGGCGGAGCAGATGGCGCTGTAGAGGTCCCCGGCCGCGACCGGCTTCGTGAGATAGGCCGCGACCCCCAGCGCGCGCGACCGGCGCGCGTCGTCGGAGTGTCCCGAGGATGTCAACATGGCGACCGTCGTGCCGGCAAGCGCCGGACGTGTGGCGATCTGCTCCGCGACGCCGAAGCCGTCGAGATCGGGCATGTCGCCGTCGAGCAGCACGAGGGCGTATGGCGCCGGGCCCGCGGCCGCTTCCGTGAGCGCCTCGAGCGCGCGGGCGCCCGAGTCGACCGCCGTCGCTTCCGCGTCCCACCATCCGAGCTGCGTCAGCAGGATGCGGCGGTTGACGGCGTTGTCGTCGACCACCAGCACGCGCACGCCCAGGAGCGGCTCCGGCGCGGAAGCCGGCGGCTGGTTCACGAGCGCCGCGCCGAATGTCGCCGTGAAATAGAAACTGCTGCCGGCGCCCGGCTCGCTCTCCACCCAGATGCGCCCGCCCATCAGCTGGACGAGCGTCGCCGAGATCGACAGACCCAGACCCGTCCCGCCGAATCGGCGCGTCGTTGAACCGTCGGCCTGGTTGAAGGCTTCGAAGATCGCGGCGTGCTTGTCGCGCGCGATCCCGATGCCCGTGTCGCTGATTTGGAAATGCAGCGTCGGGCGGCTTCCGGAGCGCTTCTCGGCGCGTACCTCCAGCAGCACGTGCCCGGACGGCGTGAACTTGATCGCGTTGCCGATCAGATTCGAGAGCACCTGCCGGAGACGCACGGGATCGCCCATGACGGCCTCCGGCACGTCAGGGTGCACGTTGTAGAGGAGCTCGAGCCCTTTGTCGGCCGCCGTGACCGCCAGCGGTTTCAGCGTCTCGGCGATCAGCGCGCGCACCCCGAACCGGATCGACTCGAGCTCCAGCTTGCGCGACTCGATCTTCGAGAAGTCGAGGATGTCGTTGAGGATCGCGAGCAGGGAGTCGGCCGAAACGCGGACGGTCGAGAGGTAGTCGCGCTGCCTGGCGTCGAGACTCGTCGAGAGCGCCAGCTCGGTCATGCCGATGATGCCGTTCATCGGCGTGCGGATCTCGTGGCTCATATTGGCGAGAAACTCGCTCTTGGCGCGGCTTGCCGCCATCGCAGTGTCGCGCGCCTGAATCAGTTTCGCATTGGTCTGACTCAGCTTGATCGTGCGCGCGTCGACGAGCCGCTCGAGGCTGGCCTGCTGTTCGGTGAGGAGATGGTCGCGGCGTTCGATCTCCACGAGCATCTCGTTGAAGCGGTCGATCAGCTCGCCGATCTCGTCAGCGTCTCCCGGCTGGGCCCGAAGGTCGTACCGCTGCCCGTCGCGCACCATCCGGGTGACCTCCATCAACCGCCCGATCGGACCCAGCATCAGATGCTCGATCACGCTCGACGCGCCGAAGGCCAGCCAGAAGCTGCCGAACAGGACGGCGGCGATCGTGATGCCGAGCGTGACGAGTCGCGCATTGATCTCCGTGAGGTCGGACCTGACGGCGATGTGCCCGACCGGCGCGCCCTGGTACATCACGGCGCGAACGACGCGCAGACCCCGCTCGTCGAACGTCGCCGCAGGGCGGATCTGGTGAGGCGCGAGCGTGTCGAGCGGCGCGCTGGCGCGCGAGTACGCCGCCAGTTCCGTGCCGTCCGACTTGAGAAGACGGGCATCGACGATGTGCCTGTTGACCGCCAGGGCGCCGAGCGTGTCGGCGGCCGCGGTCGCGTCATCGAAGACGAGCGCGGCCGTGCTGTTGCTGCCGACCACGTCGGCGAGCGTCGTGATGTCGGCCGCCAGGCGCGACTTCGCCCCGCGATAATCGTACACGGCGAAGACGGCCGAGGCCGTGAGCAGGGTGATGACACTCGTCGCCACGACGCTGACCGTCAGCTTCTGCCCGAGAGGCTGCCGCCTGAACCATGTTAGGGGACTAAAACGCACGGGTGCCCCGCACGATGCGCGCGAGCCCGAGCAGACGTGAGCTGAGCGTGAGCTGCGAGCGGCGCGCGACGTCGATGTTCACGGCGAACCGCATGTGCCCGTCCTCGACGAAGAGCTCCACCACTCCCGCCGTCGACGCGAAGCCCTTGCGATCGCTCACGGTCAGCACCGGCAGTCGG
>JALYRV010000316.1 GCA_030855205.1 Acidobacteriota bacterium | reverse complement strand
GGAACTTGAAGGTCGAGACCAGCGTGACCAGGCTGAAGAAGCCGATCACCTCGAGTGAGAGGCCCGAGGCGCGAAACCACGCGGAGAGCGTATCGAAGATGAGGAAGTACGGCAGGCCCGCGGAAAAGCCGAGCGCCACCATGACGAGCGCCGACCGCTCGGTATAGACTGCGAGCGCCGAAAGGAGCGAGCGCTGCGGTCCCGGCTGGGCGATCTCCTTCTTCACGTCAGCCATCATCCTCTACCTGGACCGATCTACGCGAGGCCCATGCGCATCGGAATCATCAGCGACATCCACGGCAACCTCCCCGCGCTCGAGGCGGTGCTCGACGACCTCCGGCCCCGCCAGCTCGACGCCATCTACTGCCTCGGCGACCTGGTGGGCTATGCCGCCTCTCCGAATGAAGTGACGGAGCGCATCAGGGCCGAGGCGGTCCCCACGATCATGGGCAACTACGACGATGGTGTGGGGTTCGAGCGTGATGAATGCGGCTGCGCCTACACGGACCCCGTCGAGAAGCAGCTCGGCGACGAGTCGCTCGCCTGGACCAGGGCTGCTGTCAGCGCGGAGAACAAGGCGTTCCTTCGTTCGCTCGTGAAGGAGATCCGGTTCGAGGCCGACGGGACGCGCGTGCTGCTCGTGCACGGCAGTCCTCGCCGGATCAACGAGTACCTGTTCGAGGATCGCCCCCTCTCGAGCTTTCAGCGTCTGGCCGCGGCATCGAACGCCGACATCATCGTCTTCGGTCACACGCACCGGCCGTACACGAAACCGGTCGATGGCGTGCTGTTCGTGAACGCCGGATCGGTCGGCAAACCGAAGGACGGCGACTGGCGCGCGTGCTACATCATTCTGGAGCCGGGCCGCACTACCGAGCCGGTGCAGTTCATCAGGGTGCCCTACGATGTCCACACCGCCGCGGCCGCCATCCGCGCGAGCGATCTGCCCGACAAGTTCGCGCTGGACATCGAAACCGGTGGCGTGCCGGCGTCCAAATCGGCGTGAGCGCGCGCCCCGTTGGAATGGCACGCAGCGGCCTCCCCGGCGTATCGTCGTCGGCGCTGAAGAACCGTCCCACGAGAGGCTGTATGCGCAACAGAGGCAGCGTGGCGGCGCTCAGCAGGAGTGCCTGCACACGTTCCGGATCGCCGGCTCCCGTGACCGAGACCTCGGCGGGATCCCAGGCGCCGATCCCCTCGAACGTCGTCTGGTTCTCGCGATAGGTGAGATGGTGGCGGGGCTCTGATTGGTCCCTGCGCCGTGCGGCGCGTGCGCCTGTCGCAGCGACCGCATCTGCCGCGCCAGGCCGTTGCCGCTCCGGAAGTCGGCAAGCGCCACTCGCGCCGCTTCCTCCGGTGGGGCGCCTCCGGCTATGAGCTCGCGGTAGCGGTCGTCCAGATGCTGCGAGAGCTCGTCGACGATCTCGGCCTCGCGCGCGGGCGAGAGGCGCAATGGCGACAACTGCCTGCGCACTTCGCCTGCCCACCGGGTCCTGAGCGACGCATGGTCGACGGATCAGGCATGTTCGCCTCCGGTCACGCGGCGCACGGCCTCCACGAACGCTTCCCACGTTCGCCGTTGCTGGGCGAGCACCCGGCGCCCCTCGGCGGTGACTTTGTAGAACCGTCGCCGGCGCTCCTCGGGCTGTTCGATCCAGGTCCCTCTGATCCAGCCCCGTTCTTCGAGGCGGTAGAGCAATGGATAGAGCGAATCGATATGGAAGGTCAGCTGCCCGCCGGATCGTGCGTGAATGAGCTTGCTCAGCTCGTAGCCATGCCGCGGCCGCGCATCGAGCAGCGAGAGGATCAGCAGCTCGGCCGAGCCCCGCTTCAGCTCGCGATCGAGCGCGCGGGTGTTGATATCTGACATGAACAGATATTACGTAGACAGTGGTCGCGGCGTCAACCGGCGTGGCTGTCGGGCGTACCGATGACGCCCGCGGCCGCTCAGAGACCGTATCCTGCTGACGATCGGCCCGGTGGCGATCGGCCTCAGGACCCTTCGTGGCCGATCAGGGAAGCACGCCGGGACAGGCCTGCTCATTTCCGGTGAGGCGGCTTCGATCGAGAAGGACCCGTGCCCTCGGCTGGCCGGTGTTGCCGGCGATGAGCGCACCCACAATGGCCGCGGGTATCATCATGTCGCCAACCATGCTGATGCCGAACGGCAAACTGACACCGGCGGCGATCAGCGCGCCCAGCCACCCGCGAGCCGTCGTCGATTTCCCGACGCGCCGGGCCAGGCACACGATGTCTCCTTCAGCAACTCGTCGCGTGATGAACCCGTCCTGGTTCACGCGCAGGGTGAGGACCTGGCCGTCGATCGTTTCAACCGTACCCCTGGGGGCCTCGCCGCTGCGCAGCAGCACCACAACATACGCGCCCGGCATCGAGGGAAGCTCCGAAAGCCGTAATACGGCGTCGGACGGACGTTCGAGAGTGACAGGACGGCCGGCATGCGCACAGCCGCCGGCGCCGAGCGCCAGTGCACACGCCGCAATGACGATCGCCTCTGGTAGTCTTTTCATGATGCCCTCGCCGGGATGATGCCGCCGCGAGGTGTGACGAGTCCTCAGCGAATGCTGAGCATTCTGTGAAATCCCTCATTGGATGCGACAGGTGAGACCGTTGCTATGGAGCACATCTGAGTGAAGCCGAAGAACACAATCTGCCTCTGGTTCGACAAGGACGCGCACGAAGCGGCGCGTTTCTACGCCGCCACCTTTCCGGACAGTGAAGTGACCGCTGTTCACAAGGCGCCGAGTGACTATCCGGCCGGCAAGGCGGGTGACGTGCTGACGGTGGAGTTCACCGTCGTGGGCATTCCCTGTCTCGGCCTCAACGGCGGCCCAGATTTCAAACACAGCGAGGCCTTTTCTTTCCAGATTACGACGGACGATCAGGACGAGACGGACCGCTACTGGAACGCGATCGTCGGTAATGGCGGCAAGGAAAGTCAGTGCGGCTGGTGCAAGGACCGCTGGGGTCTCTCCTGGCAAATCACTCCGCACGCGCTGACCGAGGCGCTGGCGGCCGGTGGCGGCGAGGCAAAGCGCGCCTTCGAGGCGATGATGCGGATGCAGAAGATCGACGTCGCGACCATCGAGGCAGCGCGGCGGGGCTGACGTGGACACGACGGGTTGCGCCATCCGACCGGCCCAGGA
>JALYRV010000010.1 GCA_030855205.1 Acidobacteriota bacterium | reverse complement strand
GCGCCACTTCCCCAAGCCTCTCGAATTCGAGATCGTGCGAAACCTCAGGTTCAACCCGCAGGACAAGCTTGCCTTCGAGTATGCCAAGACGCTGTTTTCGGAAGCGCGTGATCAGGAGGCGATGACGATCCTGCGCTCCATCACGGAGAAGCTGAACGCGGACTGGCGCGCCGTCTACCGCTCCTTCTATCTGCTGCACCTCATCGCGCGCCGGCAGCGGCAGCCCCGGGTGGCCGCCCGGTACGCCGCCCTCTGCAAGCGGTGCCACGCCAACTTCCCGCTGCTGCGGGTGGCGGCCCGATGAGCGCGCCCGTGTTGCGTCACGCGCATGCGAGCGCTGTTGCGCCGGCGCGCGTCGTTGTCGTCGGGAGCGGCGGCTTCATCGGCGGCGCCATCCTCCGCCGCGTCGAGGCCGACGGCGTGCCGACCCTTCCGCTCACACGCGCCGAGGTCGATCTGACCGCGCCCGAGGCGGGCGCGCGCCTCGCATCCATGCTTCAGGCGGATGACACGCTGGTGTTCGTCTCGGCCAACGCGCCCTGCAAGGATCTCGGCATGCTGCGCGAGAACGTCGTCATGGCCGAGGCCGTGTGCGAGGCGCTGCAGCGACGCCCTGTCGTGCACGCCATCTACGTGAGCTCGGATGCCGTCTACGCGGACTCGCCTCAGCCGCTCACCGAGCACTCGGCCGCCGAGCCCGGATCCCTGCACGGCGCGATGCACCTGACGCGCGAGATTGCGATGCGCGGCGCGCATGCCGGTCCGCTCGCGATCGTACGGCCGACGCTCGTCTACGGCGCCGACGATCCCCACAACGGGTACGGGCCGAACCGTTTCCGGCGGCTGGCCTCGGCGGGCGAGGAGATCGTGTTGTTCGGTGAGGGAGAAGAACGCCGCGATCACGTCGATGTCGACGATGTCGCCGAGCTGGTACGGCTGATCGCCGTGCATCGCAGCGCCGGCGTCGCGAACGCCGTCTCGGGACAGGTCGCGTCGTTCCGGGAGCTCGCGGAGCTTGCGGCCGCCTCGTTCACGCCGCGCGTGGCGGTGCGCGGCACGCCGCGTGCCGGCGAGATGCCGCACGGCGGTTTCCGGCCGTTCGACAACCGCGCCGTGCTCGAGGCGTTTCCCGGATTCGTCTTCAAAGGGTGGCGCGAGGGCCTCGGCCGCCTGCACGCGCTCACGCGTGACGGTGGGGCCGGAGGGACGCGGTGACGATGCCGACCGTTGGATTTGCCGGGATGACGCATCTCGGTCTCGTGTCAGGGGTCGCGGCAGCAGAGCGCGGATTCGACGTCGTGTGTTTCGACCCGGATGCCGCGCGCATCGATGCGATCTCGTCGGGCGTGCTGCCCGTCTCCGAGCCGCAACTGGACGAGCTCGTCGCGAAGAACCGCGCGCGCCTGACGTTTACGTCCGACGCCCACGCGCTCGCCGCGTGCGACGTCGTCTATGTGGCGCCGGACGTCGCCACCGATGATCTCGGCCGTAGTGACCTGAGCACCATCACGGCTCTGCTCGGCCAGGTCTTCGAGACGGCCGGACCGGACACGGTCATCGTCGTGCTCTCCCAGGTGCCGCCTGGATTCACCCGCAGCCGGATGCGCCCCGATCGGCGCTTGGTCTATCAGGTCGAGACGCTGATCTTCGGGCGGGCCGTCGAGCGCGCTCTCTATCCCGAGCGCTACATCGTCGGATGCGCGGAGCCGTCGGAGCCGCTGCCCGCGGCGCTTGCCGCGTTTCTCCAGGCGCACGGCTGTCCGATTCTGCCGATGCGCTTCGAGAGCGCGGAGCTCGCGAAGATCTCCATCAACTTCTGCCTCGTGTCCTCCGTGACGACGGCCAATACGCTCGCGGAGATCTGCGAGCACGTCGGGGCCGACTGGTCGGAGATCGTTCCCGCGCTGAAGCTCGATCGCCGCATCGGGCCGCACGCCTATCTGTCGCCGGGCCTCGGCATTGCCGGCGGCAATCTCGAGCGCGACCTCGCCACGGTCAGCGCCATCGCGGCTGAGTGCGGCGCCGACGCCGGGGTCGTGCACGCGTGGACGGCCAACAGCCGGCACCGTCGCGACTGGGCGCTGCGGACCATACAGCGCGAAGTGCTGGCCAGGCTGGACGACCCGGTCATCGCGGTGCTGGGGCTCGCCTACAAGCAGGACACGCACTCCATCAAGAACTCGCCGTCGCTTGCGTTGCTCGAGCAGCTGCAGCCGTTTCGCGTCCGCGTCTTCGACCCGGTCGTGCCGGCTGCCGCGGCGCCCAACCCGCGCGCGTATGGCGCCCACTCGGAGCTCGATGCCTGTGATGGCGCCGACGCCGTCGCGATCATGACGCCGTGGAGCCAGTTCACGCAGCTCGATCCCGGGGCGCTCGCCGCGAGGCTGCGAGGCTCGCTCGTGATCGATCCCTACCGCGTGCTGAATCCGGGGGCGTGCCGCGCGGCCGGCCTGCGGTATCTCACGCTGGGCGCGGGCGCATGATGCAGCATCACGGGCATGCGGCACCCGAGCGGGTCGTGTTGATTGGCGCGCGCGGCTTCATCCCGCTGGCGCTGCGGCGCGAACTGGACGCGCGCGGCATCCCGGCGCTGGCGGTTGGCTCGGCCGATATCGACCTGACGGCAGCCGGCGCCGGCGAAGCGCTCGGCAGCCGGCTGCAGCCCTCGGACGCCGTCGTCATGCTCGCGGCGCTCACGCCCGACCGGGGGCGCGACATCGCGACGCTGATGCGGAACCTCGCGATGATGCGAAGTGTGTGTGCCGCGCTCCAGATGGTGCGCTGCAGCCACCTGCTGTATTTCAGCTCGGATGCGGTCTACGACCCCGCGGTCACCCGCGTCGGCCCCGCCACGTCGCCCGCGCCGGCGGATCTGTACGGTGCCATGCACCTCACGCGCGAGATCATGGCGCGTTCTCTCACCGACATCCCGCTCGCGATTCTTCGCGTCACCGGCGTCTACGGTGCCGGCGATCCGCACAACTCGTACGGACCGAACCGCTTCCGCAGGATGGCCGCGACCTCCGGGAGCATCACGCTCTTCGGTGGTGGCGAGGAAAAGCGCGATCACGTCTACCTCGGCGACGTCGCCAGGTTTGCCGCAGCGTGCCTCGAGCGGCGCAGCACGGGGGTGATCGACGTCGCGACGGGCGTGTCGACGACGTTCAAGGACGTCGCGCAGATGGTGGCGGGGCAGTTTCCCGAGGCCATCGCCATCGTCGAGACGCCGCGCGGCAATCCCGTCACGCACCGCCACTACGACGGCACGGCGCTGATCAAGGCGTTTCCCGAATTCCGTTTCACGCCGCTCGAGCAGGGGCTCGCGCGCGTGACACGCGAGGAGAGCGCGGCCCATGGCTGAAGTGAATCTGCTCGCGCGCTATCCGAAGGCGAAGCGCAACGCGGCGGCGCGCGTCGGTGCGAAAGAAGAGAATCTCGCGCTGGCCATGAAGTTCGGGCGCGAGTACTTCGACGGCACACGCGAGCAGGGCTACGGCGGCTTCCGGTACGACGGGCGCTGGGTGCCGATCGCCGAGGACCTCATCCGGCATTTCGGCCTGGAAGCCGGCGGCCGCGTGCTCGACATCGGCTGCGCCAAGGGCTTTCTCGTGAAGGATCTGATGCAGGTCTGTCCAGGGCTCGACACGGTCGGGCTCGACATCTCGGAGTACGCGCTCCGGCACGCCGAGCCGGACGTCGCGGGTCGGCTCGTACGGGGCACGGCGGCGAGTCTGCCTTTTGCGGACGGCAGCTTCGACGTCGCGCTGTCGATCAACACCATCCACAATCTGGATCGCGAGGGGTGTCTCGTGGCGTTGCGCGAGATGGAGCGCATCGCGCCGGGCAGGGGATATGTGCAAGTCGACGCGTATCGCGACGCCGCCGAAGAGCAGCTGTTTCTCGACTGGGTACTGACGGCCAGAACGCACGGATCGCCGGCCTTCTGGCTCGACCTCATGAAAGAGGCGGGGTATACTGGCGACTGCTTCTGGACGATCCTCGAAGTCAATCCCGAGTGGACGATTGAGGAGAATCGCTGACGCCGCCTGAGACGCCGACCGTTAAATCCCGAGCCCGACTGGAACGAAGATGACCGCATCCCCTGAGCTACAGATCCGTTTCTACAAGGAGCTTCTGCGCATTCGGCGCATCGAAGAGATCCTCGCCGACGAGTATCGCACCGGCACGATGCGTACGCCGACGCACTTCGGTATCGGCCAGGAAGCGGTCGCGGTCGGTGTCTGTGAAGCGCTGACGCGTGACGATGTGGCCTACACACACCATCGCAGCCACACGCACTACCTGGCGAAAGGCGGCAGCACCATGGGCCTCGTCGCCGAGTTGCTCGGCCGCGAAACGGGATGCTCGCGAGGCCGCGGCGGATCGGTGCATCTCACCGATCGTTCTGTCGGTTTCATCGGGTCGTCGCCCATTCTCGGTCATTCGGGTGCGCTTGCGGCCGGCAGCGCGCTCGCGTTCCGCATGGACGGTCTCCCGCACATTGCCGTCGGATTCTTTGGCGAAGGGGCCTGCGACGAAGGCAGCGTCTGGGAGACGTTCAACTTCGCGTCGGTGCGGGGGCTTCCGGTTCTGTTCGTCTGTGAGAACAATCTGTACGCGACCGAGAGCCCCATGTCGGTGCGCATGGCGGAGGACACCGATCTCTGCGAGCGCGTGCGCTCGTTCCAGATCCGCGCGGAGCGCGTCGATGGCAACGACGTCAATGCGGTCTACGACGCCACGCAGACGGCGGTCGCCGAGCTCCGTGCGGGCGGCGGTCCGGTCTTCCTCGAGTGCATGACCTACCGCTGGCGTGAGCACGTGGGCCCCTTGTGGGACTACGAAGTGAACCGTACGTATCGATCGAAAGCCGAGCTCGAAGCCTGGATGGAGAAGTGCCCCGTCAAGCGATCCGGAGAGTTGTTGATCGCGAGCGGCTTCGCGACGCCGGCGGATCTCGAACAGTGGGGTGCCGACATCGATCAATCGATTCACGACACCGTCGCGGAAGCCAAGACGCACCCCTGGCCCGAGCCGTCCACGCTGTTCGACTGTGTGTACTGAAGAGAATTCCATGCGACAGATCAAGTACTCTCAAGCGCTCTCGGAAGGCCTCGTGCAGGCCATGGAACAGGATCCGAGCATCTTCATCACGGGCATCGCCGTCGACTATCCGTCGGGCATCTTCGGTTCGACCGTCGAGGCGCACAAGCGATTCGGCAAGGCGCGCGTGTTCGACGCGCCCGCGATGGAGAACGCGCTCACCGGCGTCCTGATCGGCGCGGCCGCGGTCGGCAAGCGCCCGGTGATCGTGCATCCGCGCGTCGACTTCATGTTCCTGTCGTTCGACATGCTGCTGCAGCTGTCGGCGAAGTGGCGCCACATGTACGGCGGCAACGCAGGCATGGCGCCCGTCGTCGTGCGCGCCGTCATCGGCCGCGGATGGGGCCAGGGCTCGACGCACTCGCAGAGCGTGCAGGCGCCGCTGGCGCATTTCCCGGGCCTCACCGTCGTGATGCCGGCTTTTCCCGCCGACGCCAAAGGGCTGATGCTGAGCGCTCTGCGTCACACCGGTCCCGTCGTCATTCTCGAGCACCGGTCGCTCTACGACACCGTGGGTGACGTTCCTGAGGACGCTGTCCCGGTGCCGCTCGGCAAGGCCGCCGTCGTGCGGAAGGGCACCGACATCACAATCGTGGGAACCTCCTACATGTCGCTCGAAGCGATGCATGCCGCGGAGGAGCTGGAGAAGAACGGCGTGTCGGCAGAGGTCGTCGATCTGCGATCCATTCGGCCGCTCGACGAGGAGACGATTCTCACCTCGCTCAAGAAGACCGGGCGGCTGATCGCGGCCGACACGAGCTGGGAGTTGTGCGGCGTCGCGAGCGAGGTCGCGGCGCTCGCGGCAGAGAAGGGCTTCCAGTATCTCAAGGGGCCGGTCCGGCGTATTGCGCTGGCTGACTGTCCGGCCCCCGTCTCGCAGACCCTCGAGAAGGCGTTCTATCCATCGGCCAACACGATCGCCAAGGCGGCGATGCTGATGCTGGGGAAGGACCACGGCAGCCTCGGCCAGATCGATCGGGCAGACACGTTCAAGGGCCCGTATTGAGCCATCCGCCGGGTCCGCCGCAATGACACCCGACTATTTCTGTGTGCATCACGTCGGCGGACGCGCCGATGGGACGCGCGCGTTTCCGGAGGTTCCCGGATTCGACGATCAGATTTTCCACGTCATCTACGAGGCCGACGCCCGCTGCATCGAGGCCATCGAACGGCAGTGGACGACGCCGCTGAAGAGCATCCTGCCTTACTGTCTCGCCGACGCGAAGCGCGAATCGTCCCCGTTTCATCTGAACGGCTGTCCCTTCACGAGCTCACTGTTCCCGTTCAACGAGGCCTTCTCCCATTACTACGAGGCGAAGGCGATCAACGGCTCCGACTACGTCTTCGGAGAGAGCTTCCGTCCGTTGCGCGTGTGTTCGCTGGCGACGCATGCCATCGATCAGTTGTTTGCCGAGCAGAAGGCTCCGCAGGTGGATTTCCTGTCGATCGACGCGCAAGGGGCGGAGCTGCTGATTCTCGAAGGTGCGAGCCGGATGCTGGCGGAGACGACCGTGGCGGTCTCCACCGAGGTCAGTTTCGTCAATCTGTATCAGGGCGCGCCCGTGTTCGGGGATGTCGACGCGTACCTGCGCGACAAGGGATTTCTGCTCGCGCGTCTTGCACCGATGGAGTTCGGGTACAAGCGCATTCCGCGTCCTTTCCGCGGCGCCGGGTTGCCGCTGCAGGGCGAGACCTTGTATTTCGTGAAGCCAGAGAACATCACGAACGCTTCCCCGGCGGTACGGCAGACGCGTCTCGAGAAACTCGCGTTCTGCGCGCTCGCGTTCGGATATACCGAGCTTGCCTTCGAGGCGGTCGAGCGGTCGCTCGGCATCAACGCGCTCGCGCCCGGCGGCCGGCAGGCATTTCTCCGGAAGTTTCACGCGGAAGTCGCGCACGGGCCCGCGCTCCCGCGGCTCTGGCACGAGCTTCCGCCCGCCGCCGAGCCGGCACGAGGGCCGTTTGCCGTACGTGCGCTGAAGCGGCTGGCCGCGGACCCCCGGAAGTTCGTCGAGGACCTGCGCCGCCTGCGCCGCCGCCACTTCGTCCGCACCGCGATGGCCTTGAAGCGTCCGAGGATGGCGTTCAACGCGTTCGAGCGGTTCCTGTCGGACTCGGGCTTCCATTTCGCGGCCTGCGAAGTCTGCATCAGAAGGCTCGGGTGACATCCAACCGGCTGTTGCTGCTGGTCGGCCAGTTATGGGCCGTACCGCTGCTGTTCATCGTCCGCCTGATCCGGCCGTTCATCCTCATCCGGATGGATGCGCTCTCCAGCGAGTATTTCGGCCACTACGCGGGCAACGTCGAGCTGTATCTCTGCGAGCGGGAGCTCGGCATCAACCGGCCTGCCAGGCGGCATCTCGATCTGTGGTTCAACCTCACGCCGGTCGTGTCGAACCACTACCTGGAACGGATGTGGAAGCGGCATCTCACGATTCTTCCGCGCGCGCTCCTCAGCCCGATCCATCGCCTGAATCGAATCGTGCCCTTCGGCGCGGCCCATCAGATCGTGCCGACGTACTACGATCGGGACGTGCGCAACCTCTTGGAGTCGCAGCCGCCGCACCTGCGCTTCACGCCCGAGGAGGAGGCGCGGGGACGGCAGGCACTCATCGAGATGGGCGTGCCGCCGGGCGCCCGCTTCGTCTGCGTGAACGTGCGCGACGGCGCCTTTCACAAGGACAAGGCGTTCACCAATTACCGGAACGCCGACGTGTCGACGTACCTGCCGGCCGCCGAAGAGCTCGCGCGCCGCGGCTACTACGTCATCCGAATGGGGAAGACCGTCGAACAGCGGTTTACGGCAACCTCCGACCGCGTGATCGACTACGCCAACAGCCCTTGGCGCAACGATTTCATGGATCTGTACCTGGGCGCGACGTGCTACTTCACCGTCTCGACGAGCAGTGGATGGGACAACGTGCCCGGTGTCCTGTTCCGCCGTCCCGTGGTGTACACCAACGTGGTGCCCATCTCCCAGATCCAGACGTGGAACACGCAGACGATGGCGATTCCCAAGCGGCACTGGTCGGAGACCGAGCAGCGCTTCCTCACGCTGCGCGAGATCTTCCACCTGGTCGACCGCGGGTTCGTGTCGTCGCATCCGCCGTTCGCGGAGCAGCGCATCACGGTGGTCGACAACACGCCCGAAGAGATTCTCGATACCGTTGTCGAGATGGCCGACTGGCTCGAATCGGGGCGCGCCGTGCCGGCGGCTGGCAAGGAGGCTCTGCAGGCAGAGTTCTGGCGCCTGTACCGGCTGAACCTCGAGCGCAACGGTCTGCAGCACCTGCATGGCGCGATCAACGTGAGCATGAGCACGCGCTTTCTCGAGACGGCAAAAGAGCTCACCGATGACACGTCGATCTGGCTGACCTGACCTCTGGACTCAAGAAGGACGACAGTAATGGTTGAAATCACGACCTGCGAAGTGTGTGGGAATCAGTCGCTCGACTCCGTACTCGATCTCGGGCCGCATCCGCTGTGCGACGACCTGGTGACGGTGGGCGATTCGCGGGTGTGCAGGGAGTATCCGATTGAGATTCTCTACTGCGAGCGATGCGCAACCGCGCACCAGCACTTCCAGGTCCCGAAGCAGGAGCTGTTCTCGAAGGACTATCACTACCGCGCGCGCATGACCGGGAGCGTGCTCGCGGGCATGAAGGATCTCGTCAACAGCTGCGAGAAGAAATTCGGCTCACTGGCCGGCAAGACCGTGCTCGACATCGGCTGCAACGACGGCAGCCTGCTCGACGCGTTCAAGGCCAGGGGATGCGACACCATCGGGATCGAGCCGACGGGTGCCGCGCTCGAGTCGTCGCATGACACGATCAACGCGTTTTTCGATATGGACTCGGCGCGAGAGGTGATCGCCCGGAAGCCCGCGTTGGACTTCATCACGTTCACCAATGTCTTCGCGCACATCGAGCATCTGCAGGAGGTCGTCGACAGTCTCAAGGTGCTGCTCAACCCGAAGACCGTGCTCGTCATCGAGAATCACTACCTGGGCGCGATTCTGAAGACTGGGCAGTTCGATACCTTCTATCACGAGCATCCGCGCACGTACAGTCTCCGGTCGTTCGAGTACATCGCCGGGAGCCTGGGACTTGCGCTCACCGACTACCAGTTCACGACCCGTTACGGCGGCAACGTGCGCGTGTATCTCGCGCAGGGCGCCCCGTCGGCCGTGACCGTGGACGAAAACGATTTCCGCCAGCTGTTCGACGAGATGGCCGCGCACATGGCCGAGTGGATCGTCGAAACGCGGGCCCGCATCACGGCGCACGTGGCCGAGCACGGCAAGCTGCGCGCGAAGGCGTTCCCGGGCCGGGCGGCGATTCTGATCAAGCTGCTGGGCCTCAACGAGCAGCACCTGTCGGCCGTCTACGAAATCAAGGGCTCGATCAAGGTCGGGCACTACGTGCCTGGCACGCGCGTGCCGATCCTGCCGGAAGCCGAGCTGTACCGCGAGCCTGATCAGACGCAGCCGATCCTCAACTTCGCCTGGCACATCGCGGCGGAGGTCAGAGCCAATCTGCTCAAGAACGGCTACACGGGAAGCGTGATCGATCTCAAGCAGCCGTCTCCGGCGATGATGCAGTCCTGAGGAGCGCCTCGCCGCCCGAATGCTCAGCCTACGACGCAGCAGTCTTTTCATCGGCGCGTGCACTGCGCTTCTGCTGACCTACGCATGGACGCACCTGTATCTGTTCGGACCATCGCTCGAAGAGGGCGTGTGGGAGCACGTCCACGGCGTCACGCGCTTCATCATCCCGGACACGCTGCTGTATCTGCTGATTTCGCAGGTCGACACGTTTGGCGCGGTCATTCAGGCGTCGGGAGTCAAGAACTCGGTGGGGCCGAGCCTCGTATGGTGGATTCTCGATCACAGCTGGCGCGCGGTGTCGGTGTTCAACGCCGCCTGCTTCATGCTGATGCTGGTCTACGTGCGCAGGCTGATCCTGCACCTGGATCCGGACCAGCGCGGAACGTTCAATCGCATCGCACTCGTGCTGCTGTTCGTGGCGGCCTACTATTCGGTCGGCTCGTTGAAGGAAATTCCGACCCTGCTCGGCTTCACGGCGTTCGTTCACCACTTCATTGCCCGGCAACGTCTGAAGGCGATGCTCTGGTTCCTCTTCCTGACGCTCTTCCGGTTTCAGTTCGCCTATCTGATCGTGCCCGCGTACGCGCTCTCGAAGCTGCGGGCAAATCCCCTGCGGCTGACCCTGATGTCGCTGCTCGTGATCGGGATGCTCTTCCCGCTGGTATCCATCCTCGAAGTCTTCACGCCCGCAGCGGTACAAAGCCACCGAAGCGGCGCCGACCTCGTTCCCGATTCGCTGGGCTCGAAGGTCGAGATGGCGCGCGGCAGGATCGCCGGGGTGTCGTTCGTGGCAATCCTCGTCCGCATCGCGCAGACGGTTTTCGAGCCGCTCATCCAACTGGTGGGGCGACGTACGTTCTTCGAGGCCGGCTCGCTCTCGGTCTACCTGCTGCACTCGACGGTGGTGCTGTTGTTGATGCTGCCGTCGTGGTACACGCTGTTCGTCAAGCGCTTGTGGGAGGTCCGGCAGTCGGACCCGAAGAGCGCGCAGTTCGGAACGCTGTACGCCTTTGTCGCCATCAGTATCTTCGCGTATGGCGGCACGGGCATCGTCAGTCACCGCTTTCTCGTCCCCGCCTACGCACTGCTTCTCGTCGCGGCACGCGTGGATCCCGTGGCCGCACACGAGCCGGCACTCGCACCCGGTGCCACGGGATGATGCGGCATCCCTCCTACCGGTGGCGAAGATGAATCTGATGTCTCTTCGCTGGCACTGGGACTATCTGAAGTTCCAGTTGCGCGGACTCCCACTGCCGGATCCGGCCTTCTTCGACTTCCTCGAGCCGGGGATGCTGGTGTTCGATGTCGGGGCCAACGTCGGCAACTACACCCGGATGTTCCTGGACAAGGAATCGACGGTGATTGCGGTAGAGCCGCAGACATACTGTTGCCGGTTTCTCCGGCGCCGCTTCTTCGGCCATCGGCGCGTCACGATTGTCCAGTGCGGCGTGGGCGCCAGGGAGGAAGTGAGGGAGCTGATGGTGTCCTCCTCCCACATGCTGTCCTCCTTCAACCCGACGTGGGTCGCGCGCGTCATCGGCACGGGTCGTTTCGCGCCGAACGGCGCGGTGTGGAACGTCCGCGAGAAGGTCACGATGACGACGCTCGATGCCCTCATTCTCAAGTACGGCAGGCCCGACTACCTGAAGATCGATGTCGAGGGCTATGAGCAGGACGTGCTCGAAGGGCTGCACCACGCCGTGCGCTATCTGTCGCTCGAGTTCACCATCCCCGAGCTGCGTGACGACGCGATCGCGTGCTTGCGCGCGCTGGGGGGGAAGGGCCGCTACGAGTTCGCCTCGCTGCTGCACGAGGGTCCGCGCAAGTGGATCCAAGCCGACGAACTCGAGCAGGAACTGTATGTGCTGGGGGAGACGCGGAAGCTGCAGAACGGCGACATCCTCGCCCGTCTCGTCGAGACCGGTGGCGCGCCGTGAAGGTCGTTGCCCACATGATGGGAGGCCTGGGCAACCAGATGTTCCAGTACGCCGCCGCGCGCGCGCTCGCGGCCCGCAGTGGATCGGAACTCGTGCTCGACCCGTGGAGCGGATTCGCCCGCGATATCGTCTACAAACGGCGGTACGAACTTGGATCGTTTGCGGTACGCGGACGGCATGCGACGAAAGCCGAAGGCCTGCCCTTCTGGTTCGAGCGACTGAAGCTCAAATACAGCGGGCATCAGCCGCCCCCTGTTTCCGAGCGTCCCTGGGGCACGTTGCTCTGGGAGCCGGAGCAGCGGGTCTATCCCGAGGTGCTTTCCATGACCGCGCACCGGTCGATCTGGAGTCACGGGCACTGGCAGAGCGAACGCTACTTCGACGAGATGCGCGCTGAAGTGGGCGAGGAGTTGACGCCGCCCGAGCCCCTCGACTCGCAATTTCTCGAGATGGGGTCGCAGATCGACAGCACGCAGGCCGTCGCCATCGGCGTGAGGCTGTTCGAGGAAATGCCGGGCGCCACGAAGGACGTCGTCGGCGGCCTGACCGGCGAGGCGTTCTACAGGACGGCCGCCGAGCGCCTTGCCGGAAGCCTCAGCCATCCGGTCTTCTTCCTGTTCTGCAGCACGTTGCAGCCCGCAGTCCGCGCGCTCAAGCTGCCGGGCCCGGTCCACTATGTGACTGGAGACGCGGGGTTCTCGAGCGCGGTCGATTCATTGTGGCTGCTCTCGCGATGCCGCAATCACATTGTCTCCAACAGCTCATTTTTCTGGTGGGGCGCCTGGCTGGCCGAACGGCGCCATGCTGACGCCCGCGTGCTCGTGTCGAACCGCTTCCCGAATCCTGGCACGGTCCCATCGAGGTGGGAATCCCTGACCCTATGAGTGAATACAGATATCGGTTCACGATCCTGGTGCCCACGCATCAGAGAGCGAATCTGCTTGGACCGACGCTGCGGGGATTGCTGCTGCAGGACCACGAAAGCTACCAGCTGGTGGTCTCCAACAATTTCTCGACCGATGCGACGCGCACGGTGCTCCTGGAGTTTGCGGACGACCCGCGCGTGACCATCCTGCACACCGACCGGAAGATGTCGATGCCCGAGCACTGGGAGTTCGCCATGGAGCGGGCCGAAGGTGAGCACGTGGTGATTCTCGGCGACGACGACGGCGTGAGGCCGGATTGCCTCACCATCCTCGATGCGGTGATCACGCAGACCGGCGGCAACTTGCTGAAGTTCAAGACGGGGCTGTATCACCATCCCGACTGGGTCGATGAGAAGCGCAACAAGTTCGAGTTCGACGTCAACTGTTCCAACGCCTGCTTCGCCGTCGACAAGCGCGAGTTGATCAGCGAGTTCTGCAGCTTCAGGAACTACGCATACTTCCCGAACCTTCTCCAGGCCTGCTTCAGCCTGGAGTTGTACCGCCAGGCGAAACGCACCTGCGGTACCGTGTTCGTGGGGGCGCCTGACTGGAGTTGTCCGTTTCTGCTTCTGGCGCAGGAGAACGCACGCCCGATCTACATCGACGCCACCCTCGGCTATGGGGGGCGTTCGCAGATGAGCAACGCCGCCTACTACGCGGGCGAAGGGGATGAGTTCCAGAACGAGCGGCTCAAGGACTTCATGAACGACCTGAGTCCGGCGTTCCGCCTGCCGCATCACGAACCGCAGATCACGACGGCGGGCAATTTCACGCCGGCCGCCTTCTCCTATGCCAAACGCTTCTATCCCGAGGCGCTGCGCGATTTCGCCCTGGACCGGTTCGAGCTGTCGCGCGTCATCCAGAACGACCTCGCCGAGGAAGCCGTCGGGCACCGGCACGCCTTCTGGACGCCCGAGGAACTCGCGTCGTTCCGCCGCTATGTGGATGCGCTCCCGCCCGAGCAGTGCCGGGTGATTAAAGGGCTCCCGGGCGGCGGGTCGCCGAAGGGCCGCACGCTGCTGTTGCTGAAGCGCGCCAAGCGCAAGCTGCAGTCCCGGTGCCCCGGGGTGCTGCGCATCCTGCCAGGATCGGTGACCGGGGGCGCCGCGGTGACCAATTACCCGTACAACCGCCTGATTCCCCTCGCGGGGGCAGGGATTACCGATGGGTATGAGTTGATGCGGGCGTTCAACACGATCGTCAGAGACAGCGATCGTAATGGCCTGGAGAAGGGCGGGGAGGTGCTGAAGGCGAAGCCGCTGCGCAAACTTCTGCAGCTCTCACTGCCCATGGAGGCGGTCTGACGCCGCCGTCCGCCGAGCGGCCGTGAAGACGTGCGTGGTGATCGGCGGGGCGCGCTGGGGCCGCATCCTGGCGCAGAAATTCCGGGGCCTCGGCTTCAATGCCCGCACCGCGACCGCTTTTCCAGCCGAGCCATCCGACATCACGCGCGTGGATATCGCGCGGATGGATCCCCGGCCGGATCTGATCTATGTCGCGTCACGCTCGGCGGATCACGAGCGGGACTATCTCGAGATGGCTGCGCTCGGCGCGCCGGTCTGGGTGGAGAAGAACTTCAGCGGGACGTCGGTGTCGCTGAGGGAACAGTTTCTTTCCGGCGACAATCTGCTCTTCACGCAGCAACTCTTCAACACCTCCATCGATCGCAACATCGGCATGCTTCCGCAGCTCACGAAATTCGACGTCGCGGTGGAAATCGATCGTCCCGTGATGAACCGCACGCAACTGTTCGACTGGGTCGGTCACGACCTCGGTCTGCTCGCGCGCGTGATGTGGCTCCGCGGGTTCAGCGGCGCCGAGGGCGTCGAATGCACGGCCGGCTATGAGGCTGGCTCGTATGTGCTGAGGTATCGCGCCGCCGGCGTGCGGTGTGGCGTGACACTGACACCTGCGGA
Source organism: Acidobacteriota bacterium (assembly GCA_030855205.1). Lineage (GTDB taxonomy): Bacteria > Acidobacteriota > Vicinamibacteria > Vicinamibacterales > SCN-69-37 > JALYRV01. The sequence continues at coordinate 17,293 of JALYRV010000010.1, read as the reverse complement.
CAAGACGCTCCGGCTGCTTCGACTCGACGGTGGCGACCGGCTCTATGCGCGACGCGACGGCGTACTCCACCTCGCGCCCGGCGGTGTCACCGCGGAGCCCGGGCAGCAGGATCTCCTGGGTGATGCCCTCGCGGTCGCGCTCCGCGCCGGGGCCGATGACCGCCGGCGGCTGACGGCCATCACGATGGACCTTCACGAGGCGACGTTCCCCGAGCTGGCCGATCTTCCCTATCAGGGCGGGGGCATCTGATGCCGGCCGCGACGCCCGACGTGTCGGTGCTCATGCCGTGTTTCAACGGCGCTCGATGGATCGCCGGGGCCATCGAAAGCGTGCTGGCGCAGACCTTCGTCAACTACGAACTGGTGCTGGTGGACGATGGCTCAACGGACGGGACCGTCGATATTGTCCGGCGCTACGCCGCGGCGAGCGCGTCGGTGGTCGTTGTCGAGAAGGCGCACACCGACGTGAGCGATACGCTCAATATCGGCCTGCGCACCGCGCGCGGCCGCTGGGTCGCTCGTCTCGACCAGGACGACGTCAGTCTTCCGGCGCGGCTCGCGGAACAGATGGCCTACCTGTCGGCGCACCCGGAGGTCGTGTTCCTGGGGAGCGGGTTCATCAGGCTCGACGAACATGGCCGCGAGATCAGTGCGCACACGTTTCCGACCACCCACCGCGGGCTCATGAGTAATCTCGAGAGAATGAAGGGATTCTGCCCGCATTCGACGGCCGTGTTCCTCCGTGATCTCGCGCTCGAGGCCGGTGGTTACCGGTTTGCCCTCAACGACGCCAATGACTACGACCTCTGGCTCCGCCTGTCGGCGTACGGCAGGCTGGCCTCCTTACCGGCTGCGCTGGTCAAGTGCAGGACGCACTCGGCACAGATGTCCCAGGAGGGAGGCGGGCTGCCGCAAATCCTCGCGGGGGTCGCCGGCGGCACGGCGCATTTCCTGCGGAAGGGCGGTCACGGCGATCCGTTCGCGAACGCGGAGGCCTCCCGTGAGCGCGCGTTTCTGGACTTCGTTGAACGGGGCATCGAGCAATCGGGGCTGATTGGGCGGCGGCGCGTGTGGGTGGATCTGCGGGCCGGGTATTTCAGCAGGCGCAACCGCGTGCTGGGCGCCGGAGCATTCCTGAACGGTCTGGTGCGATCCGGATATGCGGCCCCTCTCCTCTGGGAAAAGAGCTTTGGCCTGACGCTGCCCCGCGACCTGGCGGAAGGATGGGTGCGCAAGACATGTGCGGCCTCGTAGGCGTGGCCTCCACGCGCCCGGTCAGCGACCGCGGCGCCCTGACGGCGGGCTGTCAGACCCTGCGCCATCGAGGTCCCGATGACGCGGGCGAGTGGTGGTCGAGCGACGGCCATGTGGGACTCGGTCATCGGCGTCTCGCCGTGATCGACCTTTCGCCGAGCGGGCACCAGCCCATGGTGGGCGGGGGCGGCGAACTGGTCGTGGTGTTCAACGGTGAGATCTACAACTACCAGGATCTCCAGCGCGAGCTCACTGGGAAGGGGCATGCGCTTCGAACGTCGAGTGATACGGAAGTCATCCTTGCGGCCTACCGCGAATGGGGCGCGGACTGTGTCGACCACCTGAACGGGATGTTTGCGTTCGCGCTGCTCGATGCCCCCAGGCGCCGGCTGTTGCTGGCGCGGGATCGGGCGGGCGAGAAACCGCTGTACTACGCCATCGAGTCGGGCACGCTTCGCTTCGGGTCGGAGCTCAAGGCGCTTATGGTGGCGCCGGCGTTCTCACGACGCGTCGATCCCGAAGCCTTCGACTGCTATCTGTCGATGGGGTACGTGCCTGGCGACCGCTGCATTCTCCGCGGCGTTCACAAGCTGCCGCCGGCGCACGTGCTGACGTTCGACATTCAGACCGGCCGTTCGGATGTGCGGCGCTACTGGAGCCCACCGGCCTATGCGGACGGCGGCGGCCAGGGGGCCGACGAATCCGCGCTGCTGGCCGAACTCGAATCGCTGCTGGAAGATGCGGTCCGGCGGCAGATGGCGGCGGATGTCCCCGTTGGCGTGCTGCTCAGCGGCGGCGTCGATTCGAGTCTCATCACTGCGATGGCGGTGCGCGCGTCGCCGCACGTCAAGACCTTCACGATTCGGTTCCCGGGCTACGGCGAGTATGATGAAACCGCGCATGCGCGGTTGATCGCCCAGCATTTCGGCACCGACCATGTCGAATTGGAGGCGGAGCCGTCCACGGTCGATTTCCTGCCTCGTCTCGCGCGACACTTCGACGAGCCCGTCGCCGACACGTCGATGATTCCAACATTTCTGGTGAGCGAGCTCATTCGACGGCAATGCACCGTGGCGCTCGGTGGTGACGGCGGCGATGAGTTGTTCGGCGGATATCCTCACTACAGCAGGCTGCTGTGGACGCGCGATCGGTTGCGCGGCGTGCCGGGCATGGTGCGCAAGCCTCTGGCCGCTGCAGCGGAACGGTTCCTGCCGGTAGGTGTCAAGGGCCGCAACTGGCTGCTGGCGATGGGCACGGATCTCGATCGCGAGTTGCCCTCCGTGGCCGCGCTGTTCGATGCGACATCGAGACGCCGGCTGATGACCGACCGTTTTCGCTGGCCGCTGGTCGCCGAGGGGATTCGCGCGGGGCGCGTGCCCCCGTCATCCGATCTCCTGCAGCGGGCCACGAGGATGGATTTCGAGAACTATCTCCCGGAAGATCTGCTGGTCAAGGTCGACCGCGCGAGCATGATGAGCTCGCTGGAAGTACGTGCGCCATTTCTCGACTATCGGATTGTCGAATTCGCATTCGGGAAGGTGCCGTCGCGGCTCAAGGCCACCGCCACGACTCGCAAGGTCTTGCTCAAGCGGCTCTGCGGGCGCGTGCTGCCGCCCGAGTTCGACCAGCGTCGAAAGCAGGGATTCAGTCTCCCGCTTCCACAATGGCTGCGGGGCGGGCCCTGGTACGACTTTTTTCACGAAACGCTGCTGGGGCCGGGTGACCGCTGGTTCGACCGGGACTTCGTCAAGACCATGCTCGAGGGTCAACGGGCCGGCCGTGCCAACAGCGAGCGCCTGTTTGCGCTTGTGCTGTTCGAGTTGTGGCTTCGGGAGCACCGCATTTCGCTTTCCTGAGAGAACCCATCGTGCATACTGATTTGCTCGCGCTCCTTCGCTGTCCGCAGACAGGAGCCCCGCTTGATTTGCAATCGCCGGAGTACGAGAACGGACGCGTCCGGGCAGGGGTGCTCGTCTCTCGCGAGAAGGGCACGAGCTATCCGATCCGCGATTTCATCCCGCGGTTCGTGCCGCCCTCGAACTATGCCGACAACTTTGGCATGCAGTGGAACCTGTTCCGTCAGACACAGCTCGACAGCTACTCGGGCCTTTCGATTTCCGCCGATCGGTTCTGGAAGGCCACCGGCTGGACCCCGGCCGCCCTGGCGGGGCAGTGGGTCCTCGATTGTGGCTGCGGTGCCGGACGTTTCGCTGAAGTGGCACTCGAGGCGGGCGCCCGCGTGATCGCGCTGGATTATTCCAGCGCGGCCGACGCGTGTTACGCCAACCTGAAGCATCATCCGAATCTGCACGTCGTGCAGGGCGACATCTACGCCCTTCCATTCGCGCAGCGGCAATTTCCGTTCGTGTATTCGCTCGGGGTATTGCAGCACACCCCCGATGTCGCCAGGGCCTTCGCTGCGCTGCCGGCCATGGTGGCCCCAGGCGGGCGGCTGTGCGCCGACTTCTACCAGCGGTCCTGGAAAAGCTGGGTGTGGCCCAAATACTGGCTGCGGCCGTTCACCAAGCGGATGTCGCAGAAGGATCTGTTCGAGCGGCTGCAGCGCATGGTCCCCGGTCTGCTGCGCGTCAGCAGGGGGCTCCAGCGCATACCGATCGTCGGATCGTCGGTCAAGCATCTGGTGCCCGTCGCCAACTATCACGGCGTCTATCCCCTGAATCACGAGCAGCTGAAGGAATGGGCGCTGCTCGACACGTTCGACATGTTCGCGCCCAAGTTCGACAGCCCACAGACACCAAAAGCCGTGCTCAAGTTGTTACGCGACGCGGGGCTCGAGGAGCCCGAGGTGCTGAAGGCAGGTCATCTCGTTGGCCGGGGACGCCGAGCGTAGATGCACGTCGGCATCGACGCATCCAACCTCCGGGTGGGAGGCGGCGTCACCCACCTCGTCGAGCTTCTGCGGGCCGCTGACCCTCGCGAAGACAGCTTCGATCGCATCACCGTATGGGCGGGTAGCCGCACCTTGCAGCGGATCGAAGAGCGGCCCTGGCTGGACAAGATCTACGATCGCCTGCTGGATGGGGCCCTGCATCGCCGCGTGTACTGGCAGCGCGCACGGCTGCCCGAACTGGCCGCCGCGGCCGGCTGTGATGTCCTGTTCGTTCCTGGCGGCTCCGACGCGAGCGGGTTCCGCCCACTCGTGACCATGAGCCGCAATCTCCTGCCGTTCGAGTGGCGCGAGGCGCGGCGGTACGGCTTCGGCTGGCTGACCTTGAAGAACGTGCTGCTGCGCTGGAGCCAGAAACGCACGTTCCGCCGGGCGGACGGACTCATTTTCTTGACGCGGTACTCTCAGAAGATTGTGATGACCAGCCTCGGCCGCGCTTCGGGCAAGGTCACGGTCATCTCACACGGGATCGATGCGCGTTTTGCCCGGGCGCCGCGCCCCCAGGAGGACATCGCCGCCTTCAGTGTCGAGCGGCCGTTCCGGCTCCTCTACGTTTCCATCGTCGACGCCTACAAGCACCAGTGGGTGCTGGCAGAAGCGGTCGCGAGACTGCGCGCCGAGGGGCTGCCGCTGACCCTGGAGCTTGTCGGCGCCGCGTATCCCCCGGCACTGGAACGGCTGAACGAAACGCTCCGGCGCGTCGATCCGGACGCGCGTTTCATCCGGTATCGCGGCGCAGTGCCTTACGACGAGCTCCATGATGTCTATGCGTCCGCGCACCTGAATCTGTTCGCGTCGAGCTGTGAGAACATGCCCAATATCCTTCTGGAGGGGATGGCCGCGGGGCTTCCCATCGCGTGTTCGAATCGGGGCCCGATGCCGGAAGTGCTCGGCAACGCCGGCGTGTATTTCGATCCCGAGCGTCCAGACGATGTGGCCGCGGCCATTCGCGCGCTGGTCGAGTCACCCTCTCTGCGAACCCGTGTAGCCGGCGCCGCGTTCGACCGGGCCCGGCAGTTTTCGTGGGCCCGCTGCGCGCGCGAAACGTTCGCATTCCTCGAAACCGTGACCGTGAATCTGCGCGGCACCCCCGACCCGATCTCTCCAGCCATTCCATGAGCACCGATTACACACAGGCGGGACGTGCGTTCAAAATCCGGAAGGCGTTGCGCTACGTGCGCCTCTTTGGCTTCAAGAGGACGATTGCCAAAGTTCGCGGGCAGTATCACATCCAGGCCGACAAGGGCTTTACGGGCGGCCGGTGGGTGAACCCGTCCTGCCGCGACGCCGATGCTCCCGGCCGCCAGGTGGCGCTCATCGGCTGTGGAAACTATGCGTTCGCCAATATCGCCTACTATCTGGCCAAGCGCGATTCCACATTCCTTCGATACACCTTCGACAGCAACCCCAGCCGGTCCCGGTCGCTTTGCGAGACCTACGGCGGCGCTTATGCTGCCGGCGACTGGCGCGAAATCCTCACCGATGACCGCGTGAAGATCGTCTTCATCGCGTCGAACCACGCGTCGCACGCAGACTATGCCGTCGCCTGTATCGAAGCAGGTAAGCACGTGCATATCGAGAAGCCGCACGTGGTGAGTGATCAGCAGCTCGATCGGCTCCTGTCCGCGATGCAGCAGCATCCGGAGTCCAAGGTGTTTCTTGGATTCAATCGGCCGCGAAGCCCGCTGTTTCACCGCCTGCAGGCCTTGCTCGCAGCCGAGTCCGGGCCGCTGATGATCAACTGGTTCATTGCGGGCCATGAGATTCCCGAAGGTCATTGGTATTTCAACGAGGAGGAGGGTGGACGCGTCCTCGGCAATCTCTGCCACTGGACGGATCTCACCCTTCACCTGGTGACGCTGGACAAGGCTTTCCCCTGTCGCATCGTGCCCGCGACGCCGGCGGGAGCGAAGTCGGACTTCGTCGTGTCGGTCATGTTCGCGGAGGGTTCGTGCGCCTCGATCACCTTCTCCGCGAAAGGTCACACGTTCGAGGGAGTACGCGAAGTGCTCAACCTGCACAAGGGGAACGTGCTTGCGACCCTCACCGACTTCCAGACCCTCGCCGTGCATATCGTCGAGCGACGGTTGAACTACCGGCGGTTGCATCGCGACCATGGCCATCAGGCCAACATCGTCAACTCGGCGTCCGGTGCCGATGCCGGCGGGGCAGCCGGGGAGGACGCCGCATCGGTGGCAGCCACCGCACGTTTCTTTCTGGCGATTCGGGAGGCGATCGAAACCGGACATCCGGTGGATCTGTCGCGCGACGCGTTGCGAGGCGGACAGTGAAACAGATCCTTCAATCGCTCAGAACCGGGAGGACGGAGCTGGCCGAAGTGCCTTGTCCGGCGGTTCAGGACGGGCAGGTCCTGATCCGATCGCACGCCACTCTCGTCTCGGCGGGGACAGAGCGCATGCTGGTCGAGTTCGGGAAGGCCGGCTGGCTCCAGAAGGCCCGGCAGCAGCCCGACAAGGTACGTCTGGTCTTCGACAAGATCAGAACCGACGGCCTGGGTCCGACCCTGGAGAGCGTGTCGAACAAGCTCGATCAGCCGCTGCCGATGGGCTATTGCAACGTCGGGAGGGTGCTCGAGGTCGGTCGCGGCGTCTCGGGATTGTCCCCCGGTGATCGTGTCGCCTCAAACGGCAAGCATGCCGAAGCCGTCAGTGTTCCCGTGAACCTCTGTGCGAAGGTGCCGGAGAATGTCTCCGACGAGGAAGCGGCGTTCACGGTGCTTGGCGCCGTCGGGCTCCAGGGCATACGGCTGCTTGCGCCGGGCCTGGGTGAGTCGATTGTCGTGACCGGACTGGGGCTGATCGGCCTGCTGACGGTGCAGCTGCTGAAAGCGCATGGCTGCCGTGTGCTCGGACTCGATTTCGATCCGGGCAAGCTCGAACTGGCGAAGAAGTTTGGCGCCGAGGTGGTGAATCTTGCCGGCGGCGAAGACCCGCTGGCGGCCGCCATGGCGTTTTCGCGCGGGCGCGGCGTCGACGGCGTGGTGATCGCTGCCTCGACACAAAGCAGCGAGCCGGTGCATCAGGCCGCGACGATGTGCCGCAAGCGCGGGCGCATCGTGCTTGTCGGTGTCAGTGGGCTCGAACTGTCGAGGGCCGATTTCTACGAGAAGGAGCTGGCATTTCAGGTGTCATGTTCCTATGGTCCGGGACGCTACGATTCCAGTTACGAGGAAAAAGGGATCGACTACCCCGTAGGGTTGGTGCGATGGACCGTCCAGCGGAACTTCGAGGCTGTGCTCGACATGATGGGCGAGGGCAGGCTCGACGTCAAACCGCTCATCTCGCACCGTATACCGATCGCGGAGGCCGAGCGCGCGTACGCGGTGGTTGGCGGGAGCGAGCCGTCGCTCGGGATTCTGCTGCAGTACCCGACGGCCGCGCAGAAGTCAGATGCGATGCTCAGGTCGTCGAGCGTGGCCATTGCCGCGACCGGCAGGGATGCGGCGAGCGCACCTGCGGGGTCCGCACCGGTCGCCATCGGGTTCATCGGATCGGGCAACTACGCGACCGTGAAGTTGATTCCGGCATTCAAGGCGGCCGGCGCCGTTCTGCGAACGGTGGCATCCAAGGGCGGCGTCAGCGGGGTACATGCCGGTCGCAAGTTTTCGTTCGAGCAGACCACCACGGAGGTCGACAGCGTCTTTGCCGATCCGGCCTTGCACGCGGTTGTGATTGCCACACGCCATGACAGCCACGCCGACTTGACATGCCGCGCGCTGGCGGCAGGCAAGCATGTTTTCGTGGAGAAGCCGCTCGCGTTGACGGCTGCAGACGTTGATCGGATCGAGGCCGCCTACGAGGACGCCCGGCGGTCCTCACCGGCACCTGCGCTGATGGTGGGTTTCAACCGCCGGTTTGCGCCGCAAGTGCAGAAGCTGAAGTCGCTGCTGTCGATGGTCGCCGAACCGAAAGTGTTCATCATGACCGTGAATGCGGGCGCGATTCCGGCCGACCACTGGACGCAGGATCCCGTGATCGGCGGCGGCAGGATCATCGGCGAAGCGTGTCACTTCGTGGATCTGCTGCGTTTCCTCGCCGGTCGCAGTATCAGCGAATATGGCGCGGTGTCCATGGGAAAGGGGGCGGGTCAAGCCGTCGTGGAGGACAAGGCGAGCATCACGCTGCGCTTCGAAGACGGGTCGATCGGCACGATTCTCTACGCTGCCAACGGCCACAAGTCCTTCCCGAAGGAGCGGCTGGAAGTCTTTGCCGGCGGCCGCATCCTCCAGTTGAACAATTTCCGCACCTTGACCGGATTCGGCTGGCCGGGTTTCCGCAAGATGCACCTCTGGCGGCAGGACAAGGGGCAGAATGCCTGCGCCGCCGCGTTCGTCGAGTCTGTTCAGCGCGGCGACGCCGCGCCTATTCCGTTCGAGGAACTGCTCGAAGTCAGCCGTGTGTCCGTCGGTCTCGCGGAGCTGTTGCGGTGACTTCATTGCGCGTCCTGCACGTCGTCGGCGCACGTCCGAATTTCATGAAGGCAGCGCCCGTGCTGGCGGCTCTTGGCCGGCGTGCGGGTGTCGAACAGCGTCTCGCGCACACGGGCCAGCACTACTCTGCGAACATGTCCGACGCCTTCTTCGAGCAGTTGGGCCTTCCGGCCCCGGACATCAATCTCGAAGTGGGATCCGGAACACACGGCGCCCAGACCGGTCAGATCATGATCCGCCTGGAGGAAGAGCTCATAGCCGATCGGCCCGATCTGCTGATCGTGTACGGAGATGTCAATTCGACCGTGGCCGCGGCGCTCGTGGGGGCGAAACTGCAGATTCCCGTCGCGCACGTCGAAGCAGGGCTCCGATCGGGTGACCGCTCGATGCCGGAAGAGATCAACCGGCTCGTCACGGATTCTATTTCGAGGCTCCTGTTCACGCCCTCCCGAGACGGCGATACCAACCTCCTGTCCGAGGGCACGAACCCGGCGTGGATCCACTTCGTCGGCAACGTGATGATCGATTCGCTCGTCAGGCTCCTGCCCCTGGCCGATCCCGCGCGCATTCTCAACGGGCTGGGTATCCCCAGTCATGATCGCTTCTGCCTCGTGACATTGCATCGTCCGTCCAACGTCGACGATGTGGCGATGCTCGAGCGGGTGCGGCGTGTCCTGCGCGCGCTGGCGGCGCGCGTGCCGGTGCTGTTTCCGGTCCATCCGCGAACGCGCGCGCGCATGGGCGAGGGATGGACCTGTCCGGGGCTGCACGTGCTCGAGCCCCTCGGATATCTGGACTTCATCGGCTTGCAACGCGGCGCGGCGCTGGTCGTGACCGATTCGGGCGGCGTGCAGGAGGAAACGACGTTCCTTGGAGTACCGTGCCTCACGCTGCGCGAGAACACCGAGCGCCCTGTCACGATTGAGATCGGCACCAATACTCTGGTGGGACGTGACACGGACGCACTGCTTCGCGAGGCGCTGCGCGTCATCGATGAAACCGGCGAGGGGCGCGCGACGGCCGTGCCTCCCCTGTGGGACGGCAGGACCGGTGAGCGAATCGCGGACGTGATTGTTTCGGGTGAATGGCGTCATTCGGGCTGAAGTCGTTCGCCCGCTACGGTCGCACCGTCAGGCACCTTCGTGCGGGGCAGGTGGTGTCCCGTGCACGCCTCAGAGTCGCGGCATTGGCCCGCCGGTCCTGTCCCGGAGCTGCCACGCGCTTGTACAGCCGTCGCGTTGCCGCCAGCGAGTTGCGTTGGCGCGAGGACCTGCTCGGGCTTCTCGCGCCGGCCCGGATCCTCCGTAGCCGATCCCCCATAGTCCCTTCAAGAAATCCCGGCGCGTCTATCGAGACGCCGGCGCCGGGGCAGTTCACGTTCGTCAACCAGCCGGCCGACCTCGGATGGCCGCCCGACTGGCGGGCACCCGCACAGTCGCAGCTCTGGCGATATCACCTCCACTACTTCGAACACCTGCTCGACCGCGCGCTGGCGCCGGCGGCGTCGGAGGCCTACCAGTTCGAGCTGATCGAGGATTGGATTCGGTCGAATCCGATTCATGGGCGGGGGGCGACGCGCGACGCCTGGCATCCGTACGTCGTGTCGTTGCGCATGCTGAACTGGATGCTGGCGCTGTCAGCGACAGTCACGGCGGACGCTGTGCCCCAGCCGGTGCGCCGCAGCCTGGTGGAGCACGCCCTGTTCCTCCAGCGCAATCTCGAGACCGACGTGGGCGGGAACCACCTTCTCAAGAACCTGAAGGCCATGCTGTTCGCGGGCTGTTTCTGGACCGGCCCTACGGCCGACACTTGGCGGCGCCGGTTCGGCGGCCGGTTCGTTCGCGAGCTGGAGCGACAGGTGCTCGCCGACGGGGGGCACTACGAACTGTCGCCGATGTATCACTGCGATGTACTGCAGGACGCTATCGAAGTGGCAGCGATCCTTGGCCCCGACGACGCCAGCCTGTTGGCCCGCGTCCGGACGCTCATAACGCGAATGGATGCATTCCTGGCGGCCGTCGTACACCCGGACGGGGAAATCCCGCTCTTCAACGACAGTGCGTTCGATGTCGCGCCTGCGCCGTCGACACTGCGCGCAGCCGTGTCGCGTCTATCGGGTCGCGGCGGGGGAGCGACGACGCCAAGGCTGGAGTTGCTGCTGGGAGGTCGCGGCGCACTCTCCACGCAGCCCGCTGCCGGCGGGTGGGCACCGGCGGAAGAGGCACACGATTCTCCGCACGTGGCGATCGCGGCCAGCGGATATGTCGCCCTGCCGCACGGGCGGGAGGATCGGTTCCTGCTCGCCGACGTCGGGGCCGCGTGCCCTGACGATCTCCCTGCACACGCGCACTCCGACATGCTCAGTTTCGAGCTCAGTGTCGGTGGGCTGCGGATTCTGGTCGACTCGGGCGTAGGTCAGTACGCCGCCGGCCCGTGGCGAGACTACTACCGCAGTACCCGCGCCCACAACACGGTGATGGTCGATGCTGCCGAGCAAAGCGAGTGCTGGGGCAGCTTCCGCGTTGGGCGGCGGGCGGCGCCCGTGAACGTGACGTTCCAAGCGGACGATCGGCACGCCGTCCTCGACGCGGAGCACACCGGATTCGATCACCTGCCGGGCAGCCCTCGTCATCACCGCCGGTTTCTGTGGACCGATGCCGGCTTCTGGATCATTTCGGACACCATCGCAGGCCGCGGCGCGCACGCATGGACAAGCTTCTGTCATCTGCACCCGAAGGCGGCGGTGGTCACGAGGGGAGACGCGTGGATCCGGATTGCGCGAGAGCATGTGTTGATGGATCTGGCCTGGTACGGGTTCACGGATGCGCAGTCCATCAGCGGCGACTCCGTCGATCTGCAGGGCTGGTACGCGGACCGGTTTGGACCGCCTGTGCCGAACACGGTGATTGGGCTGCACGGGCGCGGCCAGGTGCCTGCGAAATTCGGATACATCCTGGTGCCAAGACCCTCCGTGGAGGCCCCCGCGGCAACGGTGACAATGGCGCCGTCCGGTGAGCTCGCCGTCGTCATCGACGGCCGGACGCTTCGGTTTCCCGCCGCTGGGCCGGGGAAGGGGGACTGATGCGCATTGTCTATCTTTGCCAGTATTTTCCGCCGGAGATCGGGGCGCCGTCTGCGCGCGTCGGCGAGCTCAGTCAGGCCTGGGCCGAGCTGGGGCACGACGTATGCGTGATCACGGCGATGCCGAATCATCCGACCGGACGCGTGCCGCCCGCATATCAGGGCGTGATGTTCGTGAAGGAGCGGCGGGGCATGGTCGAGGTCTGGCGCAACTGGCTCTTCGCCACCCCCAACGAGGGTTTCGTCAAGAAAACGCTCAGCCATCTGTCGTTCATGTTCTCGAGTGCGGTGCTGAGCACGCCGCGCCTCGGGAACGTCGATGTGCTGATCGTCTCGTCGCCGACCTTCTTCTCCGTGCTGACCGCGTGGTTCATGAGCCGGACGCGCGGTATCCCGTTTGTGTTCGAGGTGCGCGATCTCTGGCCGGGCGTGTTCATCGAGCTTGGCGTGTTGAAGAACCGTCTGATCATCCGCATCCTCGAGTCCATTGAGCTCTTCCTGTACCGCGCGTCCGCGAGGGTCGTGGTCGTCACTGACTCTTTTGCCCGCAGTCTGAAGGCGCGCGGCATCCCGGCGTCGAAGCTCGTCACCATCACCAACGGCGTCGACTGCACGTTCTTCGCGCCAGGCCTTCGCGAGAACGAGATACGAGCAGCGCATGGTCTGTCGGGAAAATTCGTCGTGCTGTACATCGGCGCGCACGGCATTTCTCATGCGCTCAGCCGTCAGCTCGATGCCGCCGAGATGACCGCCGCCGACCCGGACATCTGCTGGGTGTTCGTCGGCGAAGGCGCGGACAAGGCGGCGCTGGTGGCGCACGCCCAGGCACGAAACCTCACCAATGTGCGGTTCGTGGGAGGGCAACCCAGAGAGCTGATGCCATCGTGGTATGCGGCGTGTGATGCCGCACTGGTGCCCTTGCGCGACATTCCGCTCTTCGAAGGGTTCATTCCATCGAAGATGTTCGAGATCATGGCGTGCGGCCGCCCGATGGTTGCGAGTGTCCGCGGCGAGGCGCGGCGCATCCTCGACGCCTCAGGCGCCGCGCTGACGGTTGATCCCGAGGATGCCGGGGCCGTAGCGTCAGCGGTGCGCCGCCTCAGGGACGACCCTGAGCTGTGCGCGCGCCTTGGCGCGTCCGGACGGCGTTTCGCCGAGGCGAACTACGAGCGCAAAGAGCTCGCGCGCAAGTACGCGACGGTGCTCGAAGAGGTCGTGGCCGGTTCCAGGGCGCGGAGCAAGTGACGAGCCGGCGCATCGTTGTCACTGGCGCAACCGGGTTCACCGGGCCTTTCGTGGTCCGCGCCCTGCTCGACCGCTTTCCCGCAGTCGAGATCCGGTGCCTGGTTCGCGATCCCGCGCGGGCGAGCGGCCTCCGCGATGCCCGGGTAGAAATCGCCGTGGGGGACCTGAGGGATCTGAACAGCCTCCGCGCGGCATTCGACGGCGCCGACACGCTCGTGAACGTGGCCTCCCTGGGCTTCGACTGGAACGACACGCTCTTCAGCGCCATCCGCGGCTCCGGGCTGGCGCGCGGCGTCTTCATCAGCACCACCGCGATTCTGACGAAGTTGCCCGTGCGTTCGCGGGCTCTCCGGCAGCACGGTGAGTCGCTCGTGAGAGACAGCGGCCTGCTCTGGACGATCCTGCGGCCGACAATGATTTACGGCACACCCGCCGATCGCAATATCGCGCGTTTGATCCGGTTCGTTGAGCGTTCGCCCATTGTTCCCGTGGTGGCCGGCGACGCGCGGCAGCAGCCTGTCCACGTCGGGGACGTCGCCGCCGCGGTTGCCTCAGCGGTCGCCGAACGGGAAACGATTGCGGGGACGTACAACATCTCGGGCGGCGCACCGCTGACGCTGGAGGAAATGGTGCGGACGATCGTGAAGCTGCTGGGCCGCAAACGGCTCATCGTAAGGATTCCCTCCGCGCCCGTCCGTGCCGCCGTGGGGTTCATGGGCCGCATCGCACGGCAGCCGGCGTTGTCTGTCGAGCAGATCGATCGGCTGCATGAAGACAAGGCCTTCGACCATGCGGATGCGACGCGCGTTTTCGGGTACGCGCCGCGCAGCTTCGAAGAGGGCGTGCGCGCGCAACTCGAACTGATGATGCGGGCGTTGTGATCGGTCCGCTGACGATGTCGGTGCTCCTCGTGCTGGGGGTGGGCACGGTCTCCTGGGCCCTGACCGGATGGTTCCGGCGGTATGCCATCGCCCGCCGGCTGCTCGACGTTCCCAATGCCAGGAGCTCGCACGCCGTTCCCACCCCGCGAGGCGGGGGACTCGCGGTGGCCGCGTCTGCCACCTGCGCTTTCTCCCTGCTGGCTGTCGGCGGCATCCTGCCGTGGCCGTTGTTCTGGGCGCTGGTCGGTGGAGGGACCCTGGCTGCCGTCGTCGGGTTCATCGACGATCACGGGCATGTGCCGCCGAAGTGGCGTCTGCTTGGACACGTCGGCGGGGCCGCCTGGATTCTGCTCTGTCTCGGAGGGCCACCCGCCGTTTCGATCTTCGGCTTCACCCTGCTGCCTGGCCCGACGAGCAGTGTCCTGCTTCTCTTGTATGTGGTGTGGTTGCTGAACCTCACCAATTTCATGGATGGCATCGACGGCCTCGCCGCAGTCGAGACCATCACGGTCTCGATCGGCGGCGCCTTGCTCTACACCACAGTGGCCGGGAGTACGCCATGGGTCGCACCGCTGGTGATGGCAGGTGCGGCTGCGGGCTTCCTCGTCTGGAACTGGCCACCCGCCATGATTTTTCTCGGAGATGCGGGCAGCGGCTTCATCGGGATCGTCCTGGCCACGCTTTCCCTTCAGGCGGCCGGCGTCGCGGCGCCTCTATTCTGGAGCTGGGTCATTCTCCTGGGCGTGTTCATCGTGGACGCCACGCTCACGCTGGGGCGCCGCATGCTGCGGGGCGAGCGATTCTATGAGGCGCATCGCACGCACGCTTATCAGCAAGCCACACGGGGGCGCTCTCACGCCGCCGTGACCCTGACTGTCTGCGCGATCAATCTGGCGTGGCTGTTTCCGCTGGCTGTGCTGGTCGCGAAGGGAACCCTTGATGGCGCCCTGGGAGTCGTCATCGCGTATGCGCCGCTCATGGCGGCGGCGTGGTGGCTGGAGGCGGCTGTGGCCTCGCGTCCGTGATCGCAGACTCCGAGGCAGTGGCGGCAGGGGCCTGGAGCGTCAACTGAGACGCCGCCAGGATCAGTCCGCTGCACAGCCACTGGAAGGCTCCGACCTTCGCGCCCAGTGCGATGGCGTCGGCCAATCCGAACAGATGGACCCCCGCCAGAGACAGGCCGGCGCCTGCCCCGATGCGCCCGACGAGATCGGCGCGGTGCGCAAGGCGACTGGCCCGCGCGAGTAAGGTCGAGATCAGCACGCCGTAGCCGATCGCACCCGCCACGCCGACGTCGAGCGCCACCTGAAGCAGCATATTGTGCGCATGCGAGATGGGCGGCGCTCCGTCCCCGGGTGTCAGCTCGTGGAACTGGTTGATGCCGGCACCGAGCCATGGGGACTCCCACAGACGTCGTGCTCCTGCCTTCCAGATCGCCTCCCGCGTCTCCAGGCTGGCGGTGACTGACCGAACCCCATCTCCAAAGTCCGCGGAGCGCAGCTGAGACACCGCAATCGTCGCCACCGCGGTCGCGATGAGCGCTCCCAGCACCCAATACCGTGTCCGGCGGAACCGGACCGCGAGGAGCACCAGCATCACGATGGCGGCGAGCCACGCGGTACGCGAGAGGGTGCGGGCAAGTACGGCGAAAGCAATCAGGACGGCCAGCGCGCCCGGCACGGCCATGACGTACCGGTGCCGCCGGACGAAGAACGCGGCCGCGACAAGTCCCGCGCATGTGGGCGCGAGCATCAGCGCCGTGCCCGCAAGGGCGTTTTGATTGACCTGCCCTTCGTTTCTCTCCATGCCAGGCAGGCCCATCATGATCAGCGGCAGCATCGGGGCAACGGGCGTGGACCACACGCGCTGGTCCGCGCCGGTGATGAACTTCGAGTTGTTGATGAACGCGTTCATCGATCCCAGCGTGAGGACGGCGATCGCCGCGAGCGCGAAGACCGTCGCGGCGAAGCTCAAGCGGCCCGCCGTCCGGGCCCACGACGCGAGCACCGCCATCGTCAGTACGCCGGCCCCGACGCCTCCGAAATGCCTGAGACCCACCGGATCCTGATTCGGCAAGAGCAGCCACCCTGCGGCGAGGGCTCCGATGAAAAGTCCCAGTCCGAATCGCACGGTCCTGATGTGGAAGAGCAGCAGCCAGCCCACGCCGAGGGCCGTCATGGTTGCGGTGGTGACGGCCCATGTCCGCGCCCCGGCAGGCACCAGTTCAGGGAACACCATCAGGGGACCGGCACAGACGAGCAGCCCCATCGCCGCGCGCATCAGGCTCTGCCGCCCACCACGTCCGAGTTCCCTCACGCATCAACCTCCCGTGTCCGCCGAGACCCTCACGCCACGCTGAATCCCTGCGAGTGTACTGGAATGTCACAGTGCGAATTCGGCGCTCTTGGACGATAATTCGTTACTGACGCCGATGCGTAATCGATATCTGCTCCTGTCCGATTTTGCCGCGATCCTGCTCGCGGCCTGGGCCGCGTTTGCCTTTCGTTTCGGATGGCTGTTCACGGACTCGCGTCCTGAATTCGTGCCCTTCCTCATCGCCGCGGTTGTCGTGAAGATTGCGGTGTTCTTCGCGTTCGGGCAGTACCAGCGAGTCTGGCGCTATGCAGGTTTCTGGGACCTCATGGCCGTCGTCCTCGCAAATTCGGCCGCCTCCATCGTGTTGACGGCCCTCATGGTGGGCAGTCGCCTCCTTGGATGGATTCCCGGCCTCTCGCGCTCCGTTCCCCCGCTCGACTGGTTGTTCACGCTTGCCTTGACCGTAGGCTTGCGCGCATCGCTGCGCGCCATCGCGGAGACGGTGTCGAGGCGTCCGAGGGACGCGTCGAGGCCGAACCGCCGGGTGCTCATCGTCGGCGCCGGAGACGCCGGGGCGCTCGTCGCGCGGGAGATGCAGAAGAACCCGCATCTCGGCTTGCGGCCCATCGGATTTCTCGATGACGACCGGATCAAATCGAACAAACGGATCTACGGTCTGCCGGTGCTCGGGAACATCGGCGCTCTGGCCAAGGTCGCCGAGACGCAACGCGTCGACGAGGTGGTCATCGCCATGCCCACCGCCGGCGGGCCGGCGGTCCGGGCCGCGGTCGAACGCTGTCAGTTGCTTCGTATTCCGTCGCGAGTGATGCCGGGTGTGTATGAGTTGCTCGACGGTCAGTTGAGCGTGAGCCGCCTGCGCAGTGTCGATATCGCCGACCTGC
The DNA here is from genome assembly GCA_030855205.1 of Acidobacteriota bacterium. Taxonomy (GTDB): domain Bacteria; phylum Acidobacteriota; class Vicinamibacteria; order Vicinamibacterales; family SCN-69-37; genus JALYRV01. The sequence goes on along the minus strand of JALYRV010000010.1, from coordinate 256 downwards.
TGCGACGCCCGCAGGTGCACTCCGGATCGAGCAGCTCCTCCTATCTCAAGGGCGCGTGTGTGGCCGTGACGGGTGCGGGCGGCTCGATCGGTTCCGAGCTGTGCCGGCAGATCCAGCGCTTCGGGCCGGCCGAGCTGATCATGCTTGACCGCGACGAGTCGGCCCTGCACGCCGTGCAGCTGTCGATCAAGGGTCGGGCGTTGCTGGACTCGCCCGACGTGGTTCTCGGCGACATCCGGGACATCCAGTTCGTCAC
>JALYRV010000009.1 GCA_030855205.1 Acidobacteriota bacterium | reverse complement strand
CACCACACCTGGCAGGTAGTTACCCCCGCCGCCGGAATCGCGACGCGATGAATCCGCCAAGCAGGAGCACCAGCACGACCAGAATGACACCCACCCAGAGGCCCGCCTTGAAGATGCCTCCGATGACCCCGCATCCCGCGACCGTGACGGCCATCAGGACAACCAGCAACACACGTAAGAACTGCATTCATTGCCTCCTGCTGGGGTCGATTGCAACGCCCGGGCCGCTTCTCGACCCCAGCCATAGGCGGCACCCGACATGCATTTCCCGGCTGCGTGGACCCCTTTAAGCTCCAGCCGGCGATCCCCATGCGCGTGCTGGTCGTCGAAGATGATGCCGCCAATCGCGAAGTGATGCAGATGGTGCTCGAACTCGCGGGGCATACCGTGTCGATTGCCGGTACCGGCCGCGAAGCGATCGAACGCGTGGCCGAGGACAATCCCGAGGCCGTCTTCCTCGACTTGCGCCTGCCGGATCAGAGCGGCGAGTCGGTGTCGCGCGCGCTCCGCGAGGGCCCCAGCGTGCCGCGCATCATCATCACGAGTGGCATGACGATCGATGCCGCCGAAGCGGCGCGCCTTGGGGCCGACGCGGTCCTCCAGAAGCCTTTCGGGCCCGAGCAGTTGCTCGAAGCTCTAAAATGAACCGACAGGAACACATGAAGCAGCGGTTGAGAAGAATCGGCGAATGGACCGGCGATCGAGGCCGCCGTCTGTTCCGCGCCAGCCCGCGCCTGGCCGCCACGATGCTTGTGGTCATCGGGCTCGCCTTCTGGACGGCAGGTCTGTCGGCCGCGTGGCTCAGTTACGACGTGGGCATCGACCTTCCCGAGCGCGACGAGATTGCCGGCATCGGTCAGATGGATCAGGCCACGACGATCTTCGATCGGCACGACAAGCAGATCTTCACGATCTTCAAGGAACAGCGCCTCGAAGTTCGCCTCACCGACGTCTCCCCCAACGTCATCAAGGCCGTCCTCTCCGCAGAAGATCAGCGCTTCTACGCCCACGAGGGTGTCGATTTCGTCCGCGTGCTCGGCGCCGTTGTCCGGAACCTCCGTGCCGGCCGCAAGGCCGAGGGGGGCAGCACCGTCACGCAGCAGCTTGCCCGCAACAGCTTCCTCTCGACCGACAAGACCTATCGCCGCAAGCTCAAGGAGATCGTGCTCGCGGCACAGATCGAGAACACGTATTCCAAGGACGAGATCCTCGCGCTCTATCTCAACAAGGTGTATTTCGGCGCCGGCCTCTATGGCATCGAAGCGGCCGCGCGCGGCTATTTCGCCAAGACCGCGAAGGAGCTGACCGTGGCCGAGGCTGCGCTCCTCGTCGGCCTGATCAAGTCCCCGTCATCGTGGGCGCCGACGATCAATCCGCAGCGCGCCATCACGCGACGCAACCTCGTGCTGCAGACGATGGTGGACGCCGAGACCATCACGCCGGGGGAGTTCAAGCAGGCGCAGGCCGAGCCCCTGAAGCTGAAGGACGGCCTGAGCGTCGACGAGACGTTCGGCCTCTATTACAAGGAGCACGTGCGCCTGCTGCTCGTCGAGCAGTTCGGATGGGAGCGCGTGTATCAGGGGGGCCTGAAGGTTCACACCGCGCTCGACGCGTCGATGCAGCAGTCGGCCGAGAAGCACGTCGCCGAATGGCTCGCCAAGCTCGAGACGCGCGCGAACTATCGCCACAAGACGCGCACCGCGGCGGTCAAGGGCTGGGTCGCCGAGAAAGGCGCGCCGGACTATCTGCAGGGTGCGCTCATGTCGGCCGATCCGCGCACGGGGGAAGTGCGTGCGCTGGTCGGAGGCCGCAGCTTCAAGGAGAGCCGCTTCAATCGCGCGGTGCAGGCGAAACGGCAGGCCGGGTCGGCATTCAAGCCGTTCGTCTATGCCGCGGCGCTCGAGCACGGCGCGTCACCCGGCACGGTCCTCACCAATCTCAATGCGCCGATCGCCACACCCCAGGGCGCGTGGGTTCCTGAAGACGAGCATTCTACGGCGAGTTCGATGACGATGCGGCAGGCGCTCAAGACGTCGAGCAATCGCGCCGCCGTGCACATGATCAACGCCGTCGGCGTGAAGACGGCGGTCGAGTACGCGAAGAAGTTCGAACTGGGGGATCAGCCCGCGGTGCCGTCGCTCGCGCTCGGCGCCGGTGAGGTCACGCTCGAAGACATGACGCTCGCCTACGGAGCGTTCGCCAATGGCGGGATGGTGCGCGACGCGGTGTTCATCCGCAAGGTCGTCGACGCCGAAGGCAAGGTGCTGTTCGAGCACAAGGACGCAGCGAAGCGCGCGCTCGAGGAAGCGACCGCGTACTTCATGGCGGACATGCTGACCGACGTCATCAATCACGGTACGGCGTATGGCGCCAGGCGCGAGGGATTCACGCTGCCGGCGGCCGGCAAGACCGGCACGACCAACGACTACGTCGACGCGTGGTTCGTGGGCTTCACGCCGTCGCTCGTGACGGGCGTGTGGGTCGGCTTCGACCAGCCGCGCACGATTTTCAAGGGCGGGTACGCGGCCGAAGTCGCGGTACCCATCTGGGCGCGGTACATGCGCGATGCCACGCGCGGCGACAAGGCAGAGTGGATCGAGCGTCCGAAGGACATCGTCGGCGTCGCCATCTGCCGCGTGTCGGGCCGGCTTGCGACAGACGGCTGCCGCGCGGGCGAAGTGGTCTTCGACGACTACGGAGTCGCGACGCAGCGCTCGTACGCCGTGACGCAGTACGTCCGCAAGAGCGCCGCGCCCACGGCGTACTGTGATCTGCATGGAGGCAATCACGTCGTCAGCGGAACGACGCGGGCGTCAGCCGACGCCCCCCGCGAAGGCGCGCCGGACACGGCTGCGCCGCCTGCCGGAACGCCCGCCCTCGGCACGCCGCTGCCTGGCAGGCCTGCGGACGTCACCGAGGTGGCGCCGCCGGCCGGAACGCCCGCCGATCCGTCACGCCGCCCTGGACTCTGGCGTCGCGTTTTCGGCGGCAACGCCAAGACGCCGGAGCAGGTGAGGCAGGAAGAAGCCCGCAAGGAGCGCGAGGCCGCCGAGCGCCGCGAGCGCGAAGAGCGACGTCAGGAAGAACGCCGTCAGAAGGACGCGGAGCGCAAGAAGGCGCCGCCCAGGCCTCCGCCGCCACCCACCTGCTGCAGGCCTTAAGATAGGGCCGTGCCGTTTCGCGACATCACCGGGCATCGCCCGCTCCTCAAGCTGCTCGCTTCGGCGGTCGCGCGCGACTCGCTTCCGCAGAGCCTGTTGTTCAACGGGCCGCAGGGCGTGGGCAAGTTCGCCATTGCCATGGCCGTGGCCCAGGCGGTCAATTGTCCCGAGCGCAAGGCGTATCGCGAGGGAGCGGAGCGGGGCGCAGGGGCCCCGCGAGCGACCGAGCCAGGCGGGGTGCAGGGGACCCCGCCGCTTGCAGAAGACGCGTGCGGGAGGTGTTCGAGCTGCACGCGTATCGCGCGTCACGTGCACGGCGACGTTATTCTCGTCGAGCCCGGCGACACCGGCTCGATCAAGATCGAGCAGATCCGCGACGCGCTCGAGAAGGTCGCGTACCGTCCGTTCGAAGGGCGCCGGCGCGTCATCATCATCGATCAGCTCGAGGCGGCCGCCGGCGCCGCGCAGGACGCGCTGCTGAAGCGGCTCGAAGAGCCGACGAGTGCGTCGATGTTCATTCTCGTGTCGTCGCAGTGCGACATGCTGTTGCCGACGGTGCGGTCGCGCTGTTATCAGCTGCGGTTCGCCCCGCTGTCGGACGCCGATGTCGTGAAGGTGCTGGTCGAGCGCCACAAGATGGACGAGGCGCCGGCGCGCGCGGCCGCGGCGTTGTCGGACGGCAGTGTCGGCGGTGCGCTCGCGCGCAGCAATGGCGAGCTCACCGACGCGCGCGAGATCGCGCTCGAGCTCCTGACGACCGCGGCGGGCGGCTCCGCCGATCAACCGGCGCGGCGGCTGGCGGCGGCGAAGAACGCGGCGGCCTCACCCTCGAGCCGCGTCAAGGATCGCGACGCGCTGGCCGCGCGCCTCGAGGCGGCCGCGGCATTCCTGCGCGACATGCAGATCCTCAACGCCGGCGGCGATCCTTCGTTGCTCACGAACGCCGACATGGCCGGCGAGCTCGCGGGTCTGGCCCGCGTGTACGGCCATGAGCGCGGGCTGGCGGCATTCGCCGCGGTCGAGCGCGCGCTCTCGGCGCTCAATCGTCAGGCCAACACGAAGATCGTCGCCGACTGGATCGCACTCACGCTGTAGGGCGAGAGGCGCGGTGCCTGTTTGTTGCTATGATTCACGCTTCATGTCTTCTCAAATTCTCTCCCCCGTCGCGCTGAAGCTGCAGGAGCGTATCCGGTCCCGCCAGGCCCGTACAGGCGTCGTCGGGCTCGGCTACGTCGGTCTTCCCCTCGCGGTAGAGTTCGGCAAGGCGGGCTACACCGCGGTCGGAATCGATCTCGATCAGCGCAAGGTCGACGCGATCCAGGCGGGCACCTCTTACATTCCCGATGTGCCGGCCGCGGAGGTCGCGGCGCTCGTTTCCGCCTCGAAGCTCAGCGCGACCACCGATTTCGCGGTCGTGAAGGATCTCGACAGCATCAACATCTGCGTGCCGACGCCGCTGCGCAAGACGAAGGACCCCGACATGTCCTATATCGTCTCTGCAACGGAGCGGATCGCGGAGTTCCTCAAGCCGGGCACGCTGGTCGTGCTGGAGTCGACCACCTATCCCGGCACGACCGATGAGGTCGTGCAACCAATCCTCGAGCGTGGCGGGCTCAAGGCCGGCGTCGACTTCTTCCTTGCGTTCTCGCCGGAGCGGGTCGATCCCGGCAATCCGAATTTTTCGACGCACAACGTGCCGAAGGTTGTCGGGGGACTCACGCCCGCCTGCTCGCAGCTCGCCGCCGACCTGTACTCGGCCGCGATCGAAACGATCGTGCCCGTGAGCTCGACACGTGTCGCCGAGATGGTGAAGCTGCTCGAGAACACGTTCCGCGCCGTCAACATCGGCCTCGTCAACGAGCTGGCGCTGATGTGCGATCGCCTAGGCATCGACGTCTGGGAAGTCGTGACGGCCGCGGCCACGAAGCCGTTCGGCTTCATGCCGTTCTACCCGGGCCCGGGGCTTGGCGGACACTGTATTCCGATCGATCCTTTCTATTTGTCGTGGAAGGTGCGCCAGACCGGCTTCGAGCCCCGTTTCATCGAGCTGGCAGGCCACATCAACGGCAACATGCCGCACTACGTGCTCGAAAAAGTCGCGGACGCGCTCAACAGCCGCCGCAAGTCGATCAACGGGTCGCGCATCCTGATCGCCGGCATCGCCTACAAGCGCGACATCGACGACATGCGCGAGTCGCCGGCGCTCGACGTGATGTCGCTGCTGCATCAGAAGGGCGCGGTGGTCGTCTATGCCGACCCCTGGGTGCCGCATCTCGACGCACACGAATGGCCGGGCGGCGTCGCTCTGCAGTCTCAGGCGCTCGACAGCGCCGAGATCAAGCGCGCTGATTGCGTCGTGATCACGACCGATCACAAGGACTTCGACTATGACCAGCTCGTGCGCGAGGCCGACGTGATCGTCGACACGCGCAACGCCATCAAGGGCCGGCACGCGAACGTGTTCAAGCTCGGGGCGCCGGGCGCGGTGTCGACCTCAAGGGAATAGATCTTCATGGGCCTGCCGGTCATTGCGATCACCGTCGGCGATCCAGCAGGCATTGGCCCCGAAATCGCGCGCAAGGCGGCCGCGTCGCCGCGCGTCATCGCCTGCTGCCGGCCCGTGCTGTACGGATCGTGGAGCGACGATGCGCTGAAAGCGTTTCCAGCGGGGACGCCGACGGCCGCGAGTGGCGCGTCGGCGCATCAGGCGATCGAGGCGGCCGTCGGCGACGCTGTCAGCGGCAAGGTCGACGCGGTCGCCACCGGGCCGATCAGCAAGGAAGCGCTCGCGATGGCGGGGCATCCCTGGAAGGGTCACACCGAACTGATCGCGCATCTGACCGGCTCGTCGCGTGTGGCGATGATGTTCTGGTCGCCGCGTCTTCGCGTGGTGCTCGCGACCGTGCACATCCCGCTCGCGCAGGTGCCCGCGGCGCTGACCGCGTCGAAGCTGCGCGATGCCGTGGAGCTGTCACACCTCGAGCTGCCGCGCTTCGGCGTGCCGCACCCGCGCATCGCGGTCGCTGCCCTCAATCCCCATGCGGGCGAGAACGGCCTGATCGGCGTCGAGGAGCGCGAGGTCATGCGCCCCGCCATCGACACCATGCGCGCCGAGGGCATCGACGTAACGGGGCCGTTTCCCGCCGACACGCTGTTCGTGCGCGCCGCGCGCGGCGAGTTCGACGTCATCGTCGCGTCGTACCACGACCAGGGATTGATTCCGGTGAAGCTGCTTGGCTTCGGCTCGGCGGTGAATGTGACGCTCGGGCTGCCGATCGTGCGCACCTCGGTCGATCACGGCACGGCGTTCGACATCGCCGGCAAGGGGGAAGCCGACGAGGGCAGTCTCGTCGAGGCCGTGCTGCTGGCCGCGCGGCTGGCGGGCGGGCCGCTGCCGCCGCCGACGCACCGGATCGGCCCATGACCAAGCCCACCGAGCGCGAGGCCGCGCGCGAGAATATCGCCGAGAACCGCAAGGCGTTTCACGACTATCACCTCCTCGAGAATTTCGAAGCCGGCATCGCGCTCCAGGGCACCGAGGTCAAGGCCATCCGCGAAGGCCGGGTGAACCTGCGCGACAGCTACGCGCGCGTGGAAGGCGGGGAAGTCTTTCTCTTCAACGTCCACATCAGCCCGTACAGCGCGCGCGGGTACTCGGATCACGAGCCGACGCGCAAGCGAAAGCTGTTGCTGCACAAGCAGGAGATCCGGAAGCTGATCGGCAAGACGGTCGAGAAGGGCATGACGCTCGTTCCGGTGCGCATGTACTTCAAGAACGGCCGCATCAAGATTGCGCTGAGCCTCGCGAAAGGCAAGCAGGCCCACGACAAGCGCGAGACGATCAAGAAGCGCGAGGCCGATCGCGAAACGCGCGCGGCGGTCAAGACGCGCGGGCGCGGCTGATCAGGGGAAGAGGTCGGCGTCGGCGAGCCATCGGCCGTCAGCGTCCTTCGGCGAGAGGATCACCGGCGCGGTCGTCGGCCACGCAATACCCAGCGCCGGATCGTCCCAGCGCACCGTGCGCTCCGCCTCCGGCGCGTAGTAGTCGGTAGTCTTGTAGATGACTTCCGCCTGTTCCGAGAGGACCAGGAAGCCGTGGGCGAACCCCTCGGGAATCCAGACCTGGCGCCGGTTCGCCCCGCTCAGCGTCGTGCCCACCCATCGACCGAACGTCTTCGAGCGTCGGCGCAGGTCGACGCAGACGTCGAAAATTTCGCCGGCCACCGCGCGCACCAGCTTCGCCTGCGGCTGCGCGATCTGGTAGTGCAGGCCGCGCAACACGTGCCGCGCCGACACCGAATGATTGTCCTGCACGAAGCGGCGCGTGCCGCCGGTGGCGTGGTCGAATCGCTCCTGGCTGTAGCTCTCGAAAAACTCGCCGCGATCGTCGGAGAAGACCTTCGGCTCGATGAGCAGCACGTCGGGGATCGCGGATGTCGTGACGCGCATGTCACCGGACCGGCGTGATGAGCCCGTCCATCGGGCTGCTGGCGGCCGCGTGCATTCGCCGCGGGATGCGTCCCGATCGATAGGCCAGCCGGCCGGCGATGATCGCGTGCTTCATCGCCTCCGCCATCCGCACCGGGTCGTCCGCGCCGGCAATCGCGGTGTTCATGAGCACCGCATCGGCGCCCAGCTCCATCGCGAACGCCGCGTCCGACGCCGTGCCCACGCCGGCATCGACGATCACCGGAATCTTCGCCTGCTCGCGGATGATGCGGATGTTGTTGGGATTCTGGATGCCCAGACCTGATCCGATCGGCGCGCCGAGCGGCATCACCGCCGCCGCGCCGGCCTCCTCGAGCTTACGGCACATCACTGGATCGTCGTTCGTGTACGGAAGCACGACGAAGTCTTCTTTCACGAGGATGCGCGTCGCCTCGAGCAGCGCCTCGTTGTCGGGGAAGAGCGTGCGCTGGTCGCCGATGACTTCGAGCTTGACCCAGTTGGAGAGGCCCGCCTCGCGCCCGAGCCGAGCCGTGCGCACCGCATCGTCGGCCGTGAAGCACGCCGCCGTATTGGGCAGCAGGAAAATCTTCGATGTGTCGATGAAGTCGAGGAGCGTTCCCGCGCCGCCCTTCGAGAGATCGACGCGCCGCACCGCCACCGTCACCATCTCGGTGCCCGACGCGGCATGCGCGGCGGCCATGATCTCGTGGGACGGATACTTGCCGGTGCCGACGATCAGGCGTGAGGAAAACGACCGGCCGGCAATCACGAGCGCGTCCGCGGCGCCGCCTCCAACGAAATTCACGATTTCGACCTCATCTCCCTCGCCAATCAGAGTTGCCGGATAGTCGGCGCGGGGCACGACCCGGCGGTTGTGTTCGACGGCCACGCGCCGCGCGTCGATGCCCAATGACTCGAGAAGCGCCGTCAGCGACGTTGGGCGTGCGAGCTCACGGGGCGCGCCGTTCAGGCGAATCGTCAAGCCACCAGTATAATTCTTGGGCTTTGCCAGATACCGCCGTCCCGCTCTTCGATCTCCAGCTTCAGTACGCCCCGATGCGATCCCGGATTCTCGACGCGATGACGCGGGTGGCCGACAGCCAGCGCTTCATCGGCGGCCCCGAGGTGGAGAGCCTCGAGCGTGAGCTGGCGGCCATGCTCGAGGTCGATCACGCCGTGGGCATGTCGTCTGGCACCGACGCGCTGCTGGCCGCGCTGATGGCGCTCGGCATCGGAGCGGGGGACGAGGTGATCACCTCGACCTACTCATTCTTCGCGACCGCCGGCTGCATCGCGCGGGTGGGCGCCACGCCGGTCCTGGTCGACATCGACCCCGAGACCTACAACCTTGACACGGCCGCGGCGATTCGCGCGATCGGGCCGCGCACGAAAGCCCTCATCCCGGTGCACCTCTACGGCCAGATGGCCGACATGCAGCCGCTGATGGACGCGGCCGGCGCGAAGGGCATTCCCATCATCGAGGACGCCTGCCAGTCGATCGGCGCGGCGTATCGAGGCAAACAGGCCGGGGCGTGGGGACTGACGGCCTGCTTCTCCTTTTTTCCCACCAAGAACCTCGGGGCGTTCGGCGACGGCGGCCTGGCGACGACCAACGACGCGCCGTTCGCGCGCGAGCTGCGGCTGATGCGCGCGCACGGATCGGAGACGCGTTACTACCACGAGAAGATCGGCGCGAATTTCAGGCTCGACGCGCTGCAGGCCGCGATTCTCCGCGTGAAGGCGCCGCACCTCGGGCCATGGACGGAGGCCAGGCGCGCGAACGCCGCGATCTACCGTGAGTTGTTCGCGGAGGCCGGTCTTGGCGACCGCCTCATACTGCCGGAGGCACGCCCCGACTGCCTCCACATCTACAACCAGTTCGTGGTGCGCGCCGCGCGGCGCGACGAGCTCCGCCCGTTTCTCGCGGGCAGACACATCGGCACCGAGATCTACTATCCGGTGCCGTTCCATTTGCAGCAGTGCTTCCAGTATCTCGGCCACCGCGCGGGAGATTTCCCCGAAGCCGAGCGCGCCGCGGTGGAGACGCTCGCCCTACCGATTTTCGGCGAGCTCACGCGCGCCCAGCTCACCCGCGTCGTCTCCGCGATCCGCGATTTTTACGCGACATGAGAGTTGCCGTCACCGGCGCCGCCGGACACCTTGGCGCCGCGATCGTCGCCGAATTCGCCGGACACGACGTGACGCCGCTGCTGCGCGACGATCTCGACATCACCGATCACGCCGCCGTAGACCGGAGGATGCGGGAGCTGCGGCCGGACGCGATCATCAATTGCGCGGCCTACAACGATGTGGACGGAGCCGAGGCCAATCCCATGCCGGCGCTGGACGTCAACGCGCTCGCGGTCATGGCACTCGCGCGCGCGGCGGCACGGTGCGACGCCGTCCTCGTTCACTACGGCACCGACTTCGTCTTCGACGGTGAAACGGACCGGCCGTACGTCGAGACCGACGCGCCTTGCCCGCGCAGTTTCTACGGCTGCACGAAGCTGCTCGGCGAGTGGTTCGCCGTCGCGGCGCCACGAGGCTATGTGTTGCGGGTCGAGAGTATTTTTGGAGGCCCGACGGCCGGCATCACGGCCCGCAGCGGTTCGCTCGGCGGCATCGTCGCGAAGCTGAAAGCGGGCGAGGAGGTCACCGTGATCACCGATCGCACTGTGTCACCGAGCTACGCCCCTGATATCGCCGTTGCAACACGCGGGCTCGTCGAAGGCGCGCCGCCATTCGGCCTGTATCACTGCGTCAATTCCGGCGCCGCCTCCTGGGTCGAGATCGCGCGGGAGGCGGCCGCGCTGCTCGGCGTCGTTCCGCGCCTCAGGCCCGTGCCGTTGGCCGCGCTCAACCTGAGGGCCGCCCGCCCGCTGTACTGCGCGATGAATCCCGCGAAGCTCGCCGGCGTGGGCGTCCCCGTCCGCGCGTGGCAGGACGCGCTGCGTGAGTGGCTGGCGCGCGGCCGCTCTTAGAGCCGCGCTTCTGCCAGGTCGGCGACCATCCGGCCAACCGCCAGCGACGACGTCAATCCCGGCGAATCGATCCCGGCCGCGTGAATCAGCCGCGGCTCACGCGCATCGGCGCGAATCATGAAATCCGCGAACGTCTCCTCGGGGGGATGCAGCTTGGCCCGAATCCCGGAGCTCGACGCACGCAGATCGCTCAACGCCAGCGAAGGCACGAGTTTGCGTGCGGCCTCGAAGAATGCGGTCAGCGGGGGGCGATCCGACTCGTAGTCGGTCTTCGAGTCCTGGTAGCGCGACGTCGGACCGAGCAGGACGGTGCCCGAGACGGTGGGCGTGAAATGGACTCCGAGCCCATGGCCCGATTTCTCCGGCAGCGGGTAGATCGGCATCGAGTATCGCGCGGCAGCGGACCTTGTGAGCTCCGCGTAGTCGCCGCGGCACGCCCAGACGCGGAAGTCCTCGCCGCCGAGCGCGCGCGACACGTCATCGGCGAACAGTCCCGCCGCGTTGATGACGACGGCGGCACGAATCTGTTCGTGCTCGGTATCGACAACGAAGCCCTCGCCGTCGCTGACGCCGCGGGAGACCGGCGTCTTCAGCAGCACGGTCGCGCCGGCCGCCTTCGCGCGCATCGCGAACGCCAGCACGAGCTGCGAGGCGTCGACGATGCCGGTGTCGGGCGACCAGAGCGCGAGAGGCGCGTCGACCGCCGGCTCGCGCTTCCGCACGGCATCGCCGGAGAGCAGCTCGGCGCGCGCGCCGTTGGCGCGCGCATTCAACGCCAGCGCCTCGAGCTCCGCCTCGCGGCCGGCGTCGTCCGCGATCACGAGCTTGCCCGTTCGATGATGCGGCACATCATGGCGCTCGCAGAACGCATAGAGCGCGTCGCGTCCCTCGAGGCACAGATGCGCCTTGAGGCTCGCCGGCGGGTAGTACAGGCCGGCGTGCACGACGCCGCTGTTGTGCGTGCTCGCTTCCATGCCCGGGCGCGGATGCGTGTCGAGCACGCAGACCGAATGGCCTCGTTCGGAGAGGATCATGGCCGACGCAAGGCCGGTGAATCCCGCGCCGACGACGACGACGTCGATTTCAGACATGGGCAGGAGAGGCTCCGGCTCAGCGGGATTGGCGCGCGGGGACGGCGGCGCCCGCCTGCGTCGTGTGGCGGGCCAGGTCCGCATCGACCATCATCGTCACGAGGCCCTTGAAGTCGACCGACGGAGCCCAGCCGAGTTCCTGGCGTGCGAGCGCCGCGTCGCCGATGAGGTGATCGACTTCCGCGGGCCGGATGAGCGCAGGATCGATGCTCACGAACTTCTGCCAGTCGAGCCCGAGGTGTCCGAACGCAATCTCGACGAGTTCCTTGACCGAATGGCTCTCGCCGGTCGCGATCACGTAGTCGCCCGGGTGCTTCTGCTGCAGCATCAGCCACATGGCGCGGACGTAGTCACCGGCGAATCCCCAGTCGCGCTGCGCGTCGAGGTTGCCGAGAGAGAGGTCTTTCGCGAGGCCGAGTTTGATGCGCGCGGCGGCGTCGGTCACTTTGCGCGTCACGAACTCGAGGCCGCGGCGGGGCGACTCGTGGTTGAACAGGATTCCGGAGACGGCGAACAGGTCGTAGCTCTCTCGGTAGTTCACCGTGATGTAGTGGGCGAACGTCTTCGAGACCCCGTAGGGGCTGCGCGGGTAGAACGGCGTGCTTTCGCGCTGCGGGATCTCGCGGACCTTGCCGAACATCTCGGACGAGGACGCCTGATAGAGGCGGATCGTGGGATCGACGACTCGAACCGCTTCGAGCATGCGCGTGACGCCTTGCGAGTTGAATTCGCCGGTCAGCATGGGCTGCTCCCATGAGGCGGGGACGAACGACATCGCGGCGAGGTTGTAGAGCTCGGTCGGACGCGAGCGTTCGAGGGCGCGAATCAGGGAGAGCTGGTCGAGGAGGTCGCCCGGAATCAGGGTGATGCGGTCGAGGATGTGCTCGATTCGCCAATAGTTGGCGGTCGACAGGCGGCGGGTCAGGCCGAAGACCTCATAGCCATCTTCCAGGAGGAGTTCGGCAAGATACGACCCGTCCTGCCCGGTGATTCCGGTGATAAGCGCGCGTTTTGGCATTGCTGAGGACGATAACACGGCACCCGTGCCGGCCGCGACGCCCGGCCTCCGTTTACTTGACATGGCGCTCTCGCGGACCTACAGTGATGGGCTGTTCATCCCATGAACGGCGCGGCTGCGGCCTCCGGTCAGGAACGGGTCCGTTCCTGTGACTGACAGGCACGGAGTGCGGCTCGTCCCTCTGCCCGTTACCAATCATCCCCTTGGCCGCCACCGATCACGAAAATCACACGCTTCGCATTCTCGACGCGTTTGGCGCGGGCCTCGAGGTGTCGCAGCGCTCGCTGGCAAGCGAGCTGGGGATTGCGCTCGGCCTCACCAATCTCCTGATCAAGGGGCTGGTTCGGCACGGGTGCGTGCGCATCATCCACATCAAGCCCAATCGCGTCCGGTACTTCGTCACGCCGGCGGGCATCGCCGAAAAGACGCGGATGACGCGGGCGTATCTTGAGCGCAGCGTCCAGTTCTACCGCGAGGCGCGAGAGAGGATTCGTCAGCAGTTCGCGGTGCTCTCGTCGACGTGGCCGGCCGATGCGCAACCCGGCGAAAAGCGCATCGTCTTCCACGGCGCGGGCGAGGTGGCCGAGATCGGCTACGTGTGTGTCGGGGAGACGGACCTGCGTCTGGTCGGCGTGGTCGACGACACGCGAGCGAAGCCCTTCTTCGGCCTGACGGTCCATCGCACCACGGACATCAGGCAGCTCACCCTGGAGGGAAAGCCGTTCGATCGGCTGGTCGTCATGTCGTTCGGCAATCCGGACGACCTTCTTCGAGAGATCCGCGATCTCGGTCTCCCTCCCGAGCGCGTCTTCTTTCTGTGACATTCATGAGCCACTCCAGGATCTATGTCGCCGGTCATCGCGGGCTCGTCGGAAGCGCGATTCAGCGCAATCTGATCGCGCGCGGCATCGCGCCCGAGTCAATCGTCGCGCGGACGCATGCCGAGCTCGATCTCGTCGATGCGCGCGGCGTCGACGCGTTCTTCGCCGCGGAGAAGCCGGCCTATGTGTACCTCGCGGCCGCCAAGGTGGGCGGCATCCACGCGAACAACACGTATCCGGCCGACTTCATTCGCGACAACCTCGCGGTGCAGACCAATGTCATCGACGCCGCGCACCGCCACGGCGTCCGCCGTTTGCTGTTTCTCGGGTCGAGCTGCATCTATCCGCGGCTCGCGCCGCAGCCGTTGTCGGAAGACTCGCTGTTGACGGGCCCGCTCGAACCGACCAATCGCCCGTACGCGCTCGCGAAGATTGCCGGCATCGAAATGTGCTGGAGTTACAACCGGCAGTTCGGGACGCAGTTTCTCGCGGTGATGCCGACCAACCTGTACGGCCCGGGCGACAACTACCACCCGCAGAACAGCCACGTCATTCCGGCGCTCATCCGGCGGTTTCATGAAGCCAAGGTCGGCGGAGCGGCGGACGTCACGATCTGGGGCACGGGCCGGTCGCTGCGTGAGTTCATGTATGTCGATGACATGGCCGACGCGTGCGTACACATCATGACGCTGCCCGACGAGCAGTATCGCTCGCTGCTCGCGGCGGACCGCAACGACGGGCCGGCTCCCGTGGTCAACATCGGTGTGGGCCGCGACATCACGATTGCCGATCTCGCGACGCTTGTCGCGCGCACCGTCGGCTTCACCGGAAAGATCCTGTACGACGCCACGAAGCCAGACGGCACGCCCCGCAAGCTGCTCGATTGCGGGCGCCTGACCGGACTGGGCTGGCAGGCGACTGCCTCACTCGAGCGTGGTCTCGCCCTCGCCTACGAAGACTTCCAGGCCCATCATGCTGTTTGACGATTTCTACGATGCCATTCGTGCGCGGCTTGCCGATGCCAGCGCCGTGGACCTCGACCGGCTGTGCACGACCCTCGGGTCGGTGCCAGGCGCGCGCCGGAAAGTGATCGTGGCCGGCAATGGCGGCAGCGCGGCGATTGCCAGCCACGTGTCGGTCGATCTCACCAAGGCTCTCGCCATCCGCGCGATCTCGTTCAACGAAGCCGACCTCATCACGTGTTTTGGCAATGACTATGGGTACGACCAGTGGCTCGCGAAGGCCATCGAGGCGTATGCCGATCCGGGCGATGTCGCCGTGCTGATCAGCAGCAGCGGACAGTCACCCAACATCGTCAATGCCGCCCGCGCGGCGAAAGTGCTCGGCCTCACCGTCGTGACGCTCTCGGGCTTCGATGCGGCGAATCCCCTGCGCACGCTGGGCGATCAGAACCTCTGGACCGACAGCCGCAACTACAACGTCGTCGAGTCCGTGCATCAGACATGGCTGCTCGCGTGTCTCGAGCGGCTGATGGCGCAGACCGCGGGACGGGCGCAGTGAGCACCGCGCGTTCCGTGCTCGTGACCGGCGATCTGGGCTACATCGGCTCGGTGCTCACCGGCGGGTTGCTCGAGCGCGGATACGCCGTGTCGGGGCTCGACACCGGCTACTACGCCGAGTGCCTGCTCGGGCCGGCCGGCCCCGCCTACCCGACCCGTCATCGCGACGTGCGTGATGTGACGGCGGCGGACCTCGAGGGCATCGAAACCGTCGTGCACCTGGCGGCGCTGTCGAACGATCCGCTCAGCGAGATGTCGCCGGAGCTCACTGAAGAGATCAACCTGCAGGGCACGCTGCGTCTCGCGGCGTGCGCGCGCGACGCCGGCGTATCGCGGTTCATCTACGCGTCGTCGCAGAGCATGTATGGCGTCTCGACGGCCGACACCGAACTCGAGGAAGACACGAGCGCGAAGAATCCGCTGACGCCGTACGCCCGCACCAAGTGGGATGCGGAAGTGGCGCTGAAGCAGATGGCCACCGATCGTTTCACGGTGGTTTGTTTCCGGCCCTCGACCGTCTTCGGCGCGAGCCCGCGGCTGCGCTGCGACATCGTCTACAACAGCCTCGTCGCGTGCGCGTTCACGACCGGCCGGATCGAAGTGAAAAGCGACGGCACGCCGTGGCGGCCCGTCGTGCACGTTCGCGATCTCTGCTCCGCGTTCATCGCGGGCATCGAAGCGCCGGTGTCGCTCGTGGCGAGCCGGTCGTACAACGTCGGCGTTCCGAACGGCAATTTCTCGGTGCGCGATTTGGCCGAAGCCGCCGGCCGCGCCGTGCCCGGCAGCCGCCTCACCTTCACCGGCGAGCACGGGTCCGATTCCCGGACGTACCGCGTCTGCTTCGACCGCATTCTCACCGAGCTGGCCCCCTGGTATACGCCGGCATGGACGCTCGATCGGGGCGGGGCCGAGCTCGTCGAGTTCTTCACGCGAGTCGGATTCACGGAGACGGACTTTCGAGGCCGCGCCACGAACCGCCTGGCACAACTGAAACATCTGTCCGAGGGCGGCATGCTGAATCCGGCGCTGCGGTGGTCGTGACGAATTCCCTTTCCTTTACGATTGACGCCTGCCGCATCTGCGACAGCCGGTCGATTCCGACAGTGCTCGATCTCGGCGATCAGCCCCTGGCCAACAGCCTGCGCCGCGATCGCGGCGAGGTGTTACCGGTCTTTCCGCTCCGCATCTGCCGCTGCGAGGCCTGCGGCACCATCCAGCTGACCGAGACCGTCGCGCCGGAGAAACTGTTTGCCCACTATGTGTGGGTGACCGGCACGTCCGAGTCGGCGCGTGCCTACAGCCAGGTGTTCTGCGAGCGTATGGTGGACCGATCCGGCCCGGGCCGTCTGTTCGCCGTGGAGATCGCCAGCAACGACGGTACGTTCCTGAAGCCGTTCCGTGACCGCGGCGACAAGGTCCTCGGTGTGGACCCGGCGCGCAACATCGCGGCCATGGCGGAAGCGGACGGCATCCCCACAGTCGCCGAGTTCTTCGGGCTCGATGTCGCCAACGGCGTCGTCGCCCGCGACGGCGAGGCGGACTGCGTGTTCGCGCGCAATGTCATCCCGCACGTCGCGAACGCCAACGACGTCGTTGCCGGCATGGCGCGCTGCCTCAGTCGAGAGGGCACGGGCGCGATCGAGTTCCATCGCGCCGACGTCATCCTCGACGAGCTGCACTACGATTCGATTTATCACGAGCACCTCTACTTCCACTCGCTTCACAGCATCCGGCGCCTGCTCGCGCGCGCGGGCCTGCTGCCGTTCGATGTCACGACCAGCCCGATCAGCGGCGGGTCGTACGTCGTCTATTTTTCGAAGACCGAGCGCCCCCTGACGCCGGACTACACCGCGGCGATGGCGCGTGAAGAGGCGCTGGGCATCGGTGAGGGCGCGCCCTGGAAGAAGTTCGCAGACCGCTGCGACGAGCATCGCACTGCGCTGAGCGCCCTTGTGTCCGCCAGGAGGGCCGAAGGCAAGCGCATCATCGGCTACGGTGCGTCGGCCCGGAGCTCGACGATGCTGAACTTCTGCGGCATCGATCACCACATGCTCGACGCGATCGCGGATGGCGCGCCGCTCAAGCACCACACCTACACGCCCGGCACCGACGTGCTGATCCTGCCGCCGGCCGAGGCGTTCGCCCTGAAGCCTGACGTCGTGCTGCTGCTGGCGTGGAACTTCCGCGACGAGATTCTCGGCCAGATCCGGCGCGAGCATGGGTGGTCGGGCGAGGTCATCGTGCCGCTGCCGGGCGCGCCCTCCGTGATTGCGTTCGCGTGACGTTCACCGAGCTCGCGCTTCGCGGCGTCTGGATGATCGAGCCGCAGGCCTTCGAGGATGAGCGCGGCGCGTTCCACCGGTCGTACTGCGCGCGGGAATTCGCCGATCACGGCCTGGCCGCTACCGTCGCGCAGGGCAATGTCTCGGTCAACCCGCACGTGGGCACCCTTCGCGGGTTTCACTTCCAGAGCGCGCCGTTCGCCGAGGCGAAGACCCTGTCGTGTCTCTCCGGCGCCCTGTACGACATCGTCGTCGACCTGCGGCCGGAGTCGCCCACATTCCTGCAATCCGTGTCGGTCGCCTTCTCGGCTCAGGATCGCCGCAGCCTGCACGTGCCGGCGGGCTGCGCGAATGCGTGGCTGACGACGTCGCCCGACACGACTGTCCATTACTACATGAGCGAGTTCTACGCGCCGGCCTCGTACGGCGGCTTCCGCTATGACGATCCGGCGTTCCGCTTCGCGTGGCCGCTTGCGCCGCGAGTGATCTCGGAGAAGGATCGAAGCTTTCCGGATTTCGATCCGGCCTCACGGGTACGGCCCTGAGCGATGCACGCGTGTTCGTGACCGGCGGGCGCGGCTTTCTGGGCCGCAGCCTGCTCACGTGCCTGAACGGACGGGATGTGCTGTGCCTCTCGCGCGACGGCGGCGTCGTGCCCGCGGGCGCGCGCGTGGTGGACGGCGATCTCGCGACGCCGGGCCCGTGGCAACAGGCTGTCGTGGATTTCGCACCCGACTGGTGCATGCATCTTGCGTGGGACGGCCTGCCTGACTACTCGCTCGCGCGCTGTCGCGCCAACCTCGATGCCAACGTTGCCCTGATGGAGACCCTGGTGCGCGCGCGCGTCAAGCGCGTCGTCGTCGCCGGCACGTGCTGGGAGTACGGGCGCGTCACCGGCCCTCAGCGCGAAGACGCCGCGCCAGTCGAGCCGGGTCTGTTCGCGTCGACGAAGCATTCCATTCGCACGCTGCTCGATGGCGTGGCGCGCGAGGCGGGCTTCGACTATCGCTGGGCGCGTGTCTTCTTCGCGTACGGCCCCGGTCAACGCGGTGGATCGTTGATCCCGCATCTGCGCGCCTCGCTCGCCGCAGGGCAGACGCCGTCGCTCCGCGAGCCGCACGCCGTGCAGGATTTCATTCACGTGGACGACGTCGCGCGCGGGCTCGTGGCCCTGGCGGAATGCGATGCGCCGTCCGGTGTGTTCAATCTCGGCAGCGGCGAGCCGACCAGCGTCGGCGAGATCGCGAACCGCGTGGCCACGCACTACGGACGGCCGCCCGTGTCCGGCGCGGGCGCGCGGGCCGGCGGTTTCTGGGCGGATCTGACGCGCACGCGGCGGCTCGCAGGCTGGGAGCCGCGGATCGGCCTGGCCGAGGGGATTCGCACCACGCTGCAGGCGATGGACGTGGCCGCGTGAGCCGCCCTGAACAGGCCGCCATCCTGTGCGGCGGGCTCGGCACGCGACTGCGGCCGCTGACCGACAACCTGCCGAAGCCGATGGCGCCTGTCAACGGCCGGCCGTTCCTCGCGTACCTGATCCAGCAGTTGCGGGAGCAGGGCATCCGGCGCATCGTGCTGATGACCGGCTACCGCGGCGACCAGATTCGTGAGCACTTCGGCGACGGCGGGTCGACGGGTGTCGCCATCAGTTATTCGCACGGCCCGGCGGAGTGGGAGACGGGGCGCCGCATCTGGGAAGCGCGGGACCTGCTCGACCCGCGCTTCATGCTGCTGTACTCCGACAATTACGTGCCGTTCAGCCTCGACCGACTGCACGCGTTCCATGTCGAGCGCGGCACGATCGTGTCGCTCCTGGTGCAGGCCAAGGCGCGCGCGAATGTCCTGCTCGGCGAGCGCGGAATCGTCGACGTGTACGATCCGGCGCGCACCACCGCCGGCGCGGCGTTTGTCGAGATCGGCTACATGGTGGCTGAACGCGATCGGCTGCTGGCGCTGATGACGGGCGCCGATGTCAGCTTCTCGGCGACGTTGAAGCGGCTGGCCGAGGAGAAGGCGCTTGCCGGCTTCGTGCAGGCCGATCCGTACCACAGCATTTCCGACCTCGATCGGCTTCGAGAGACGGAACGCTACCTCGCGCACAAGCGCATTCTGCTGATTGATCGGGACGGCACCATCAATGCGCGTGCGCCGCGCGCCGAGTACGTCACCTCGTGGGACCAGTTCCACTGGGTGGCGCCGACCGTCGACGCGATGCGTCAGCTGGCGGCCGAGGGATTCCGGTTCATCGTGTTGTCGAACCAGGCCGGCATCGCGCGCGGCATGCAGAAGGCCTCCGAGGTCGAGGCCCTCAACGCGCGGATGCGCGAGGAGCTGGCGCGCCAGGGCATCGACATCGTGGCGGTCTATGTGTGCCCGCATCACTGGGATGACGGCTGCGAATGCAGGAAGCCGTCGCCCGGGATGTTCTTCCAGGCGTCAGCGGATCATCAGCTGCGCCTGAACCGCACGATTTATGTCGGCGACGATCCGCGCGACAGTATCGCAGCCTATAACGCCGGCTGCGTCGGCGTGCTCGTCGGCGAAGACACCGTCGTGAACGGCGACGGGCAGCCGGAGCGTACGGCCGATACGCTGCCAGACCTCGTGCCGTGGCTCATCTCGAGATTCCAGTCGTGGGAGGCCGTGCCATGACAGTCCTGTCACGCACGTGCCACTTTTCAGGGAGGCGCTGTCATCATCACGCATAAGGGACTGCCGCGCGCGGTCACGACCATCACCCCACAGCGCCTGAGCTTTGCCGGCGGCGGAACGGATCTGCCCGACTTCTACCGCCGTCATGGCGGCGCGGTCATCAGCGCGACGATCGACAAATACATCTATGTGACCGTCAAGCGTCACAGCCCGCTGTTCAACGAGGTATATCGGCTGAGTTATTCGCAGACCGAGCATGTCTCCACGCTCGACGAGATTCAGAATGACGTTGCGCGCGAGTGCCTGCGCCTCGTGCATGTCGATCCGCCGTTGTTCATCGCGACCGCATCGGATCTGCCGGCGTCGTCCGGACTCGGCTCCTCGAGCAGCTTCGCCGTCGGGCTGCTGTACGCGCTGCACACGATGCGCGGCGAGAACGTCGCGGCAGGGCAGCTCGCCGAGGAGGCGTGCCATGTCGAGATCGAGATGCTGAAGCGGCCGATCGGCAAGCAGGATCAGTATGCGGCGGCGTTCGGCGGGCTCAACTACATCACGTTCCAGGTCGACGGACGCGTGCATCTCGACCACATCTGGCTGCAGGACAACGGCGTCGTGTCGCTGTTCAACAACAGCATGCTTTTCTGGACGGGCATGCAGCGTGAAGCCGGTATGATCCTCGAGGAGCAGCGCGACAATATCGGTGAAACAAGCGACACGCTCATCCGGATGCGCGACATGGCGGCGGAGTGCCGTGACGTCCTGCTGCACACGCCGGACAACGCGCCCAGGCTCGGCGCTATTCTCGATGCGGGCTGGCGTGCCAAACGGAGTCTCGCCAGCAAGATCACCTCGTCGCAGATCGACCAGTACTACGAGACCGCCCGGGGGGCCGGCGCGATCGGGGGCAAACTGGCCGGCGCCGGAGGCGGCGGCTTTCTCTATCTCGTCGTCCCGCCCGAACGGCAGGACGCCGTGCGCCGCGCGCTCCCCGAGATGGTCGACATCGGGTTCAACTACGAGCCGCGCGGCGCGCGCCTGCTCTCGGTCGTTCAGGACTGACGCGCCTCCATTCGGATCGCACGACACCAAGGACGGAAACGGATCATGAAGAACTACACAGCCCCGGATGGGTCGACACTCACGCTCGACACCGGCACGGATCGCGTGACCGTGGAGCTCTACTCCCGCGAGGGGCTCGACATGCTCTCCAACCTCTGGATCAAGGCCGGCGCGGAGCACCGCATGATGTACGAGCCGACCTGGCTCGGACGCCCCATCATCCAGTTCCCGAACGACATCGTCGCCGTGCAGGAGCTGCTCTGGAAGGTGCGGCCCGATGTCGTCATCGAGACCGGCGTGGCGCACGGCGGCTCGCTGGTGCTGTCGGCGTCGATCCTCGAGCTGATCGGCAAGGGCAAGGTCGTCGCCGTCGACATCGATATCCGCGCGCACAACCGCGCCGCGATCGAAGAGCATCCGCTCGCGCACCGCATCGAGCTCATCCAGGGCTCGTCGATTGCCGACGAGACCATGGCTGACGTCCGGCGCGCCGTCGGCGACGCGAAGACCGTGCTGGTCTTCCTCGACAGCAACCACAGCGAAGCGCACGTCTATCGCGAGCTCGAGCTGTACGGCGAGCTCGTCACGCCCGGCAGCTACCTCGTGGCCCATGACGGCGCGCAAGCCTGGGTGTCCGAGATTCCACGCGGTAAGCCCGAATGGAAGGACGACCATCCGCTCACCGCGATTCATCGCTTCGTCTCGCTCCACCCCGAGTACACGATCGAGCCGCACTGGACGCGCCTCGGCATCACGTCATCCCCCGAGGGCTGGCTGAAGAAGGCCGACGCGGCCGGGAGCCCGCGCTGATCGTCCCGCACGCGCGGGAGAACGTGTCGACGATGTATACCGACGCAGAAGCCACGGCGCTGATTCGCCTCCGGTACTGGCAGCATCTGCTGAACGAGCGGTTGAAGGCCGGAGAGTTCAACATCCCCGTCCACCTCGCGTTCGGGCACGAAGCCGCCGCCGTCGCGATGGATGTCACGATGCAGCCCGACGACACGCTGTGTCTGACGCATCGCAACGGCGCCTACAACCTCGCACGATCGAAATCGATCGAAGGCGAACTGGCGCACTATCGTCTCGACGCGGCCGCCGGACGGCCGGCGCAGATGGCGTCGATGAACCTCGCGATGGCGGGCACCGCGATCGCGTACAGCTCGAGCATCCTCGGCAACAATCTCGCGGTCGGTTCGGGCATCGCGATGCACCGGAAGCTGGTGAAGCGGCAGGGGGTCGTCTTCGTGCTGACCGGCGACGGCGCCATGGAAGAGGGCGTGTTCTGGGAGTCGCTCATCTTCGCGCGCAGCCACGGCCTCGGGCTCGTGGTCGTCGTCGAGAACAACAATTTTTCGCTCGGATCGACGATCGCCGAGCGCCGGTGCCCGATCGATCTCGCGCTGGTGTGCGCGGGCCTCTGCGTCGGCCATCGCCGCGCGTCGGGCGCATCGCTGCCCGGCGTCAAGGCCGCGCTCGCGGCAGCGCGTGCGGAAGCCGCGGACGGGCATCCGTCGCTCGTCGAGCTCGAGATCCGCACGTTCAATCAACATGCCGGCCCCACGCCGGGCTGGGCCGAGGATCCGCGCCGGATCGCCATCGAGGACGGTCTGCTGCTCGGCGACGAGAGCAACGATCCGCTCGTGCCGCTGCGGCTCGCGATTGGCGCTGAGAAATTCGATCGGCTCGCCGAGCAGATTGTGCAGGGAACGCCGCTTGTCTAATCCCACTTACATCCAGCACATCGTCGGCGAGGTCAACAAGGTGACCGCGGCCTGCGGCCCGATCCTGATATTCGGCGAGAACATCAACTACGGGTCGCGCATCGGCGGGCTGGCGCGCGGGCTCACGGTCAATACGGAAGGACTGATTCAGAACGTCGGCAACTGCGAGCTGACGCACGTGGGGATGGGGCTGGGCATGCTGCTCGACGGCGGTCAGGCGGCGCTGTTCGGCAAGCAACTCGACTTCATCCTGTTGGGGCTGGAACAGGCCTGCAACACGTTCAACTTCATTCGCGCCTATCAGGCGCGCGAGACGTGGGGCAGCTTCACGATCTTCGTCATCGTGTGCGACCAGGGGTTCCAGGGGCCGCAGTCGAGCCTGAACGCCGCGGGCGACTTCGCGTCGCTCGCCAACATTCCGGTGTACTGCCTCAACGGCGCCGAGGATGCGGCGCGCGTAGTCGCGCGGCACTTCGCGTCCCCCGGCTTCCGCGTCATCTGTCTGAGCCAGCGGCTCTTCGCCGCGCCGGCGCTGACGGTTCCGGTAGAGGCCGCGGCGGAGGACGAGAGCCTCTTTCGCTACGCCTCCGGCGACGACGCGACGATCGTGAGCCTCAATTTCTCGCTGCGAGACGCGCTCGAGATGCGCGGCCGCCTGGCCACGGCCGGTGCCGCGGCCGATCTGTTTCACGTGAACTTCATTCCCGGCATGGATCTCGCGCCCGTGATTGACTCGTGCCGCCGCACCGGCAAGCTGATCGTCGTCGATGACTCGAAGACCGTGACGAAGTTCGGGGACGCGATCATCGCCCAGACGGTCGAGCCGTATCCGGAGGTCAGGGTGCTGTCGCTGCACAGGCGCGGTTGCCCCGACGAGGGGTACGGCGCGAATCCGGATCGCTTCCTCCCTGATACCGCACGGGCCCTCGCGTTCCTCGGCCGCGCCTGACGCGGCCTTCTCTTCGGCTCTCTGGAGCAGACTTCACATGACCCGCGTACTCGTGACCGGCTCGCTTGGCTACATCGGCAGCGTCCTCACCCCATATCTGGCTGAGCGCGG
This sequence comes from Acidobacteriota bacterium, assembly GCA_030855205.1. Taxonomy (GTDB): domain Bacteria; phylum Acidobacteriota; class Vicinamibacteria; order Vicinamibacterales; family SCN-69-37; genus JALYRV01. Next base: position 8,173 of record JALYRV010000009.1, on the reverse strand, counting down.
CTACGACTGCGCGGGCTTCGATACGGGCTTCTTCGAAGACGCGCGGCTGTATCCGGCGCCCGCGACGCCGACCGTGCATCGCGACGCGCGCGACATCACCGAGGCAGACCTGGCCGGTATCGACGCCGTGGTCCACCTGGCCGGCATCTCGAACGACCCGATGGGGAAGCTCGACGCGGCCCGCATTTACGATCCCACGCGCGATTACAGCCGCGCGATCGCTGAGATGTGCAAGCGGCGCGGCATCAGGTTCGTCTTCGCGTCGAGCTGTTCCATCTATGGGCTCGGCGGCGATACGCTGCTGACCGAGACGTCACCGGCACATCCGCAGACGCCGTACTCGCTCAACAAGCTGCAGATTGAGCAAGACCTCGCGTCGATCGCCGATGAGACGTTCTCGCCGATCGCGCTGCGCTTCGCCACCGTCTTCGGCGCCTCTCCGCGCCTGCGCTTCGACGTCGTCGTGAACATGCTGGCGGGCATGGCGGTCTCGACCGGCCGCATCGTGCTGAATTCCGATGGCCGATCGTGGCGTCCGAACCTGCACATCCTGGATGCCTGCGAGGCGATCCGGCAGGCCATCGAACTCGACGGGGGCGGAGGGCTCCGCGTGATGAACGTCGGCGACGAGGCCAATAACATGCCGGTCATCCGGATCGCCGAAATCGTGCAGCGGGCCGTCGCGGGCTGCGACCTGAAGTACCTTACCGAGAACCCGGAGCTCGACAAGGACGGCCTGATCCGCGACAGGAAAGTGAAGGACGGCGTCGACACGCGCACCTACAAGGTCTCGTTCGAGAAACTCCGTGAGACGCTGCCGGGATTCCGCTGCGCGCGTACAGTGGAGCAGGGCGTGCACGAGATGGTGGCGCTGTTCGTCGAGCGTGGTGTCGACAGCGAGGTCTTCAAGCGTCGCGGCTTCTACCGGTTGCAGCAGCTCGAGTTCCTGCATGACAACGGCTTCATTTCGGACGACCTGCGCTGGCAGCGGGAGCGTTCCGCGTGACGATACTAGGGCCGGCTGCCCGCGCCGGCCGCCAGCGTCTTGAGCTCGCAGAGGTAGGCCGCGCTGCCGGGGGCGTTCTCCTCGGGAGCCCATTGCGCCATCTCCTTCCAGCTCGAGGGCTCGTACTGACCCATCATCGTCTCGTAGGTGATGGCGGTGTCGGAGAGCATCACGTAGGTGTGCCAGGTGAATGCGGGCACGGCGATGGCGTCGACGCCTCCGCGCTCGAGCGTCGTGATGCCGGTCAGGGCTCCCTCGTCATTGAAGAACAACACGGCGAGGCGTCCTTCCATCAGATAGATGTGCTCGATCTTCTGGTCGCCCGGATGCAGATGCGGCTGCATGTAGGAGTCGCGCATCATGAAGTTGATCACGCGGTTGAAGACGTCGCCCGGCGCGTGCAGGATTTTCGGGTGACGGCGTCTGGCCGAACTGGCCGCACGGCCGAGAAAATCGCGTGTCTCGTCGGGAGTCAGGGCCGGCAGCTCGACGCGTTCCATGCCGGTATTCTGGCACGCCGGGCGGCGGCGCCGCCAACCGGCGGGATCCCGGCTTCCGCATGACGACGCGCTCCGAAGGTGAACTGCTCGATCTGCTCGTACGGCTCTGGCGATCGCTCAGCCGCGATCGCCGCCGGCAGTTCTGGTTGCTGATCAGCCTCATGCCGGTCAGCGCGTTGGCCGAAGTCATCTCGCTCGGGGCGGTGCTGCCGTTTCTCGCCACGCTCATCGCGCCTGAACGGGCAATCGAACGTCCGTTCGTGGCGCGCATCGCGCACTTTGCGGGGGTCACGTCGCCGCAGGATCTCGCGCTGTTTTTCACGATCGCCTTCGTGGCTGCGGCGGTGATCGCGAGCGCCATCCGTATGTTGCTGCTGTGGGCCAGCATCCGTCTCGCGGTAGCGGCCGGGTCCGACATCAGCACGGAAGCCTACCGCCGGACCCTGTACCAGCCGTACCGCGTGCATGTGGCCCGGAACAGCAGCGAAGTCATCAGCGGCGTGACGGACAAGGTCAACGCCGTCGTCTTCGGCGTGATGCTGCCGCTCCTGACGCTCATGGGTTCGGCCGTGCTGGTGCTCGCGGTGACACTCGCGCTGATCTCGGTCAATCCTGTGGTCGCCCTTCAGATCACCGTGGGATTCGCCATCAGCTACGGCGCGATTACCTGGTTCGCCCGCCGCCGGTTGCGGCGCAACAGCGAGCGCGTCGCACGCGAACAGAACCAGGTCGTCAAGGCGCTGCAGGAGGGTCTGGGCGGCATCCGCGATGTGCTGCTCGATGGCGCGCAGTCGATCTACTGCGATATCTATCGTCAATCAGACCTTCCGTTGCGCCGGGCCCATGGCAATAACGTCTTCATCGGGCAAAGCCCCCGCTATTCGATGGAAGCGCTGGGTATGGTGATGATTGCGGTGCTGGCCTACGTGCTCAGCCAGCGGGCCGGCGGTGTCGCGGCGGCGCTTCCCATGCTGGGCGCGCTCGCGCTGGGCGCGCAGCGGCTGCTGCCCGCGCTGCAGCAGAGTTACGGCACATGGGCCAGCATCGTCGGCACGCAGGCGTCGCTCGCGACCATGGTCGGGTTGCTGGAGCAACCGCTCGATGAAGCGGCCGCAGAGCCCGCGGCGCGCCCGCGCCCCTTCAACACGGCCATCCAGTTCAGGAACGTGTCGTTTCGGTATACCGACGACGGTCCCTGGGTGATCCAGGATCTGAACCTCGTCATCGCCAAGGGTGCGCGCATCGGATTCGTCGGCACGACGGGCAGCGGCAAGAGCACGTTGATGGATTTGCTGATGGGTCTACTGCTTCCAACCGAGGGGTCGCTGCTGGTTGACGGCGACGCGGTGACAGACGGGGCGCTGAAATCGTGGCAACGGGCGATTGCGCATGTGCCGCAGAGCATCTTCCTCTCCGACGCAACACTTGCCGAGAATATCGCGTTCGGCGTGCAGCGCGACGCGATCGACATGACGCGCGTGCGTCATGCGGCGCGGCAGGCGCAGATCGCGGATTTCATCGAGGGCCGCCCCGAAGGCTACGACGCGCATGTGGGCGAACGCGGCGTCCGCCTGTCGGGCGGGCAGCGCCAGCGAATCGGTATCGCGCGCGCCCTGTACAAGCAGGCGAGCGTGCTGGTGTTCGATGAAGCCACGAGCGCGCTCGACAACTCCACCGAGGAGTCGGTGATGAATGCGATCGAGGGACTGGACCGTGACCTCACGATTCTGATCATCGCCCACCGTCTCAGCACGGTCCGCCGATGCGATCGCATCATCGAGCTGGAACAGGGGCGTCTGGTTAACCGCACCGGCGCCGGGTCCATGCAGGACGCCGTGGTCGACGCGTCACCTTCGAGGATTTGATGACTCACACCAGGCTCTACTTTGATCAGGTCGCGCGCATCGCGTCGGAAATCGACAAGGAACAGATCGAGCGCCTCGCGGGCGCCCTCGGACGCCTGCGCGATGCCGGCGGCCGCCTGTTCTTCCTCGGTGTCGGCGGCAGCGCGGGAAATTGCTCGCATGCGGTCAACGACTTTCGCAAGCTGTGCGGCATCGAGAGCTATGCGCCGACGGACAACGTCTCGGAGCTGACGGCGCGGATCAACGACGAGGGTTGGGACGGTGCGCTCGCGGCGTGGCTGGCGGTGAGCCGGCTCAACGCGACCGACGGCATCTTCATCATGTCGGTCGGCGGTGGCAATCAGGAGCGCCAGGTCAGCGTCAACCTGATCAAGGCGATTGATTTCGCCAGGGAGAAGGGCGCCGGTGTCTTCGGCATCGTCGGCCGCGACGGCGGGTACACGAAAGCCAACGCCGACGTGGCTGTCGTGGTGCCGACCGTCGATCCCAATCTCGTGACCCCGCACAGCGAGGCCTTCCAGGCCGTCGTGTGGCATTGTCTCGTCTCGAATCCCGTGCTCCAGAAGCGTCCGACGAAGTGGTAGCGAGCGGCGCTCCATCGGGGCGTGCGGCGGTCTTTCTCGATCGCGATGGTGTCATCAACCGCTCGATCGTGCGTGAGGGGAAGCCCTTCGCGCCGCGCGATGCGTCCGATCTGGAGATTCTCCCCGGCGTCGAGACGGCCCTGGTCTCCCTTCGCAGGGCCGGATTCCTGGCGATTGTCGTGACCAATCAGCCCGACATCGCGACCGGGGCGCAGCGTTCTGAGGTGCTCGCCGCGATGCACGAGCGGCTGATGCACGAGCTCGCGATCGACGCCATTCGCGTCTGTCCGCATGTCGACGCGGATGCCTGCGCGTGCCGGAAGCCGAAGGCCGGCCTCTTGCTCGACGCGGCCCGCGAATTCGGCATCGATCTGACGGCGAGCTACATGGTCGGCGATCGATGGCGCGACGTCGAAGCCGGCCACCGGGCGGGGTGCCGGAGCTTTTTCATCGATTACGGGTACGACGAGCAGCGGCCCGATCCGCCGTTCGTGGCCGTGGCGTCGCTTGCCGAGATGGCGGCGCTCGTGTCGGCCTCCGCCGCAGACGATTCAGCCAGGAAGACAGGGAAGGAACATGACTGATATCAAGAGCTTGAAGGTTAAGTTGTTCGCCGACGGCGCGGACCTTGCGGGCATCAGGGAGATGGCGGCGGATCCGTCTATCAAGGGGTTCACGACCAACCCGACGCTGATGCGCAAGGCCGGCATCACCGACTACAAGGCGTTCGCCCTGCAGGTGCTCGAGGTCATCGGCGGACGGCCGATCTCATTCGAGGTCTTCGCCGACGAGTTCGACGAGATGGAAAAGCAGGCGCGCGAGATCGCGTCATGGGCCCCCAACGTCAACGTCAAGATTCCCGTGACCAACACGCGAGGCGAGTTCTGCGGCGACCTCGTCGAGCGCCTGTCCGGCGCCGGCGTCCAGCTGAACGTCACGGCCGTCATGACCGTCGATCAGGTGCGCCGCATCGCCGAGCGTCTCGCCCCCCAGACGGCGGCGATTGTCTCGGTGTTCGCTGGCCGCATCGCCGACACGGGACGCGATCCGGTGCCGTTGATGGCCGAGGCGGTCAGGGTGCTCGAGGCGCGGCCGAAGGCGGAGTTGATCTGGGCCAGCCCGCGCGAGCTGCTCAACATCTTCCAGGCGGACGCGATCGGATGCCACATCATCACCGCCACGAACGATATTCTGAAGAAGCTGTCGCTCGTCGGCAAGGATCTCGAACGCTACTCTCTCGAAACCGTCGAAATGTTCTGCCGCGACGCGAAGGCGGCAGGCTACGACATCCGGGTCGCGCGCTGACCGACGCTCGCACTTTGATCCCTCGAACGGAATAACGATGAAAAAGGTATTGGTAATCGGCGGCGGCGGCTACTGCGGCAGCGTGGTGGTGCCGCAGCTGCTCAAGAGTGGGTGGCAGGTCACCGTGTTCGACATGCTCCACTGGTACGGCAGCGAGCACCTGCCGACACAGGACCCGAACCTGCGGATTCTGCAGGGCGACGTCCGCGACACGGCAAAAGTTGCCGCGGCCTGCGAGGGGCAGGAGGCGGTGCTGCACCTCGCCTGCATCTCCAACGACGCCAGTTTCGAGCTCGACGAGAGGCTCTCAACGACGGTCAATCTCGACTCGTTCGAGCCGGCGGTGGTTGCGGCGAAGCAGGCGGGCGTCCGGCGTTTCGTCTTTGCGTCGTCGAGCTCCGTCTACGGTGTGTCGGACTCGCCGAATGTCACCGAAGAGCACCCGCTGGTGCCGCTGACCCTCTACAACAAGTACAAGGGCATGTGCGAGCCGCTGCTGTTCAAGCACACCGACGACACGTTCATCGGCGTGGTCTTCCGCCCGGCGACGGTGTGCGGCTACGCGCCCCGCCAGCGTTTGGATCTCTCGGTGAACATCCTGACCAACCACGCGGTCAACAAGGGCAGGATCACCGTCTTCGGCGGGTCGCAGCTTCGGCCCAACCTGCATGTCCGGGATTACGCCGACCTCTGTGAAGTGCTGCTCAACGCGCCGGAGGAGAAGATCGCGAACCAGGTCTTCAACTGCGGCTCCGAGAACATGTCGATCATGGACATCGCCAAGGCGGTGAAGAAGATCGTCGAGGACGAGTTCCCGGACAAGGGGTCGATTCCGATTGAGGTGACCACGTCGGACGACCTCCGGTCGTATCACATCAACTCGGACAAGATTAAGCAGACGCTCGGATTCGCGCCGAAGTACACGGTCGAAGACGCGGTGCGCGGGCTCTGTCAGGCGTTCCGTGACGGCAAGCTGCCGAACAGCTTCGACGACGATCGGTATTTCAACGTGCGCACCATGAAGGCGATTGGCGTCAAATGAGCGCGCGTCCGTATGCGATTGTCACCGGCGGCGCGGGCTTCATCGGCAGCCACGCCGTCGATCTGCTGCTGGAGAAGGGATACCGCGTCGGCGTGATCGACAGCCTGGTGGGAGGCCGCGAGGAGAATCTCGCGCAGCACAAGGGCAATGCCGATCTCGTCTTCGAGGAGCGCGACATCCGCAGCTACGCGCCCGGCGATCCCATGTTCACGAATGCGCAGTTCGTGATTCATTTCGCGGGCATCGGCGACATCGTCCCGTCGATTGAGCGTCCGCTCGAGTACATGTCGGCCAACGTGCAGGGCACGGTCCACATGCTCGAGTGCGCGCGCGCGGCGGGCGTCCGGAAGTTCGTCTATGCCGCGTCGTCGTCCTGCTACGGAATGGCGTCGGTGCCGACCACCGAGGACCATCCGCTCTCGCCGCAATACCCCTACGCCCTGTCGAAGTATCAGGGCGAGCAGGCCGCCCTGCACTGGCACATGGTCTACAAGCTGCCGGTCAACTCGATCCGGATCTTCAACGCGTATGGCACTCGCTCGCGCACCTCGGGCGCCTATGGCGCCGTGTTCGGCGTGTTCCTGCGGCAGAAGCTGGCCGGCGTGCCCTTCACGGTTGTCGGCGACGGCACGCAGCGCCGCGACTTTCTGTTCGTCACCGATGTCGCGCGCGCGTTCGTCGCGGCTGCCGAGACGGACTTGACCGGCCGCATCTGGAACCTCGGCGCGGGCAACCCGCAATCGGTCAACCGGCTGGTCGAGTTGCTCGGCGGCACGGCGGTGCACATTCCGCGGCGCCCGGGCGAGCCCGACTGCACGATGGCCGACATCAGCCGCATCACGGCCGATCTTGGCTGGGCCCCTGAGGTCGGCTTCGAGCAGGGCGTCGCCACCATCGTCGCGAATATCGACTACTGGCGGCACGCGCCCCTGTGGGACCCCGCGTCGATTGCCACGGCGACGAGGACCTGGTTCGAGTTCCTGAGCCCAAAGGACAACTGACATGGACTCCGCCAGCAAGCAGCTGTATTCCCACAAGATCAAGAGCGCCGAGGAAGTACGCGAGGCGATCGGACCGCGCCCGCGCACGAAGAAGGTGATCATGTGCCACGGCACGTTCGATGTCGTGCACCCCGGGCACATCCGGCACCTGCTCTACGCCAAGACGAAGGCCGACATTCTCGTCGCGAGCCTGACGGCCGATCAGCACATCAAGAAGAGCAACCTGCGGCCGTACGTGCCGGAAGACCTCCGCGCGTTCAACCTTGCGGTGCTCGAGATGGTCGACTACGTGATCATCGACCAGGACGACACGGCGCTGAAGAATCTCGCGATCATCCAGCCCGACTTCTTCGCCAAGGGCTACGAGTACACCGCCGGATCGGTGCACCCGAAGACGCGCGAGGAGATCAACGTCCTCGACAGCTTCGGCGGCGAGATCATCTTTACTCCTGGCGACATCGTGTATTCATCGTCAGCCCTCATCGATCTGGCGCCGCCAAGCATCGCGATCGAGAAGCTGCTGACGCTGATGCAGGGCGAGAACGTGACCTTCGGCGACCTGCGCGCCGCCATCGCGAAGATGAAGGGCATGAAGGTGCACGTCGTCGGCGACACCATCGTCGATAGCTATACCTACACGAGCATGATTGGCGGCATGACGAAGACGCCGACGATCAGCCTGCGTTTCGAGCGCAAGGTGGACTACACCGGCGGCGCCGGTGTTGTCGCCAAACACCTGGTGGCGGCGGGCGCGGACGTGACGTTCTCCACGGTGCTCGGCAACGATGCGCTCGGGCATTTCGTGCTGGACGATCTGGTGCCCTTCGGCGTGAACTGCGCGCCCATTCTCGACGAGACGCGGCCTACGAC
>JALYRV010000116.1 GCA_030855205.1 Acidobacteriota bacterium | reverse complement strand
CAGGTGTGGCGGAGCGGAGGTCTGCAGCGCAGCGGCATTGGCGCGCAGTGCGGCGCATGCGGCCCGGCAAGCGTCTGACTTGTGGCGGCACGGCGCGCAGGACGCCAGATGGGCCACAACCAGGGCCCGCTCGTCGTCCGACATGGCGGGACCGTCGGGCTCACCGTAGGGAGCCAGCAGAGGCTCGATGGCCTCGCAACCGGATTCACGAATCGACATGCCTCTCAGGTCCCTTTCGCTTTGACGCCTGGAGCGGCGTTCTGGATCTCGACCAGCCCGTCGTGCAGCAGTTTCCGGCCCCGGGCGATGCGCGACATCACGGTGCCCATGGGGATCTGGAGGATGCCGGCGATCTCGGCATACGGCATCTCCTGCACGTCGCGCAGCCACACCGCCTGCCGGTAGGCGTCGGGCAAACCCGCCAGCGCGGCATCCACGTCGGCGGCCGCGGCCTGTGCCATCAGCCTGTCTTCGGGCGTCGGCCCTGGCGCGGGGTGCCGATCCGCGGCGTACTCGACCGCCGCCTCCCCTGCCACGACGGGACTCGCCTTCCGGCGGCGGATGTCGTTGAGAAAGGTGTTGTGGAGAATGGCAAAGAGCCAGGCGCGCAGGTTCGAGCCGGGACGGAAGCCCGACCTGGCGCGGAACGCTTTCAGGTAGGTGTCCTGGACGAGGTCCTCGGCTTCGGCCGGGTTCTTCGTGAGCCGGCGCGCGGTCGAATACAGGGCGTCGATGTGCCCGAGCGCGTCGTCGCCGAATTCAGAAGGCCGGGCCACTGGGTTGAGAGTCTATAACTGTCGTTTGGAAGTAACATGCGTTCGGGGCGCGCGGTGCTCGACGCGCGGCCCTGCCTGCCTACCGGCACGCAGAACCGTTCGGGTGTTTTCGAGGAATCCCGCCATGCGGATGCGCCGACTTCGCTGCCTGATCCTGTTGCCGGTCGTGGCCCTGTTGCTGCTGCTTCCGGCCGCGCCGGTGCTCGCCCAGACGCCCTACGTGCCGTACTTCGGCAAGAACCGGATCAAGTTCGACCACTTCAAGTGGCACATCTACGTCACCGACCACTTCGAAATCTATTATTACCCCGAGATCGAGCCGCATCTCGAGCGCGTGGCGGGCTACGCCGAGAGCGCGTATCAGAAGATCAGCGCGGATCTGAAGCACGACCTGCCCTTCAAGGTGCCGATGGTCCTGTTCAAGACCTCGAGCGAGTTCCAGCAGCAGAACATCGCGCCGGGCGAGCTGCCCGAGGGCGTGCTCGCGTTTGCGGAGCCTGGCCGCGATCGCATGGTGCTGCCGATCGACGAGCCGCCGGACCAGCTCTATCGGCTGATCACGCACGAGCTCACGCACGTCTTCGAGTTCGACATCATTCCCCGCTCGCTCACGCGCGCGGGCATTCCGCTCTGGGTCGACGAGGGCCTGGCCAATTACATGGCCGGGTACTGGAACCCGCTCGACCTGATGCTCGTGCGCGACGCCGCGATCACCGACAACGTGCCGAAGATGACGGAGTTCGACGCGCAGCCGCTCAGCGGCCGTCTCGTCTACACGCTCGGTCATGCGACGTTCGAATTCATCGAGGCGCGCTGGGGCAAGGAAGGGCTGCGCCAGTTCCTCTTCTCCCTGCGCAAGAGCGTGATCGGCGGCGGCGAGTCGGCGTATGAAGAAGCGTTGCGGCTCAAGCCTGAAGAGTTCGACGAGCAGTTCGAGCGCTACCTGAAGGATCGCTTCCGTCCGTTCCGCGACAAGGAGCGTCCCAACGACTACGGCCGCAACCTGGCGCCGCGCCCCGACAGGACGCGCTACGCGTCGGTCATTTCCATCGCGGCGTCTCCTTCCGGCGAGCTGATTGCCGCCGTCGCAGGCAACAGCAAGGATCAGGAGCTCGACATCATCCTGATCTCGAGCAAGGACGGCCAGGTCGTACGCAACGTCACCAGCGGCTTCGACAAGGACAGCGGCTACGAGTACATCTCGACGGCCGGCGGCCTGCGGGGCAACGCCGTGCCGTGGATCTCATGGTCGCCGCTCGGCGACCGCATCGCATACTTCGCACGCACCGAGAAGCACAAGACGCTCGTGGTGCACAACATCGTCACGGGCAACATCGACAATCGCGTGGAGCTCAAGACCGTCGACGCCCCTGAATCGCCGCACTTCTCGTCCGACGGACGGCGGGTCGCGTTCGCCGCGCTGCAGGGCGCGGTCGGCGACATCTTCGTCGTCGACCTGGCGAGCGGCGCCCTGACGAATCTCACGAAGGACGCGTTCGCGGACTACGCGCCGGCCTTCTCGCCCGACGGCACGACGCTCGTCTACGTCTCGCGCATCAGCGGCAACGACAAGCTGTTCCGCATGAACACGGTGACCGGCGCCCGCGTGCAGATTACGTTCGGCACGCACGACGATCAGGCCCCCCGTTTCATCGACGCCGACACGCTGGTGTTCTCGTCGACGGCGACCGATCCGGCGCAACCGATCACGCCGGAGATCGCGCAGAACGGCAACATCCACAACGTGTGGACGCTCAATCTCAAGAACGGCGAGCTGCGTCAGCACACCGACACGCTCAACGCGAACCTGTCGCCCGTGCCGCTCAAGACACCGAACGACACGCGCATCGCGTTCATCACGTACTACAAGGGTGACTTCGGCATCCACGCGATCGTGCCGGCCGAGCCGAAGGCCATCGTCGCGTCGGCTGACTTCGGCTCCCCTTCACCGGTCGTCGACTTCCAGGCGCCGCTCTCGCACACGCTGATTCCGGCGAACAAGAAGAGGAAGGGGACGTTCGAGAAGATGTTCCTCGACGGCCGCCCGCCCATCGGCGTCGGCGTGACGAGCGGCGGCGACTTCTTCGGGGGCACGAGCATCAGCTTCACGGACGTGCTCGGCGATCAGCAGGTGGGGATGTACGCCTCGTCGGTACAGCAGTACCGCACCCTGTCATTCTCGTATCTGAACCAGTCGCGGCGGCTGCAGTGGGCGGCCCAGGCATTTTCGCAGACGCAGTTCTTCTACGGCGTGGATCCGTTCCTCGCGTCCGATCTCGGCATCTTCCTCGAGCGTGATGACGCCCTCGCCACCCGCTCGATCCGCGGCGTCACGGGCTTCGGCATCTGGCCGATCAACCGCTACGCCCGCGTCGAAGTGTTTGGCGGCGTCTCGCAGTACAACGAGGCCTACAGCGATGAACAGCTCGAGGCCGAAGCGAACGCCGCACAGCTGGCCGAGTACGGCACGACGGTCTTCCGGAAGGGACGCTCCTACCCCGTCGGCGTGGCGTTCGTGCAGGAGACGACGGTGTTCAGGAACTACGGGCCGGTGGCCGGCAGCACGATGCGGCTGTCGTACGAAGTCGCGCCCGACATCGGCGAGTCGCTCTCGCGGCAGACGGCCGAGGCCGACGTGCGCTACTACATGCGCATCGCCAGCAACGGCGTGCTCGCCTTGCGCGGCAAGGGGTTCAAGAGCTGGGGCCAGCACCCCGACTTCTTCTTCTTCGGCGGCAACTCCGAGCTGCGCGGCTACGACTATCTGAGCTTCCTCGGCCAGAAGGCGTTCTTCGCCAACGCGGAGCTGCGCTTCCCGATCATCGAGGCGGCGCTGACGCCGTTCGGCGTCCTCGGCGGACTGCGCGGCACGTTCTTCGCGAACTTCGGCGCGGCCGGCTTCAATTCCCAGGACCTGCGGCTGTGGTCCGACTCGGATGAGTCGTACGAGCTGCTCGTGGGCGCGGCGTTCGACCCGGCGACGCAGCGCATCGCGCCGGTCTTCGCAACCGCCAACGTCACGGGTCTTCGCCTCATCGACGCGCGCGCGTCCTACGGCTTCGGCCTGCAGACGTTCGCCCTCGGCTTCCCGATGCACTTCGACTGGTCGTGGCGCACGCTGCTCAACAAGTCGTGGGAAGACGTCCTCTTCCTGCGCTCGGGCGGCAGCACGGAATTCCGCAAGCCGAAGTTCAGCTTCTGGATCGGCTTCGACTTCTAAGTGATCGGGTGCATGACGCCAAAGTCCCCGTCCGCCTCTGCCACTGAGATGGTGCAGGTCGTGCTGCCGAATGACGCCAATCCGCTTGGCTTCATCCTCGGCGGCACCGTCATGCATCTCATCGACATCGCCGGCGCCATCGCCTGCCACCGCCACACGCGCAGCCTGCTCGTGACGGCGGCGGTCGACGGCCTGCAGTTCCTGCATCCGATCAAGGTCGGCGACCTCATCATCCTGAAGGCGTCGGTCACGGCGACATTCAAGACGTCACTTGAAGTCGAAGTCGAGGTCTTCTCCGAGGAAACGCTCACCGGCGTGCGGCGCGAAACGAGCCACGCCTTTCTGACATTCGTCGCCGTCGATCGCGAACACAAGCGCCTGCCGATTCCGCCGCTGCTGCTCGAGACCGAGACCGATCGCCGCCGCGCCGCGGAGGCCGAGGTCCGTCGCCAGGCGCGGCTCAAGGCCAGACAATCCCGGGAATAGCCCCGTGAGCACAGCCACGCTGCGCGGCGCGCTTTTCATTTCCCTTCTACTCGTGATGCAGCTCCCCCTCAAGTACCCCGACACTCGCAAGGACCCCATCGTCGACGACCACTTCGGCGTGAAGATCGCCGACCCCTACCGCTGGCTGGAAGACGACAACAGCCCGGAGACCAAGGCGTGGGTCGAGGCGCAGAACAAGGTCACGTTCGCGTATCTGGAGTCTGAGCCGTCCCGGCGGCGCATCTTTGCGCGGCTCAAGGAGCTGTGGACCTACGAGCGCTATGGCCTGCCGGCCAGGCAGGGTCCCTGGTTCGTGTTCAGCCGGATCTCCGGGCAGCCTGAGGAGAAGCAGCCGATCATCTACCGCGCGACAGACGTCAACGCGCCGCCGTCGAAAGAGAACGTGCTCATCGACCCGCACCTGTTCTCCGCGGACGGCACGGTGGCGATTTCCGGAATGGCATTCACGCACGACGGCAGCAAGGTCGCCTACGGCCTGTCGAGGGGCGGCTCGGACTGGATCGAATGGCGCGTGCGCGACGTGGCGACCGGCAAGGATCTGCCAGACGTCGTGAAGTGGTCGAAGTTCAGCGGCGCGGCGTGGACCGAAGACGGCAGGGGCTTCTTCTATAGCCGCTACGCCGAGCCGGCGTCCGGCGACGAATTCCAGGCGGTCAATCGCAACCACCAGGTCTATTTCCATCGCGCCGGCACGCCGCAGAACGCCGACGCGCTGATCTACGAGCGCCCCGATCAGCCTGACTGGAACTTCAACGCCGACGTCACCGAAGACGGCCGTCACCTGCTCATCTACCAGTTCGAGGGGACCGAGCCGAAGAACCGGATTTTCGTCCGCGATCTCTCGAAGGCCGATTCGCCGTTCCGCCCCCTCGTCGACGCGTTCGACGCCGAGTACACCGTGGTCGGCAACGACGCCGACACGTTCTACGTGCGCACCAACAACGGCGCGCCGCGCTCGCGGCTGGTCGCGCTCGAGCTCGGCGCGACAGCGCCAGCCCGCTGGAGGACGCTCATCGCAGAGGCCGAGGGACGCGACGTGCTCGCCAACGTGAGCATGGTCGGCGACAGGTTCCTCGCGGTCGTCCGCTCGCACGCGCAGGAGCGCGCGCGCGTCTACCGCCGCGACGGCTCGTTCGAGCGGGAGATCGCATTGCCCGGGATCGGGTCGGTGGGCGGCTTTGGGGGCAAGCGCTCCGACGGAGAATCGTACTTCGCGTTCACGTCGTTCACCTATCCAGCGACGATCTTCAAATACGACCTTGGTTCGGGCGGCGTGAGCGTGTTCAAGCGGCCCGAAACGGCGTTCAAGGCCGACGGTTTCGAGACGAAGCAGGTGTTCTACAAGTCGAAGGACGGCACCGAGGTGCCGATGTTCCTGACGTGTCGCAAGGGCCTGAAGCTCGACGGCACCAACCCCACGTATCTCTATGGCTACGGTGGATTCGACATCTCGCTGACGCCCGGCTACTCGGCGGGCAATGCGGCCTGGCTCGAGATGGGGGGCATCTATGCGGTTGCGAACATTCGTGGCGGCGGCGAGTACGGCCGCACCTGGCACGACCAGGGGCGCCTCGGGAGCAAGCAGAACGTGTTCGACGACTTCACCGCGGCGGCCGAGTTCCTGATCGCGGAAGAATACACGTCACCGGCGAAGCTGGCGATCGGGGGCGGCAGCAACGGCGGCCTGCTCGTCGGCGCCGTCATGACGCAGCGCCCGGAGCTGTTCGCCGCGGCGCTCCCGGCCGTCGGCGTGATGGACATGCTCCGCTTCCACCGCTTCACGATCGGCCGCGCCTGGACATCGGACTACGGCAATCCCGAGGTGAAGGAAGACTTCGAGGTGCTGCTGCGCTACTCGCCGCTGCACAATATTCACCCGGGCAGGCAATATCCGGCGACGCTGGTCACCACCGGCGATCACGACGACCGCGTCGTGCCTGCTCACAGCTTCAAGTTCGCAGCCGCGCTCCAGGCCGCTCAGGCCGGGGCGAACCCCGTACTGATTCGCATCGAGACCAGCGCGGGCCATGGCGCCGGCAAGCCGATCGACAAGGTGATTCAGGAGAAGGCTGATCAGTGGGCGTTTCTGATCAGGGAATTGAAGATTGAGGATCTGCGATTGAAGATTCAATGAAGATTGACGAATGATCAATTGCAGATTGGCAAGGCGCCCCGCGTTCGCCACTCGCCACTAGTCCAGATCATCAATCTTCAATTCAGATCCGCCTCATCCTGACCCGCTTGACGGCGTGATCGCTGTCCTTGAACATCACCACCCGCGCGCGCTCTCGCGTCGGCGCGATGTTCTCGCGCAGGTTCACGCCGTTGATGGTGCGCCAGATGCGGCGCGCGGTCGCTTCCGCTTCTTCGTGCGTCATCGCCGCGTACCGGTGGAAGTAGGAGCCGGGGTCCTGAAACACCGTTTCGCGCAGCGTGCGGAACCGCGCCACGTACCACTCCTCGACGTCGCGTTCCTCGGCATCCATGTAAATCGAGAAATCGAAGAAGTCCGACACGAACAGGCGCAGCGGACGCCCCGGTTGCCCGTCGCGCGTCTGCAGCACGTTGAGCCCCTCGACGATGAGGATGTCGGGGCAATCGACGACCTGCCGGTCGTCCCGGACGATGTCGTACGACTGGTGCGAGTAGACCGGTGCGTCCACCGACGGCGTGCCGGCCTTCACGTCGGTCATGAACTGCATCAGCCGCCGCACGTCGTAGCTCTCGGGGAACCCCTTGCGCTCCAGCAGGCCTCGCGCCTCGAGCACCTTGTTCGGAAAGAGGAAGCCGTCGGTCGTGACGAGATCCACGCGCGGATGGTCCGGCCAGCGTGAGAGCAGGGCCTGGAGGATGCGCGCGACGGTGCTCTTGCCCACCGCCACACTGCCCGCCACGCCGATCACGTACGGCGTGCGCCCGGGGGGCTTGCCGAGAAAGGTATCGGCGGCCTTCTGCAGCGTCTGCGTGGCCGCCACGTGCAGGTTGAGGAGCCGCGACAGCGGCAGGTAGATCGCCTCGACCTCGGCGAGCGACACGCGCTCGTTGATCCCGCGCAGCTCGTCGAGATCCGTCTCGGACAGCGTCAGGGGCGTCTGCGCGCGCAGCCGTGCCCACTCGGCTCTGCTGAATTCGAGATACGCGGCCGTCAATGGGCGATCGGGTTGAGTCCGAGCCGCGCGCGCGGCAGGTCGATGGTTACGCGGTAGTCGCGGAGGAAGCGGTGTCCGACAATGCCGCCGAGCTTGAAGCCGAGGAGCGCGCTCGGGGCGTCGAGATCGAGCACGACGACCGACGTGCGCGGATACAGCAGGCCGCTGAACGCGAGGTCGACATACGGCAGCAGGAAGGCATTCGGGTCCCAGCCCGATGTGCCGTACACCTTGAGCGGCACGCGCCGCAGCGACGCCGGCGCGTTGAGCGCTTCGGCGGTGCGCGCGCTGATCGAGATCACTTCGCCGCCGGTGTCGACCGCGAAGCTGACCGGGTTGCCGCCCACCAGACCGCGCACCATCGCGAGACGGTGCATGCGCAGCGGCAAGGTGGTGTGCGAGGGCTCATCGGGCAGCTCCTCGGCCATCGTGATGAGGCGGCGCCCATAATCGATGGTCATCGAGAGGCCGAGCGCGAGCGGGGAAAAGCTTTCCGACTCGCGCGTCGGCAGGTTCGCGATCGGGGGGTTCTTGATGAGACACGTGACGTTCTTCACCTTGAACGTTCCGATCTCGAGCTGCTCGAGCCGGCCGACCTGCAGGCCGCGGAAACCGACTTCGCCGACGCCGGCGCTCTGCATGTACGTGACCGGCGCCACCCCCGCACGCCGCGCGACTTCGCGCGAGATGACTGTCTGTTCAGAGCCTGTGTCGACAATGAAGTCCATCGCGGGACCACCGTTGACCTTGCCGCGGACGATCAATTTGTCGCGCTCGATACGGAACGGCACCGTGTGCACCACCGGCGGCCCGATGAACTCGAACGGACGGCGCCCTTCGAACGATCGGAGATACCGGATCTGCGCGCGCGACCACGCGGCCTTCTCACTGCGGTCGCGGTTGGGCATCAGGTTGACGTAGCTCACGAGCGCACCGGCGGCCTCGTCGAACCGGCGCATGCGCTCGTAGAGGCTGGCGATCGTGTAGTGGAACTCGGGCTCGCGCGGGTCGAGCCGCAGGGCGGCCTGCGCCTCGACGAGGGCCGCGTCGAAGCGGCTCTGGGCGGCAAGCGAGCGTGCGCGGCCGTGGCGCGCGCGCGGCTCGTCGGGGTTGTGGCGGAGCGCGGCGTCGAAATCCGCTTCGGCCTCTTCGAACAGGCCGGCCGCCCACAGGGCATCTCCTGCCATCGCGCGCACCGTCGCGGCGTCGGGCATCGATCCACGCAGCGCCAGCGCCTCGTCTCGTGCCTCGTCGAACGCGCCCATCCGCAGCAGCATCGTCACGACGCCCGTGCCAGCGCGCATGCGGATGTCCGCGTCGCTCGCGCCGAGCGCCAGCCTGTACGCCGCCAGCGCGTCACCAAACCTCGCCTCGGCGGCGAGCAGATCCCCGACCTGCACCTGGATGGCGGGTACGGCAGCGGGCTGCTGCGCCATCACCGGCACGAGCAGCCCGCAGAGAACGGCGGCGAGACCAGCGAGCACTCGACGCATATCTGAATCCTGTATTGCCGAAGTCTACGTCTTGTAGTGGTCGGCGTTCACGTCGATGTAGTTCTTCCACTTGTCCGGCACTTCGTCCAGCGCGAAGATCGCTTCGACGGGACACGCCGGCACGCAGGCGCCGCAGTCGATGCACTCATCGGGATGGATGTAGAGCATCGTGGTCGCTTCGAACTGCGGTTCGTCCTTGCGCGGGTGAATACAGTCAACCGGGCAGACGTCGACACACGCGGCGTCCTTCGTCCCGATGCAAGGCTCAGTAATGATGTAGGCCATTTCGATAGCTGCTCCTGAGTGGGCATTATAATCGCTAAGGAGCCATGAAAAGCCGCGTCCGCGCCCTGATCGCGCTGCTCTCTCTCGCGGCCGCCGGCCCGGCGCTCGCGCAGGAGGCCGCACCGCCGCCCCCGCGGACGGTCCAGGCGCCTGACCTCGACCGGGGGGCGCCCGACCTGCCGTTCGTGCCCGCGGAACCCGATTTCACCCTGGTCAGCCTGCCGACCACCCTGCGGCTGCCCGCCGGGCGATGGGCGTTCCGCGTCACGCACCGGTTCACGCGTGGCCTTGGCGACGGCAGCTTCGGCGACCTGGCGTCGGACTTCTTCGGCTTCGACAGCAGCGCCATCGTGGGGCTCGAGGTGCGCTACGGGATTCTGCCCGGCACCCAGATCGCCGTACTCCGGACGAGCGATCGCACGATTCAGCTCACGGCGCAGACGTCGATCCTGCAACAGTCCCCGTCGCGTCCGGTCGCGATCGACGCCATTGGCGCCGTGCAGGGCCTCGACAATCTTACCGAGTCCTACACCACGACCCTGGGCGCGCTCGTCTCGCGCCGGTTCGGTGAGCGCGGAGCGCTCTACGTGCAGCCTCTCGTCGTGCTCAATCCCCTGCCGGAGTCGGCAACGGCCAGCGAATCGGCCTTCCTGCTTGGCGTCGGGGGCCGCGCGCGGCTGACCGAATCGCTCTACGTCGTGGGTGAGATCGTGCCCCGGCTCGCAGGAGAAGATGCCGGCGATCCGCACGCCAGCGTGGCGATCGAGAGCCGCAAGGGCGGCCACTCGTTTCAGATCAACGTGTCGAATTCCTTCGCGACCACCCTGGGCCAGATCGCGCGCAGCTACGGCGCGGGCGCGTGGCACGTCGGATTCAAT
>JALYRV010000315.1:406-3223 GCA_030855205.1 Acidobacteriota bacterium | reverse complement strand
ACCACATCGCTGCCACGCTAGCTCTTCGCTCCAGCGTGGCCCACCGGCACCGGCGAACCGCCCCTGGCGGCTTCGGCCTCCGCCTTCAGCGCGGCCTCGACCTTCTTCGGCGATTTGCGCGCCGCCGTCTCGACAGGAAGGCCCCAGATCTTCACGAAGCCCTCGGCCGCCGTGTGATCGAACGCGTCTCCCGCGTCGTAGGTCGCGAGCGCGTGATCGTAGAGCGCGTAGGGCGATTTTCGTCCGACGACGCGGCAGTCCCCTTTGTAGAACTTGAGGCGCACGACCCCCGTCACGCGCACCTGCACGTTCGCCACGAACGCGTCGATCGCCTCGCGCGTCGGCGTGAACCAGAGGCCGTTGTAGACCAGATCGGCATAAACGGCCCCGAGCTGGCGCTTGAGGCGCTCTAGGTCGCGCGGGATCACCAGCGACTCGAGCTCCTTGTGCGCGGTGTGCAGCGCGACGGCGGCCGGCGCCTCGTAGATCTCGCGCGACTTGATGCCGACGAGCCGGTTCTCCACCATGTCGAGGCGGCCGACGCCGTGCGCGCCCGCGATCGTCTCGAGGCTCGAGATCAGCTCGACGAGACCCATCGCGATGCCGTTGATCTTGATCGGCACGCCCTTCTCGAATTCGATCTCGACGTAGGCCGGCGTGTCGGGCGCTTCGGCCGGCGACTTCGTCAGCAGATAGATGTCGTCCGGCGGCTCGCACCACGGATCCTCGAGGCAGCCGCACTCGATCGAGCGTCCCCAGAGGTTCGTGTCGGTGCTGTAGGGACTATCCACGGTTGCCGGCACGGGGATGTTGCGATCCTTCGCATACTGAATCTCTTCAGGACGCGTGAGACCCCAGATGCGGGCCGGGGCGATCACCGTAACTTTGGGTTCGAGGGCGCGCGCCGAGACGTCGATGCGCACCTGATCGTTGCCCTTGCCCGTGCAGCCGTGCGCGATGGTCGTCGAGCCCTCGATGTGGCCGATCTCGACGAGGTGCTTCGCGATGAGCGGGCGGCCGAGCGCGGTGGCCAGCGGATACTTGCCTTCGTAGAGCGCGCCGGCCTGCAGCGCGGGCAGGATGTAGTCGCGCGCGAACTCCTCGCGGAGATCGATCACGTGGGCGCGCTTCGCGCCGACCGCCAGCGCGCGCTCCCGAACATCGTCGAGCTCCTTGCCCTGTCCAAGGTCCATCGTGACGGCGATGAGCTCCGCGTCGAACCGCTCGGCCAGCCATGGGATGGCGACCGACGTGTCGAGGCCGCCCGAATACGCGAGGATGATCTTCTCTGCTGCCATGTACTTCTGTCTCTCCTGTTGAACTCAGCTACCTACGCAACCCACTCCACCTACGCAACCCACTCCACCAACGCAACCCACTCAACCTACTTCACCGGCGCAACCATTCGGTGAAGTCCGCCTCGACGGCCTGCGCCGCCCGCCCGCCGCGGCAGATGACGAGAATCGTGTCGTCGCCCGCCACGGTGCCCGCGATCTCCTTGTGCCGCGCGCGATCGATCGCGACGCCGAGCGCCTGCGCCTGCCCCGGGTCGGTGCGGAGCACCAGGAGCTGATCGACGCGCTCGACCCCTCGCAGGAGCGCCGCGACCTGCCGCCGGAGCGACACCGAAGGCTCGACGGGCGCGGCCCCGGCCTGCGCGGGCCTGGCGTATGCGCCATCGGCGGCCCGCTTCACCAGATTCAGATCCTGCACGTCGCGCGAGAGCGTGGCCTGCGTGACGTCGATGCCGCGCTTGCGGAGCCGTGCCGCGAGCTCCAGCTGACTGTGAATCGCGCCGCCTTCGACGATCTCGAGAATCTGCGACTGACGATACGCCTTCATGCGGCCTCCGCGCCCGGCCTGCGGAGGGCACCCGAGGCGGCCGCTCCAGTTAATCGTTGATCGCGCGGCGTCATGTATGTATAAATAAACCATACGATGCATAATTATTCAAGCACCGTATCGGTGGCGATTGCCGGGGCGAGCGGATATGCCGGGCAGGAGCTCCTCCGAATCCTGGCGCGGCACCGCGGCGTCACGGTCTCGTCGGCGATGACGTCGAGCCCGGACAGTGCGGCGCGCCCGCTGCCGAAGCTCGCTCGTCTGTGGACCGGCACGCTCGAGCCGCTCGACATCGACAAGCTGAGCGCGGCGGACGCGGTGTTTCTCGCGGTGCCCGAAGAAGCGTCGGCCCGGCTGGCGCCCGAACTGCAGGCCCGCGGCGTCAAGCGGATCTTCGATCTCTCGGGGGCCTTCCGCCTGCGCAGCGACGAGCTCCGCGGCAAGTGGTACCCGGCGACAGGCGATCTGCCGGCGGGTGTCGCCTACGGCCTGACCGAACTCTCGCGTCCCGAGATCAAGGCGGCCAGCGTGGTGGCGTGCCCGGGCTGCTATCCGACAGCGGCGGCGCTCGCCATCCGACCCCTCGCCGACGCCGGCCTGCTCGATTTGCCGGCGGGAATCGTGATCGACGCGAAGTCCGGCATCTCGGGCGCCGGCCGCACGCCCAGCGATCGCACGCATTTCTCCGAGGTGCACGGCAGCGTCTCGGCGTACGGGATCTTCGCGCACCGGCATGGGGCCGAGATCGAGCAGTCGGTCGGCGCCGAGGTGACGTTCGTGCCGCATCTCGTGCCGCTCGATCGCGGTATTTTCGAGACGATCTACGCGCGCGTGCAGCCGGGCGTCACGGTGGATCGGATCGCCGGCGCATTCGAGGCGGCCTACAAGGACGCGCCGTTCGTGCGGCTCACCGGCGGCACGATGCCGGAAGTGAAGCACGTCGCCTACACGAACTTCTGCGACATCGGGTGGACG
>JALYRV010000315.1:0-392 GCA_030855205.1 Acidobacteriota bacterium | reverse complement strand
CCACGCGCCGCCTCGTGCTCGTGTCGGTCATCGACAACCTGATCAAGGGTGCGGCGGGCCAGGCTGTGCAGAACTTCAACGTCGCGTTCTCGCTCGACGAAACCGAGGGACTTTCGTGACGGCGCCATCTTCAGTTTTCAATGGCCTCACGGTCCTGAAGCTGGGGGGCGAGCTGATCGACGCGCCCGCCGATCGCGCGCGCACCGCCGATGCGGTGGCCGCACTCGGCGCCGGCACGCCGCTCGTGATCGTGCACGGCGGAGGCAAGGCGATCGACGCCGAGCTCACGCGCCGCGGCATCGACCCGGTCAAGCGCGACGGCATCCGGGTCACCGACGAAGCGACGCTCGACACGGTGGTCGCCGTGCTCGCCGGTACGACCAACACCACGC
>JALYRV010000008.1 GCA_030855205.1 Acidobacteriota bacterium | reverse complement strand
CGTCGAGACGGGCACGCCGGCCGGCAAGTAGAGAGAGCGGCCGTTAGTTGACGTCGATCTGAACGTTGCCGCGCAGCGCGTTCGCGACCGGGCACTTGCTTTCCGCTTCCTTCGCCGTCGCGGTGAAGTCCTCGGCGCTCATGCCCGTGAGGCCTTCGGCGCGCGGCGTCAGCGTCGCCGTGACGACCTTGATGCCGGCGTCGCTCTTGTCGGCGGTGACCTCCGCCTTCACGTGGAGCTTCGACGCCTGGCCGCCCTTCTTGGCGACCATGTTCGACAGCACCATCGTGTAGCAGACGCCCAGCGCGCCCGCGATCAGCTCCTCCGGGCTCGTGCCACCGCAGGGCTCGCCGATGCGTGTGCCGAACGTCACCGGTAGCGTGAATGCGCCGGTGCCCGCGACAGCCTGGCCGCTGCCCTCCATCAGATTGCCTGTCCAGTCGATCTCTACGTGTCTCGAAAAAGTCGCCATCAATTCCTCGTTCCTATTTCTTCGCGGTGTACCGCATCTGCACGAACACTCCGGCCAGACCCAGCACGATCCACGCCACCACCACCCACGTCTGCCCGGGCGCGGGGGACGTGGGATAGAGCACCCACACATCGGCGCGCTCGACGGCTCCGGTCGCTGCCGTCGCCGCGGCGCGGTTGCCCATCACGGCGAGACCGCCCACCAGCAGCGTCCACGCGCCGCCGAATGCCGTGCCGATCACAATCACGTACCGCTGAAGCGAGAGCGACGCGAGCGCGCCAATGACCGCGGCGATGATGATCGCCAGCGCGGGCGGCTCGGCGCCGGCCAGCTGGTTCCAGCCGACATTGACCGCAAGGGCCGCGAGCCCCGCGCCAATCAGCGCGACGCCGATGAAATACGCCGCGATCAGAATCAGCGCGCCGATGAGACCGCCGGCAAGCGCGGCGCCGACGAGCCAGGCGGTGTCGGAGGTGCCCATCGCCGACGTGGCCACGAACGCACCGATGAAGAACCCGAAAATGCCGAGCACGATCCGGAACAGCCGGTAGCCCGCGAAGCAGGCGACGAGCCCGCCAATGACGAGCAGAATCGCGGCCGGGACCTGATACGCGGCGGGAAGCACGGCTCAGATTATATGGGATGATGTCGCGCATGCCGTCGCGCCGCGTCACGCTCAGCGGCATTCTCATCGCCATCTTCGCGCTCGGGCTTTTCATCTATTCCCTGCAGCGGGCCGGATTCGACGAGGTGCAGAAGGGGCTCCGCCAGATCGGCTGGGGACTGCCGGCCATCATCGCGATCTCCAGCGTCCGGCTGCTCGCGCGCACGCTCGCGTGGCGCGCGCTGATGCGCACCCCTCCGCCGCTTGCGTCCATGATCGGCGCCACGCTTGCCGGCGAGGCGGTCGGCAACCTGCTCCCGCTCGGCCCGCTGGCCGGCGAGCCCGCCAAGATCGGCTATCTCAAAGGGCGAGGCCCTGTCGGTGAAGCGGCTGCGGCGCTCGGGCTCGAGAACGTCTTCTACTCGCTGACGATCGCGAGCGTGATTGTCTGCGGCATGGCGCTCCTCGTGCTGACAGTCGCGCTGCCCGACAACCTCCGCGCGATCGCGACGGCCGCCCTCATCGCCATGATGGCGCTCGTGGCCGCGGTGATCTTCCTGCTGCTGCGAAGGCCCGTCGCGGGACGATCAGCGCTCGATCACCTGCCGTCCTGGCTTCCAGGCTCGGCACGTCTCCGGGCCGTCGAATCGAAGGCGTACACGTTCTACACGTCGACGAAAGGCCGCCTCGGACGGATGTTCGCCTTCGAAGGGCTATTCCACGTCTTCGGCGTCGGCGAGGTCTACCTGGTGCTCTGGCTGCTCTCCGGCGCGCCGCCGAGCCTCCTGCACGCCTTCATCCTCGAATCGGCGGGCCGCGTCATCAACGTCGTGTTCCGCTTCGTACCGATGCGCGTGGGGGTGGAAGAGTTCGGGGCCGAAAAAGCGGCGGGGCTGATCGGCCTTGCGGATGGCACCGGCGTGCTGCTGGGCCTGTCGCGGAAACTGCGGGTGCTCTTCTGGACCGCCATCGGCGTCGCGGTCATCGCAAGGCGCGGCTTCTCGCTTCGCACCCTCAGCAATTCTTAATCCTCAATTCACCAACGCTACACTTCCCTGCGTCCCTCCATCGCCTTGTGCATGGTGAACTCGTCGGCGTAATCGAGATCGCTGCCGACCGGCACGCCCATCGCGATACGCGTGACCTTTACGCCCAGCGGTTTCAGCAGGCGCGCGAGATAGATCGCCGTCGCTTCTCCCTCGACGTTGGGGTTGGTCGCAAGGATCACTTCCTCGACGCCGCCCGCGCCCACGCGCGTCAGCAGACCGCGGATCTTCAGGTCGTCAGGCCCCACGCCCTGCAGCGGCGACAGCGCCCCCATCAGCACGTGATAGAGACCAGTGAAGTCGCGGGAACGCTCGACCGACGTCACGTTCTCGGGCTCTTCGACGACGCAAATGATGCGGCGGTCGCGGGTGTCGGTCGTGCAGTACCAACACGGATCCTGATCCGTGATGTTGTTGCACAGCGAGCAGTACGTGACGTTTTCCTTGACGAGGCGCATGGCCTCGGCGAGCCGCTCGACATCGGCGCGCGGCGTCTTGAGCACGTAGAAGGCCAGGCGCTGAGCGGTCTTGGCGCCGATGCCCGGCAGGCGCTGCAGCTCCTCGACGAGCCGCGCCAGAGGATCGATACGTGACATCAGCTACATGCCCGGCAGTTTCATGCCGGGAGGCAGCATGCCGCCCATCTGCTTCTGCAGCTCCTCGTCGACCTTGCGGTGCGCGTCGTTGATCGCGGCGAGGATGAGATCCTGCAGCATCTCGACATCTTCCTTCGACACCGCCTCGGGATCGATCGTGAGGCTCATCACGCGCTTCCCGCCGTCCATGACGACGGTGACCATGCCGCCGCCGGCGGTGGCTTCGACGCGCGTCTCGGCCATCTGTTTCTGCAGGCGCTCCTGCATCTGCTGCGCCTGTTTCATCATCTGCTGGATGTTCACCGGTCGATCTCCTCGACTTCCTGGATGTCGGCGCCGAAGACGTCAATGAGCGTCTGGACGCCTGGCTGTTCGAGTGCCTTCTTCTTGAGCTCTTCCTTGCGCCGATCCGCTTCTCCGGCCGCGCCCGACGCCCCGGCGGACGGCTGCCCTTCGGTGGTCTTGACGAGGATCCTGCGCCCCGCGGCCTCGGTGGCGATGGCCTCGACCGCCGCGCGCTGCTGATCGAGCTGCGAACGCAGCAGCTTGTGCGCGGGACCGAACATGAACGTCATCGTGTCCCCCGTCAGCTCGACGCGCTGCGCCTGCGCGATGACCGTGCCGTACAGCATCTTCTTCTGCGTCCGAACCGCAGACAGAATCGCGTCTTTCGCATCGCCGGCGATCGGGGAAGGCGGGGTGCTCGGTGCTGCGTGAGGCGTGCCCGGTGCGGGTGCCTGCGGCGTGGTTGGTGCTGGCACCGGGGCTGGCACTGTCGCTTTGTGCCCGGTGCCCGGGGCTCGCTGCGACTGCACAGCCGGGCGCGCGGGCGGTGCGGCCGCACGTGCAGGGGCGAGTGGCGGAGCCGGTCGCGGCTGCCCTGCCGCCCTTTGCCCTTTGCCCTCGCTCGCGAGCGAAGCGAGCAGATCCCCAATCGGCGCCAGCTTGCGCAGGTGCACGAGCTTCAGCAGCGCCATCTCGAGGTGATAGCGCGGCTGCGCGGAGCCGCGCACCTCGAACTCGGCGCGCGAGAGCACGTCGAACGCGCGCATCAAATCCTCGGGCGAGAAGCGCGCGGCCAGCGCCTGCAGGCGATCGCGCTCGGGCTCCGGCGCGATGTCGGGATCCGACAGGCGCGAGGGATCGAGCGTCACGACGAGCATATCGCGCACCATGCGGGCGAGCTCGCGGCAGACCAGCTTCAGGTCGTTGCCCGCCTCCGCCGCACGATCGGCCGCCGCGAAGATGGCGGCGGGATTCTCGTCGGCCACCGCTTCCGCCATGTCGTACAGGAGGTCGCGTCCAACCAGCCCGAGCACCGCAGCGACATCCGCCGACGTGACAGTCGTGCCCGCAAACGCGATGACCTGATCGAGCGCGCTCTGTGCGTCGCGCATGCTGCCCTCGGCCGATCGCGCCACGAGGGCCAGCGCCATGTCGTCGATCTCGAGCTTGTCGGCGATTGCGATCTTCTTGAGCTGATCGCGAATCGCGCCCGTGCCGATCGCCTTGAGCTCGAACACCTGCGAGCGCGACTGAATCGTCGGCGGCACCTTGTCGAGCTCCGTCGTCGCCATCATGAACACGACGTGGGGCGGCGGCTCTTCGATGGATTTCAGGAGCCCGTCGAAGGCCTGCTTCGAGAAGCGATGGACTTCGTCGATGATGTAAATCTTGTAGCGGTCGCGCACGGGACGCTGGCCGAGCACGTCGATGATGACTTCCCGCACCGAGTCGATGCCCGTGTGCGTGGCGGCGTCGATCTCCTGCACGTCCATGTCGCGCCCTTCGGCGATCTCGACGCACGCGTCGCAGGTGCCGCACGGCGCGGCGGTGGGGCCGGTGACGCAGTTGAGACACCGCGCGAGGATGCGGGCCGTCGTCGTCTTGCCGACGCCGCGGGGGCCGGCGAAGACGTACGACTGCGCGAGCCGGCTGCTGTCGATGGCATTGCGCAGCGTCTGCGTGACGCCTTTCTGCCCGACGACTTCGTCGAAATGCCGTGGGCGCCAGCGGCGCGCGAGTACCTGGTAAGACATAAGGGGATGGCGCAGTCCTTCGATGCTGCGGAACTGAGCTTCGACTGGCGGCCCTCACCGCAGCCCGGAGTACCTGCGGCGCATCGGAGACACTGCTTAGCGCTGCTGCCTTCCGGCCCTGACGCGGTTCGCAGGCTCGGATCGCACAGGGTCCGGGCCGCGGTGCGAGCCGTCAGCCGAAGATCCCGATCCTATCGTGTCTGGGCAGCATCCGGAAAGATCGGGACGCGCTAGAGATCCCGCAGGGCGGCATTCGGGTCGATATTCGACGCCCGTCGCGCGGGAATCAGGCCGGCCGCGAGCCCGACGGTAAAAATCAGGACAAGCACAAAAGCCCACGTCGAAATCTCATTGGGCGGCAGACCGGCGCGGGAGGAGAGCAGCATGCGCTCGCCCAGTACGGCCACGAAGACGCCGGACAAGAGTCCGACCAGCAGCAGGAACGTCGCCTCGTCGAAGACCATTTTCAGCACCTGGCGGCGCTGCGCGCCGAGCGCCATGCGAATGCCGAACTCGCGCGTGCGCCGCGAGACGAGAAAGGCGAGCACGCTGTAGATGCCGACGACCGTGATCGCGAGCGCGAGCACCGCCAGCGACACCATCAGCAACCGCGCGGCACGGAGCGGACCGACCCACGAAAGCATCGACTCGTCGACGGGCGCGGCGTCGAAGAGCGCGACGCCGGGATCGACGCCGCTGACCGCGGCGCTCAAGGCGTCGAGCTGGCCGCGCACCTCGGCCGATCGGATGAACAGCAGCATCTGCCGCTGGTACCGCTGGTCATAGCGTGCCTGCTGACGGTGCAGCGGCGGCTGGTGGCGCTGCTCCCAGGGCACCAGCATGACGTTCGCAGCGCGGGTCTCCTTTGGTCCCACGTTTTCTTTCACACGCGCCGGATTCGCGAAGATGCCGACGACCGTGCGCCAGTGCCCCTCGTTGCCGATCATCACGCGCCTGCCGATCGCGGCGTCTGATCCCAGTAGCAGCGCCGCCGCGTTGCGGCTGAGCATCACGACGAGCGGCGCGCCGTCAACGTCGCGCGCGGTGAAATCGCGTCCCGCCTCGAGCGGCAGACCCAGGGTCTCGAGGAATCCCGATGACACGCTGATCAGACTTCCGGACGTGCGCTTGTGAAATGAATCGAGGTAGCGGGTTGGCGGAAGGTCGAGACGCTCGGCGGCCATCGTGACATTGGCGCCGGCACCGAGCATGGCGCCCGGGATGCCGTCGGCCAGCGCGGCGTGCTGTACGCCTGGGAGCGCGCGCATGCCCGCGAGCGTCTGTTGAAGAAAGTCGTGCGCGCGCGTGTCGGTGTAGCCGTGGCGCGAGAGCTCCACACGCGCAGATCCGATGGGCCGCGTGTCGAATGTCAGGAGGTTCTCGAACGCCGCATGCGTCTGGCGCAGGTAGAGGCCGGCGCCCATGAGCAGCACCACAGACGCGGTCACCTGCAGCGCCACCAGCGAGAGTCGTACGCGCCGGCTCGCCTGCGTGATGGACGTCGCTCCGTCCCCGCGAGACATTGCGAGCAGAGGCGGCACGCGGCTCGCTTTCCACGCGGTCAGCACGCCGACAATCAGCGCGGCGCCGATCCCCGCGCCGAGGGCATAGAGGAACACCCGGTAGTCGGGCGAGAGATCGATCGAGACGCGCGTGGCGCGGTCCTGGAAGGACGGAAAGGCGTCGTGGAGCAGCCGGGTCGCGGTGAGCGCGAGTGCGAGCCCGAGGGTCGAGGCGGTCAGTGCAATCAGCAAGGCCTCGATCAGGAACGAGCGGAAGATGCGCGCGGCCGTGGCGCCGAGCGACTGGCGCACGGCGACTTCCGCCGCGCGATGGGCGGCGCGCGTGTAGAGCATGTTCGCGAGATTCGCGCACGCCGCGAGGAGAATCAGCGACGAGAACGTCAGCAGCATGATGCCGGGTCCCCGCAGTCCGTCTGCGGAGGTGACGGGTTCGAGCCTGACGTCGAACGGCCCTCTGTTCATCGGGACCGACGGCTCCACGACGGCATGCATGCGGGCGCCCACATCAGCGGGATCGGCGTCCGCCGACAACCGGACCGTGACGAATACGCCCATCCTCAGCGTGTTGGACGCGGCGGGCGAGGTCTTGAGCGCCACCCAGAGATCGGTGCTGCCGAGTCCCCACCCGGCATTGCCGCGATAGCCGTGCGGCGCGACGCCGACGATCTCGTAAGGGTACTTGTCGATGCGCAGGACGGTCTTCTCGATGATGGCGGCGTCTCCGCCGAACCACTGGCGCCAGAGCCTGTCGCTGATCACTACGGTCCGCCTGCCGCTGCGATCGTCTTCGTGCGAGATGAACCTGCCCGCCTGCGGCCGCAGATCGAAGACCGCCGCATGACCGCCGCTGACGAATTCCGCTGCGACCAGCTCCGCGCGCCCGGGCACGTGCGCGAGTACCGTGCCGCCGCCACGGGCATCAGCCGCTTCCACCCCCGCAGGCAGATCTGCCTCGAGCAGGCGAAACTGCACGGCGTCCATCGACCCCTGTGAGCTTCTCTTATAAACGCGCGGATGCCAGACGTGCTCGAGATTCATCGCCCGCACCGGTCTGAACACCACCGCGTTGACCGCCGCGAAGAATGCGGTGTTCGCGCCGATGCCGAGCGCGAGGGTGACGATCGCCGCGATCGTGAACCCTGGCGAGCGCAGCAGCTGCCGGACAGCGAATCGGATGTCGTCGACGAGCGGCATCAACCTCATTGGAAAAACCTGCGAGAGACTAATCGAGGCCCAGCGCCGCCGCAAGCTGGCGCGCGAGCGCGTGGGTGGCGTCGGCCTGAAGCGCCGCGCGCACATGCTCGCGCGCGGCCACCGCGTCGCCGAGCTTGATCTCGCAGTAGGCCAGATGCGCGAGCGAGTCGGCATCGCCGGGCGCAAGCCGCACCGCTTCGCGCAACTCGCGGCGCGCGTCCTCCCAGCGCTCCATGACGAGGAGATTCAGGCCGTACTGCTGGCGCGCGCCCGCTCTCGCGGCGCCGAGCTCCGCGCCTCGACGAAAGAAGGGCTCTGCCGCCGCGGGTCCCTCGTTGCGCGCCGACAGGCGGCCAAGGCGCAGCCACACTTCGGGGTCGTCATTCGCGGCGAAGCCGCGCTCGAGCGAGCGCTTCAAATGGGACAGCGCGCGCGCCGGCTGAGCCTGCACGACGAGCTGCATGCCCACACCGTGATGCGCGCGACCGAGCCTGCGTGTGCCGGCTTCGAGCCTCGACACCCACCCGTCCGCCTCGTCGTAATGGCCGGTAATGACGAGCCGCTGCGCCGTCCGCAGGCCATCGTCCCACCGGCCGTCATCGAGCGGGAGCGGCCAGTTGACGATCACCGCGATCACCGCCGCGGATGCGAGGAGCGGTGTGACCGGCCGAACGCGGCGGGCCGCGATCGCGCGCCACGCGGCGTCGATCGCCGCGCCGGCGCCAACACAGAGCGGCACGAGCAGGGGAAGACGGTAGCGTTCAGCCACGAAGAATGCGGCCACGCCAATCGCGTAGCCAGGCACGAACGCCAGCCAGACCAGATACCGCTCACGGCTCACAGCTCCCGGTGCGAACAGGAGACCAGCCAGTCCGAGCGGCACCAGCAGCCACGGCCCCACGAACAGATATCTCAGCGACGAACCCGTGTCGTACGCGAAGAACGGATAGCTGTGCGGAAGCGCGACGTGCTGCGCATGGAAGGTGTAGTACAGCTTCTTCGCGAAGAGCGCGGCGGCCTGCATCGGATGCGCCATGACCCAGGCGCGAGTGAGGCCGGTGAAATAACTCGATGCCTCCGCATCGGACACGGGACGCCCGAGCCTCTCCGAGGCGACACGGCGCACGTCCTCCTGCTGCCCCTCGATGAGCGGCCTGATCCCGGGCACTTCGCGGTAGAAGCCGGTCGCGTTCTCGTTGTTGCCGATGTACGCATTCAGGCCGCCGTGCGACGACACCAGCGACCACTGCCCCGCCACCACGGCGTTGCGAATGGTGACCGGCGCCAGACCAGCGAGCACGCCTGCTGCCAGCAGCACGGCAAACAGGAAGCGCCGCGCGACGGCCAGGGCGAGGAACACCGCTGCGGCGGCCAGCAGCATGTTCGGTCGATTGAGTGCCGCTATGCCAAAGACGGCGCCTGACAGGCAGAAGACGAAAGACCGAAGACGAAAGACTGAAGATCCGGACGAAAGTTCAGCGAGTAGAGGTTTCAGGGCGAAGGTCAGGGCTGTCAGGGCCGCGGACGTCAGGAAGGCGTCGATGGACGACTGAAGAACGATGACCTCATAGAACGTGAACATCCCCGTCACGCCGGCAAGGGTTGCGGCGATCCAGGCGGCGCGGGGGGTGAACCAGGCGCGGGCCATGAGGAAGATGCCCCCGACAGACAGGGTGCCGAGCAACACCTGCATCAGGCGCACGGCCGTGAAGGAGTCGAACAACGCCAGCCCGGCAGCAAGCACATAGATGTAGAGGGGAGAGACGAAATACAGGCCCGGGCCGAGCGCCAGGTCTCCCGCGGCGACTTGCCGGGCGAGCGACACATAGGCCGTCGTGTCGAGGCCCGCGTCGGGGTGCAGCAAGGGATGGTTGCGCAACTCCCAGACCACGAGGCACTTGAGGAGCAGGATTACGCCCAGCAACAGGAAAACGTTTCCTTGACTGGGGTACTGCCGGGGCGTAGCATTCGCCATCCCGTGTAAGTCTAGCCCTGCTGGGGGTCCCTGCCCGCCTGCACTCCAGCATCGCTACGCATGTCGTTCGTGCACCAGCCCGTTCGTGCAAGCCGTAGTTGGAGCTTTGGAGGAGAGATGATGACCCGAGGATTGAGAAGGATCCTGCTGACCGCAGGCTTCCTGTTGGTATTCACACATTCGGCCTATGCCCAGGGCGTAGGGTCGATCTTTGGCAAGGTCACGGATTCGTCCGGGGCCGTGATGCCGGGCGTCACCGTAACGGTGGCGGGTACGGGGCTGCAGCAGCCGCGCGACGCAGTGACGACGGAGACCGGAGCGTATCAGTTCCCGAACATCCCGATCGGCACCTACAGCGTTACCTTCGAGCTTCAGGGCTTCAAGAAGGCCACACGTCCCAACATCGTCATCGTCGCGGGCTTCAACGCCGGCATCGACCAGAATCTGGAAATCGGACAGATGACGGAAGAGATGACCGTCTCGGGCGCCCCGCCCGTGGTCGACACGAAGCGCACGACGACTGGCGCGACGTTCGACGCCATGATCCTGCAGAACATTCCGACGGCGCGTGATCCGTGGCAGGTCATCAACATGACGCCCGGCGTCATCGCCGGCCTCAACGTCGGCGGGTCCTCATCGGGCCAGCAGGTCGGTCTCGCCTCGCGCGGCACGACCGCCAACGTCCAGTGGAACGTCGAAGGCGGCTCGACGACGGACCTGTCGTCGAATTCGTCGGCGTCGTACTACAACTTCGACTCCCTCGAGCAGATTCAGGTCATCAACGGCGGCGGCGACGTCTCGATTCAGTCGAGCGGCCTCTCGATCAACCTGATCACGAAGAGCGGCAGCAACATTTTCAAGGGCAGCGCCGTGGGCACCTTCGAAAACGACGCGATGCAGTCGACCAACGTGACCGAGGAGCTGTTCCGCACCGGCACGGGCGGCTTCCTGTCGGGCAACCCGCTCACCAAGATCACCAACGTGTCGTTCGAGTATGGCGGTCCGATCATCAAGAACAAGCTCTGGTTCTGGATGAACGCCGACCATCAGGACATCAACGTCGGCATCCTGAACTTCTTCGACCGCGACAAGGGCGGCGACTGCGTGGCCTACGCCGAGGCGCAGCGCCTCGGCACGTTGTCGGGCCAGATCGCGTTCAACGACCTGCAGAAGGTTCAGGACTGCCTGAAGAACGACAAGACGACGATCTATCACCTCGGCGGCAAGGTGAACTTCCAGCTCAACTCGGCGCACAAGTTCCAGTACCTGCTGCAGGGTGACAACAAGTCGCGCAACGCGCGCGGCGCGTCGGCGACGACGGCCATCGAAGCGGCGACCCGCCAGTACAGCGACCCGTGGAAGGGCTTCCCGCAGCCGACCCACTCGCTCACGCACACGTACGTGGCGAGCGACAAGCTGGTGTTCAACAACATCTACACCTTCGTGCGCGGCGGGTTCTTCCTGGACTACCAGGATTACGACACCTGCGGCGACAGCCGGTACAACGGCAGCGACAGCAACGCGGACTACACCCGCGACCCGAGCTGCCTGTGGAA
Source organism: Acidobacteriota bacterium (assembly GCA_030855205.1). Classification (GTDB taxonomy): domain Bacteria; phylum Acidobacteriota; class Vicinamibacteria; order Vicinamibacterales; family SCN-69-37; genus JALYRV01. The sequence goes on along the minus strand of JALYRV010000008.1, from coordinate 21,140 downwards.
CCAGCAGCAGCTCTCGCTCCGCACGACCGGCTACCGGAGCCGGTCGATCCTCGCGAGCTACCAGACGACACGCCCGTCGCACGAGCTCAAGACCGACGGCACCTACTTCCTGTCGGGCAAGCTCGGCGGCGACCACTCGCTGAAGTTCGGCGTGGGCTACCGCAAGAATCCGATTCAGTCGTTCTCGCACTACAGCGGCGGCGCGCGCGCCACACTGCAGTGCAATGGCAACTTGGTCGCCAACTGCTCGGACGCACGCATCACGCCCGGCACGGCCGGCGCGGGACTCGTGCCCTACCAGGCGGTGCTCTATCGCGACCAGCTGCGCAACAACGACTGGTGGATGTGGTCCGGCTACCTGCAGGACTCGTTCAGCCGCGGCAAGTTCCGTGTGCAGGGCGGCTTGCGCTACGACTGGCAGCAGTCGAAGTACCTCGGCGGATGCGTGCCGGCCAACGTGATTCGGCCCGACCTCCTGCCTGCGCAGTGCGAAGAGGCGACGCAGCAGGGCACGGACCCGAACACCGGGGAGCTCGAGACCATCAAGCCGTTCGGCAACTTCGCGCCGCGCGTGTCGTTGACGTATGACCTGTTCGGCAACGGCAAGACGGCGCTGAAGGCGGCCGGCGCGTACTACTACCAGACGCGCATCACGCTCGCCGACTCCCTCGGCGGGCTGTTCACGGTGACGAGCCTGACGTATGGAAACAACACCAGCGCCGGTGCCTGCACGGGCACCTCGTGCTGGACCGACGCCAATCGCGACGGCGTCGTCCAGGGCAACGAGCTGACGGGCACGCCGACGTCGAGCAGTTCGCGCTTCAACACGACGACGGGCGTCCTGGCACCGGCCGGTAACGCCGTCGACGAGAGCACGAAGATTGGCCGCACACGCGAAGCCGTGGTCGGGATCCAGCACGAGCTGATTCCGAATCTCGCGGTGGGCGTCGACTACATCTTCCGCAAGTACGATCGCGGCACCGCGACGTACACGGTCGGCTTCCAGCCGGGCGCGCCGGGTTTTCCGCTGCAGAACATCTACGACGGTCCGCTGTCGTACACGGATCCAATCAGCGGCAACACGGGTGAGTACTACGTCGTGCGGCAGGGAGCGATGCGTCCATCGGGCCTCGGCAGCATCACGATGACCAACCCGAACTACCAGATCTACAACGGCGTCGACATCACTGTCACCAAGCGCTTCAGCAACAAGTGGCAGTTCAACGGCTCCGTCACGATCCAGGACAATCCGAACTACTACCCGGAAGGGAACACCTCGTTCATCAACCCGACGGCGCGCACGTATGCGGAAGGCGTCAGCACGCTTGCCAAGTACGTGCTCAAGGCCAACGGCAGCTACCAGCTCCCGTGGGGCGTCATGGCGTCCGGCAACTTCAACATGTATCAGGGCGGCACGCGCACCCTGACCATCAACGGGCCGGGCAACGTGTACGGCGGCGTCAACGCGGCGGGCGCGGCGACGACCATCAACTACGCGACGCTGCAGTTCCAGCCGCTCGACGGCTTCCGCTACGAGGATACGAAACTGCTCGACCTCGGCCTGCAGAAGACGATCGGGCTCCCTGGTTCCGAGCGGTACCGGATCAAGATGATGTTCGACGCATTCAACGTGCTCAACACCAACGAGACCCAGACCTACGGGGGCGCCAACGTCAGCCTCCCGAGCGCACTGGCACCCAACTCCATCATCCCGCCGCGGGTCTTCCGCATCGGCGCGATGTTCTCCTTCTAAAGCAGAAGGTCACAGGAACGGGCCGGGGCAATGCCCCGGCCCGTTTGTATTTAAGATTGACGAAGTGGGATTGATGATTGGTCAACGCGGCCGCAGGCCGAGGGCGCGCTGGAGGTTCTGCCGAGCGTGCGCGTTGCGGGGATCGATCTCGACGGCGCGCTGGAAGACGGCAATCGCTTCATCGACGCGGCCGGTTGACGCCAGGGCGATGCCCAGACCGCCGAGCGTCTGCGGATCATTGGGCCGCGCGGCCGCGGCCCTGCGGTAGACGGGAAGGGCCTCCTCGAAGCGCTGGTCGCGCACGAGCACCGATCCCAGCATCCCCATCGCCTCCACATCGTCCGGCCTCACGTCGAGCATCACGCGCAGCTCGCGCTCGGCCTCGGGAATGCGCCGCTCCTTGATCAGCGTGTCGGCAAGCAGGCCGCGCGCGAGATAGGCCTGATCGAGCGCCGGGGGCTGCGTCTCGAGATACGCCTTGAACTGATCGATCGCCTCCGCGCGGTGTCCACGCGCCATGAGGACGGTCCCGAGGTAGTACTGTGCCGGCGGATGCACGCTCGCGGCGGTGCGGAGGTGCGACTCGGCCTCGGGCAGGCGCCCGGCCGCCGCGAGCTCGGTGCCGAGCATCGAGTGTGCGCCAGGCGTGGGCCATCGCTCGACGGAGGTCTCGGCGAGACGGAGGCTCGAACGATATTCGACGTTCCGCAGCACAGTGCCGGCGGCGAGCAGGGCGACGACGATCGCGAGCGCCGCGGCGTTACCCCGTTTGCGTCGGTCACCGCGCCCGATGGTGCCGATGAGCCGATCCCAGGCGATGACGGCCAGCACGACGACCGCGGCGAGCGCGAGATACATGCGGCGCTCGGCGCCGACCTCGGTGGCGATCGGAACGATGCTCGACGTCGGCGCCAGCATGGCAAAGAACCAGACGCCCAGGAATCCCAGCTTCGGTGCGCGCCAGAGCGCCACGGCCGTGGCGGCGAGCAGCGCCGTGACGAAGAGCGCCTGCGGGAGCACCTGCGTCAGCGACAACTCGAGAGGCCACCCGTAATAGAGCGTCAGCGCGCGCGGCCAAATCGCAAGCCAGAGATACCGCGTGATCATCACGGTCTGATTGAGCAGATACGTCCATGCGTCGGCATCGTGCGCGGAGAAGCCTGCCGAGAGTCCACGCGGAGAAGTCCACAGCAGTGCCGCGAGCACCAGCCATCCGGCCGCGAGGCCCGCGTAGAGACGCCCCCTGGCGCGCAGGGCCTCGCGCCACGACGCGAACAGGAAGATGCGGTCGTAGATGGCGACCAGCAACGGCGCGCTCACCATCGATTCCTTGCTCGCCATGCCCAGCGCGCACGCCGCGACAGCGATGAACGCCCAGCGCGCCCGCCTGAGCCCGTGCGCGCGAATGGACGCGTAGAGCGTCAGGAGGTAGAACAGCGCCATCATCAGCTCGGTGCGCTGCGTGACGTAGTTGACCGCTTCGGTCGCCAGCGGATGCACGGTCCAGATCAGCGCGGCGGCGAACGGGATCGACGCGCTCGCCATCGACCGGCGCAGAATCCCGAAGATCAGCAGCGCGCACGCCGTGTGCAGGGCGACATTGACGACGTGGTAGCCCGTGACATCCCGCTCTCCAAACGCATAGTTGAGCGCGAACGAGACGTTCACCACCGGGCGTCCCGCGGCAGGCGTCTCGCGCGGCGCCGCCAGCACCTGCCGGCTCCAGAGGTTCTCGATCGTGCGGTTGTCGACGATGGTGCCGCGGTCGTCGAAGACGAACGGTCCTGAAAGGCTGTTGGCGTAGCAGAGGATCGCGGCCAGCACGAGGGCGAGCGCATGCCAGCGGAAGGCGTGTGACCGCGGCGCCGCGGATATCCGCGCGGCCGGCCGCGGCGCGGGCCTGCGCGTTCCCTTTGGCATGACGGAGATTCTAGTGCGGCGCTGTGCTACCGTGGCGGCGATGCGCGGAATCATCGCGGCGGTCGCTCTCGCGGCTGTATCGCTCGGCGCGTCGAGACCCGCTTCCCCTGTCGGGCAGGACCCGGTGCCGGTCGAGACGCTCGTCGACCGTGCGGTCGCCTACACGAAGAACTACCAGGAAGAGCTCACGGCCATCGTCGCCGACGAGGTCTATACACAGGATGTGCGGGCCCAGGTCCCGCTCGACCGCGGCCTCCCGCGCAAGAGCACGCTGAAGAGCGAGATCTTCTTCATGTTCACGCCGGGCGCCGACTGGATGGCCATCCGGGACGTGGCGACGATCAACAACCGCCCGGCGGCCGATCGTCCCGACCTGCGATCGGCGCTCCAGACCCTGGCGGCGCCGGCCGTGGCGCGGAAGTTCAAGTCGTTCAACGCGCAGTACAACCTCGGGCGGGTCGTGCGCAATTTCAACGAGCCCACGTTCAGCCTGCTCGTGCTCGATCAGAAATACCGATCCCGTTTTACCTTCGAGCGCCGGCGCGAACAGCGCGTCGAGGAGGAGACGCTCGTCACGATCGGCTTCACCGAAACGAAGCCGCCCACGCTCGTGCGCGACCTGTACGGCGGTCCCGTGTTCAGCTCCGGAGAAATGACGATCGAGCCCGCCTCGGGGCGCGTGACGCGCGTCCTGATGACGCTGACCATCGGCACGGTCCACATGGCGCTGTCGACGATGTACGCGCGTGATGCCCGGTTGGACATCTGGGTGCCGTCACGATTCTCCGAGCGGTACGAGGACGGCGTGAAGAACGCGCCGCGCACGGTCGACGGCCCGGCGCGGTATGAAGAGATCGTCTGCGAAGCGAGGTACGCGAACTTCCGGCGCTTCGAGGTGAAGTCGAGGATCCGCTAGCGCCAGTACGACTCCTGCACCGGCAGCGGCGTCGCCAGATAACCCCGGCGCGCGCGCACGCGTGCGCCGGCGGCCTTCGTCCGCACTTCGATCTTCCTGAACTTGCCGTCCATCTTCCCGTTCGCCGGCGAGTAGCCGATGACGTAGTACGTGCTGGTGTCGTCCGCGATCCGGCTGAAGGCGGCCTGCATGTTATCGATGTTCCGAATCATGATGCCGCCAGTGGTTGACGTCAGCACGCTTGGCCCATCATCGCCGGTGTCGAACGCCATCGATCGGAACCGTTCCTGCGCGAGCGCGTCGGGCGCGCCGGTGGTGGTCATCAGCCCGCGCGCGTCGATCGTGTAGATGGTGACGCCGGCGCGTGACGCCTGCGCGCCGAGGCGCTCGACGGACGCGCGCGATTCCTCCATGAAGAAGCCTTCGGTGATGAACACCACGGTCTTGCGTCCGGCGAAGCGGCCAAGGCTGCCGACGAGCGCCTCGAGGCTGCCGGTCGTCTGCGCCGTCAGCAGCCGCGCCTCGCGCACGTACTGGCGGGCTTTCTGCTGCAGCATGTTCTGCACCTGATTCTCGCCGCCCATGGCGCCGAGCTCGGCGCAGGCCGGAGGATCTTCACGGCACGCGTCGGCCGCCATGCGTCTGAGCAGCTCGCGGCTGCCCATCGCGATCTGCGCCGCGTCCGTCTCGGTGTTGATGCGCGGGAACTCGCGGAATGGCGCGAGCAGCGCCTGACGATTCGTGAACCCGGGTTTCACCGCGCGGATACCCGAGAGCAGCGCTCCTTTGTCGGTCGTGAGCTTCGACAGGTGCAGCTCGCCGTTGACGAGAACGGCGCCGACGTCGCCCGGGCCGATGTGCTTCATGACGAAGGCTTCGGCCCCCTGTTTCGCGCGCGCGATCGACTCCGGCCCAAGGTGCCCCTCGTCGAACGCCAGCACGAAGAGACGATGCGCCTGCTCGGCTGGCCGGCCCGCGTCGTCGGCGGCAATCGATGACGCGCGCGTGACCGGATCGTGCGTCACGAGGTAGAACTGCTCGATCTTCTGCGGCTTGCCGTCCTCGAACAGCTCCACGTCTTCGGCGCGGAGGCCGCGCACGAAGCGCTGGTCCTTGTCGACGACGATGGCGTCGACCTGCACGAGCGCGGTGGCCGAGCGGAACGTCGGCTGCTGGGGCTCGGCCCCCGGAGCCGTGACGAGCAACGGAAGCGCGACGAGACAACAGACGGCGATCCGGACCAGACGCATCATGCCGCGGTTCCTTTCGGGTGAGGGAGCGGCAAGTATAGCCCCGGGCTATACTCTCGGCGCCAGCGCTATCGAGGAGACTGCATGAGAGTCTGTGCCCTGTTGCTGCTCTTTCCCATGGCCGGCGCCGCCGCGACCGGCGGCACCACCCTCACGAGCGCGTTGCTCGCCAACGAGTCCCGCCAGAACTCCGCGCAGCGAACCGTGATCGTGTCGGTGGTGCCCACCGCGGGCGGCCCGATGCGCGACCTCACCGCCGCGGATTTCGTCGTGCGCGAGGACGGCAAGCCACGCGAAGTGAAGGGGGCGGCGCGCGCGCGCGAGCCCCTGTACGTCACGTTGCTCGTCGACACGACGAAACCGCCGGACAGCGTCGCGTTGCTCGTGCGTGATCTGCGCGCGGGACTCGGCGCCTTCGTCAAGACGGTGCGCGGAGCGGAACCGGACGCGCAGATTGCGTTGTACGAGGTCGCGGGCGCAGCCGTGCTCACCGTGCCGTTCGACGCACCTGCGGGCAAGCTCGACGAGACGATCTTGAAACTGTATCCGGGGCATCCTGCCGACACCGTGATCCTCGAGGGCATCGGCGACGCGGCCAGGCTGCTCACTGACACGCCGACGCCGCGGCGCGCCATCGTCGTCGTGGACTTCAGCTCGAGCGAGTCCACGTCGGATGGCTCGATGAAGCGCGTGACCAGCGCGCTCCATGCGTCAGGCGCAACGGTGTGGGCCGTGTCGATCCGGCCCACGCGCACGTCTGCGTCGGTCCGCGAGCACGGGCTGAACGTCTACACGAAGGCGTCGGGGGGCATGCGGTTCACGGGTCTCGAGTTGTCGGGGCTCGAAACGCAGCTCCAGAACGTGGCGAACGCACTGCTGTCGCAGTACGAAGTGACATTCGCGCGGCCCGAACAGTCGCCGCTCAGGAACCTGCAGATGGAGACGAAAAGCGGACAGAAGGTACTGCCGTCCCCGATGATGCGATAGCGCGGTGTTCAGGTGCCCAGCAGCTTGCGGATTGCGGCGGCATCCTCACGCAGGTGGGGGGGCGCAAATGTCAGGAAGCGCTCGCCGTACGCGCGCGCCTCGTCGCGGCGGCCCGCCTGAACCAGGTTGACCGTCAGGTTGTAGAGCGCGTTGAGCTCCCGAGGATCGAGTGCCACCGCGCGCTGCCAGGCGCGGATGGCGTCGTCCTGCCGCCGGGTGCTGGCGAAGACGACGCCGAGCGCGGTGTGGGCGCCGGTGAGTGACGCGTCGATCTCGAGGGCGCGGCGCAGCGACTGCTCGGCGGCGGCGAGGCGGCCCGTACGCAAATGAGCGGCACCGATGTTTTCGTGCGCGAGCGCGTTGACAGGATCGACGGCAAGCACGCGGCCGAACGTCGCGATGGCCTCGCGCTCACGGTTGCCGAGCATGTAGGCGTTCCCCAGTGCGATGAGCGCGTCGGGATCGGTGCCCGCCGTGTGCTCGAGCAGCTCGATGGCGCGGCCGGGGCGTCCCGCCTCCGCCAGGTACTGCCCCAGCTTGATCCGCACTTCGCTCTGCGTGACGCCCGCTGCGAGCGCCGACTCCAGCGTCGCGATCGCTTCGGCGGGGCGACCCTGCTGCCAGTGGACGAGCGCAAGCTTGCGATAGGCGTCCTCGGTATCGGGACGCCTCGCAATCACCGTCCTGTACATCGCCCCCGCATCGTCCATCCGGCCGCTGCGGTGCGCCTCGCCCGCGCGCTGCAGGAGCTGCTCGATCTCTATGAGTCTCTTGGGATCGTCGGCCTCGGTGTAGGCGTCGCGGACAGCCGCGACGCCGCCGCCGATATAGCCGAGCGAGCGCAGGCGCTCGAGCGTCTCGGGCGTCTCGGCCTGCGCGCGCGCGGGGGGCGCAACGCTGAAGCCCTTCAGCATGTTGAAGAGCACCTGCGGCCGGCTTCCCTGCGACGCAAGATTCCGCGCCTCGGCGGGATCCGCCGCGAGATCGTAGAGCTCCGGTATCGGCAGATCGATGTACTTCTCGCGTCCGGCCACGACGCCGCGGAGCGGCGCCCATCCGCGCGTCACAGCCGACGACATGGCCTCGAAGTAGGACGGCCGATCGTCGCCGCCTCCGCTCGCGATGACCGGCGCGAGCGAGCTGCCTGGCAGGTCCGCGAGCGCCGGCGCGCCGATCGCATCGAGAACCGTCGGAAGAAGATCCACATGGCGCACCGGTGACGTCACCGTCACGCCGTCCGCGCGCGCGACGCGGCTTCCGGTTTCCGCGACGATCAGCGGCACGCGCAGCGTCGCTTCATAGGCAAATAGCCCGTGCGTCAGCTCGCCGTGATCGCCGAGGCTCTCGCCGTGATCAGCGGTGACGATGATCAGGGTGTTGCGGGCCTGGCTGCCGAGTCGCGTGAGAAGCGCGCCAAGCGCGTGGTCGGTCCACGAGACCTCACCGAGATACGGAGACGCGGGGTATCGCGCGGCCCACTCCGCAGGCGGCGCGTAGGTCACGTGCGGGTCATAGAGGTGCACCCAGGCGAGCCACTTGCCCTGCTGCGCGCCCATCCAGGCCGTCGCGGAGGCGATGACCGCGTCGGCGCGGCGCTCGCGCTCCCCGGCGTCGGCGGCCGACGCCGGATCGAGTCGATCGTCGTACGTGTCGAAGCCGGCGCCGAGACCGAAGCGCCGGTCGAGTGGAAAGCCGCCGATGAAGGCGCCTGTGGCAAACCCCTGCGCCTTGAGCAGCGACGCGATCGTGGGCGTCGCGGCGTCGAACCGGTAGCCCGTGTTGTCGCGGACGGCGTGCTGATAGGGGTAGCGGCCGCTCATGATGCTCGCATGCGACGGCAGCGTGACGACCGCATGCGCGTGAGCGAAGTCGAAGCGCGCGCCTCCGGCCGCGAGACGATCGAGATTCGGCGTGGCGGCGTTGCCGCCGTACGACCCGAGCGCGTCGGCACGGAGCGTGTCGATGGTGACGATCAGGACGTTGCGATCGGCCGTGTGCTCGAGCGAGAACGCGCGCGGCTGCAGCGCCCACCACGCCGCGGCGGCGAGCGCCAGCACTCCGGCTCCGACGATAAGCCCGCGCCTGCCCATGTGGCGATAACGATACTGCGATTGGGCGGCGGCGCGGTCAGCGGCCGCCGAGAAAGGCGGAAATCTGCGCGCGCTCGCGTGCGAAGAACGCCGGCGGCGCGGTCGCGACGAACTGGCGGCCGTAGGCGACGGCTTCATCGCGCCGGCCCGCGGCCGCGAGCTCCAGCCAGAGGTTGTAGAGCGCGTTGAACTCGCCGGCGTCGAATGCGACGGCGCGCTTCCAGCTCTCGATTGCCTCCCCTTTGCGGCCGGTGCCCGACAGAATCACACCCATGATGGTGTGCGCGCCGGCAAGCTCGGGATCGGCGGCGAGCGCGGTGCGGGCAAAGCTCTCCGCCTCGCGCATCTTCGCGAGCGCCGCGCTTTCGTCGCGCGTGCCCAGCGCCTCGCGCAGGGTCATCGAGGCCAGATTCTGATGCGCGATGGCATTGGTGGCGTCGAGCGCGAGCGCCTTCCTGAACGTCGCGATGGCCTGCGCGTAGCGCTCCGATGCGCCGTACGCGATCCCCAGCGCGTTGAGCGCCTCGACGTCGTGATCCGGCAGACCTTCGAGCAGCGACACGGCTTTGGCGGGCGGCCCGCCCCCTTCGGAGATGTACGTCGCGAGACGGATGCGAATGTCCCTGTCGGGCGCGCCGTTGCGAAGGCCTCGCTCGAGCGCCGCGACAGCCTGTGCGGGCTGCCCCGCCTGCCAGTGGGCATGGGCGAGCGTGATGTAGGCATCGGCCGTGTCGGGACGCCGCGCGATGGCGCGCTCGAGCAACGCGATGCCGTCCGCACGCCTTCCCGCCTGGAACGCTTCCGACGCGCGATGCAGATCGTTGTCGACGTCGACGAGGCGCTTGGGATCGTCCGCTTCGGTATAACTTGCGCGCGCAGGCGCGCTGCCCGTGACGTAGCCGAGCGAGCGGAGCGCCTCGCGCGCGGCAGCCGATTCCTGCCCCGGACGGTTTGGCGGGGCCACATCGAATCCGCGCAGCATATTGGTGAGCACCGCACGCTGATCGCCCTGCCGATCCGCGAGATTGGTCGCTTCCTTCGGATCCTGCGCGAGGTCGTAGAGCTCTGGCAACGGAAGGTCGATGTACTTGCTGCGGCCTGCGAGCACGCCTCGCAGCGGCGCCCAGCCCCGCACGAGGTTGTAAGTCATCGCCTCGAAGTACGTTGGCCGATCGCCGTCGCGCTCGCCGCGAATGATCGGCAGCATCGAGCTCCCCGGCATCGTGTCGTCTCTGCCGACGCCGACCGCCTCGAGCACGGTCGGTGCGATGTCGACATGTCGAACCGGGGTGTCAATGACGAGGGGGACGGGTCTCCGAATGCCCATCCCCCCGCCTGCGCTTCGGAGACCCGTCCCCATTATTCTCGCGACGATCAGCGGCACGCGCAGCGTCGGCTCGTACGCGAACATGCCGTGCGTCTGTTCGCCATGCTCGCCGAGACTCTCGCCGTGGTCGGACGTCACGATCACGAGCGTTGGAGTGGGCAGTGCGGCCAGTTTCGCGAACAGCGGTCCCAGCGCCTCATCGACCCATGCGACCTCGCCGTAATAAGGTTGGCCCGCGTAGCTGCCGGCCTGCGCCGGCGGCGGCTTGTAGGGCGAATGCGGGTCGAAGACGTGCACCCACGCGAAGAACTTCGACGGCTGCGCGCCGATCCACTCGACCGCGCGCGACACCACGGCGTCGGCGCGGCGCTCGGGCATCGAGATCGCCGTGGCCGCCGTCATCTGCGGCATCTGATCGTCGTACGCATCGAACCCCGGCGCGAGGCCGAATCGCTTCGTCAGCGGAAAGCCCCCGACGAACGCGCCCGTGGAGAAGCCCGAAGCTTTCAGGCGCGTCGCCAGCGTCGCCGTGCCATCGGGCACGCGAAAGCCGCTGTTGTCGCGCATCCCGTGCTCGTAGGGCAGACGTCCGGTAAGAATCGAGGTGTGCGACGGCAGCGTCACGACGGCGTGCGCGTGCGCGAACGTGAAGCGCGCGCCGCCGGCGGCCAGACCGTCGAGATTAGGCGTACGCGCCGGGCCGCCATACGACGAGAGCGCGTCGGCGCGAAGGGTGTCGATGGTGATCAGCAGAACGTTCTGGCCGGCGGCCGGCTCGAGCGTGAACCCGCCCGTGCGCGGCCACCACCAGATCGCGGCAGCCAGAAGCGCGAGGACAATGGTCGCGCCCGCGGCCTTCTTCATTGCGGGGCGATGATGCCCGCAATCAGCCTGATGTTGGGGCGCGTCGATCCCGTCTGCACGATCTGCGGCTTGCCCGAGGGGCGCTTGTACGTGATCTCGTACTGCGAGGTCAGCGCGCTGGCGAATCGGCGCAGCTGCGTTTCGATGGCCGACTCGGCGACGATGAACTCACGCAGGCCGCCGCCATTGCGCACGAGATTGGTGAACACGACGTCGCGCTGCGGATTCTTGAGGCCGCCTTTCTGCACCGACAGCACGAAGAGATGCGCGCGCGACTTGACCATCGACTGCGTGACCTTCTGCGGCTCCTGGCGGCTCGTCTCGTCGCTCGGCTCGAGATTGAGCGCCACGATCGCGCGGCGCTGACAGGGGCGCTTGGCGAGCGACTCACTGGCCTCGTAGAGCGCCTCAAGGAGCACCGACGAGGCATTGGGTTTCGGGAAAATACGGGCGACGTCCTTCGAGATCGCCTCCGCGTCGGCCGTGAAGTCCTTGATGCGGATCGCGGCCTGGCCGAACTCCCAGAGAGAGATCTCAGTGCCGGGCAGCCCCTTGTGCATCTGCTCGATGAACCCTTTGAAGCCGTTGCGGATATCCGGAACGTACTCCTCCGCCCCTTTCGTCGTGTCGGCGAGAAGGACGACGCACATCGGCTGCATGGACGGCTGCGTCACGGAAACGATCTCGCGAACCGTGTACTGCCCTTGCGACCCCTCGCGCAGCGCGAACTCGTCGGCCGTCATGCCGGTGACCGGCGCGCCCGACTGGTCGAGCACCGTCACGAAGATGGACTTGTCGGGCGACTGGCTGCGCGCCACGCCCGCGCCTGGCGCCGCCGCGAACACGAGAAGCGAGACGAGCGCGGCGGAGCGGCGAAAGGTACGGGCGGTCATGGGTGCCTCCGGGGCGCAGTATATACGGCCATTAGCGGATACGCTTTAAGGATGTCGACTCCGTTTCCGCCCGGCCCCTCCCGTGACGACGAGACCGGGAACGCACTGCTCGCCGAGGTGCGCGCGGCGGCCCGGCTGCTCGAGACACTGGAAGGGGACTGGTCGCGCCTCGACGTGCTGCCCGAAGAGGATCGCCGGCGCCTTCACGTGGCGATCGCGGGCATGTATGCCCCGGACCGCCTGGCCCGGCGCCGCAGAGTCCGTAACGATCGGCGCGAGCAGAAAGCGCAGTCCGCCGCGCGCGAGGAAGCCGTGCTCGACCAGACCGGCATCCGTACACTGCGCCGCGCGCCGACGGTGACCACGCCGAACGTCTTCCCTCCGGCCTCCGATCCGGCCTCTGACCCGGCCGGCGCTCCTCCCCCGAACGTTGACGGCAGAGAGCATGTCCTGCCGCAGCACTGCTACGTCTGCGGCGAGAAATTCGCGGAGCTCCATCATTTCTACGATCAGCTCTGCCCCGCCTGCGCCGCGTTCAACTTCGCCAAGCGCACCGAGCTCGCGGACCTGCGCGGGCGCGTCGCGCTCCTGACGGGCGGGCGCGTCAAGATCGGCTATCAGGCCGGCTTGAAACTGCTCCGCTCCGGCGCGCACCTCGTGGTGACGACGCGCTTTCCGCGCGACGCGGCCGCGCGGTACGCCGAAGAGCCCGACTACGCGGACTGGGCGGGCCGGCTCGAGGTCTTCGGGCTCGACCTGCGCCACACGCCGAGCGTCGAGGCGTTCTGCCGGCACCTGGCCGCGACGCACGACCGGCTCGACTTCATCATCAACAACGCCTGCCAGACCGTGCGCCGTCCACCCGAGTTCTACGCACACATGATTGCCGCCGAGCGCGCTGCGCTCGCCCCCTCCGCCGCCGCCGCGGCCCTGGTCCATCAGGTGCCCGATCTCCCCGCGGCCGGCGCGTTCTCGGCGGAGCTCTCGCAGGTGCCGCTGCTCTCGGAAGAACTGCGGGCGAGGCCCGACCTCTTCCCGGCGGGACTCCTCGACATCGATCGGCAGCAGGTGGATCTGCGCGGCCGCAACTCCTGGCGACTGCTGCTCGACGAAGTCTCGACCGTCGAGCTGCTGGAGGTGCAGCTGGTCAACGCCATCGCCCCCTTCGTGCTCAACGCGCGGCTCAAGCCGCTCATGATGCGCGCGCCCGGACGCGACAAGCACATTGTCAACGTCTCGGCAGTCGAAGGGCAGTTCTACCGGCGATTCAAGACCACGCGGCACCCGCACACGAACATGGCGAAAGCCGCGCTCAACATGATGACCCGCACATCGGCCACCGACTATCAGGACGCTGGGATTCACATGAACAGCGTCGACACCGGATGGGTGACTGACGAGGATCCAATCGAGATCACGATGCGCAAGCGGGACGAGATGCGATTCCATCCTCCGCTCGACAGCATCGACGGCGGCGCGCGCATCGTCGATCCCATCATCGACGGCATCAATACGGGCGCGCACACCTGGGGCAAGTTCCTCAAGGACTACCGCCCGACCGACTGGTAAACCGCGCGGACTATACTCGGCACACGCCCTATGTCAGCCGCACTGGTCATCTATCTGTTCCTGCATGCTTCAGGCGTGGGCCAGGCCACGGCGCCGCCAACTCCCCCGCCGTCTCAGGCGAAGCCCGTCCCCACCGTCGAGGAGGAAGTCACCGTCGTCGCCGCGACGCGCACGGGACGCCGCCTCGAGGATCAGCCGATGCGTGTCGAGGTGCTCTCGCGCGATGAGATCGAAGAGAAGATGTTGATGACGCCAGGCGACATCGTCATGATGCTCAACGAAATGGGCGGCATGCGCGTGCAGGCGACGTCGCCGTCGCTCGGCGCGTCGAGCGTGCGGATACAGGGCATGCGCGGGCGTTATACGCGCGTGCTGTCGGACGGGCTGCCGCTGTTCGGAGATGTCGGCGGCCTGGGTCTACTGCAGATTCCTCCGATGGATCTCGGTCAGGTGGAAGTGATCAAGGGGGTCGCGTCGGCGCTCTACGGGGCGGGGGCGATGGGCGGCGTGGTGAATCTGTTATCGCGGCGGCCGGGAGAAGAGGCTGCGCACGACGTGCTGCTGAATCGATCGACGCGCGGCGGCACGGACGCGATAACGTTCCTCTCCGGGCCATTCACGCGCGGCTGGCGCGGCACGCTGCTGGCCGGCGGCCACTGGCAGGACACCGTCGATGTCGACGGGGATCGCTGGGCCGACATGGCCGGCTATACGCGCGGGGTCGTGCGGCCCCGGGTGTCCTGGGACAACGGCACCGGGAGCACGTTCTTCGCGACCGCGGGTCTCACGCATGAAGATCGCGCCGGCGGCACGCTGGAGGGCGCGTCGCTCGCCGCCACGGGCCTGCCGTACGTCGAATCGCTCGATACGCGGCGCCTCGATGCGGGCGTGATGGGCCAGGCCCTGGTCAGACAACGGTTCGTCGTCACCGCGCGGGCGGCGGTCGCGCGTCAACGGCATGCGCACGGCTTCGGCGAGGTGACCGAGCGGGACACGCACGATACCGCGTTTGCCGAGGTCGCCGTGCGCGGCGCCACGGGACGGCACACGTGGGTGGCGGGCGCGGCGTTCGAGCGCGACGCTTACACGCCGCGGGATGTGCCGCGCTTCGCGTACACGTACACGGCGCCTGGCGCATTCGCGCAGTACGACATCGACCTCCTATCTTCGCTGTCGCTCTCCTCGAGCGCGCGCGTCGATGTCCACAGCGAGCACGGCACGTTCTTCAGCCCTCGCGTGTCGGCGGTCACAAAGGGGGGCGGCTGGATCGGTCGTCTGTCGGCCGGCACGGGATTCTTCGCCGCGACGCCTGTCACTGAGGAAACGGAGGCGGCCGGACTCACCCGCCTGACGTTGCGGAATCCGCTCCGTGCCGAGCGCGGACTGAGCGGGTCGTTCGATCTGACGCGCAACTTTGGTCCGATGTCGTCGACGATCACGTTGTTCGCGTCGCGCGTGAAGGCGCCGCTGCACGTCGAGCGCTCCACGAGCTACACCCTCGGCAATCTCGACGAGCCCTCGTCCAACACCGGTCTCGAGCTGCTCAATACATTCAGGCACGCGCCGTTCTCGCTGACTGCAACCTACACGTACGTGCGGTCCCGGGAGACGGTGGGCGGCGTGAGCCGGACCGTGCCGCTGACGCCGAGCCACAGCGCCGGTGTGGTTGGCATGTGGGAGGTCGAGGACGCCGGCCGGGCCGGCGTCGAGGTCTACTACACGGGCGCCCAGCGCCTGGAGGAGAATCCGTACCGGGAGACCAGCGAGCCTTACGTGATTCTTGGACTCCTCGCGGAGCGTCGCATCGGTCCAGTGCGGCTGTTCATCAACGGAGAGAATCTGACCGGCGTGCGCCAGTCGAGACACGACCCTCTCCTGCGGCCGTCTCGGGCGATCGATGGCCGCTGGACGGTCGACGCCTGGGCGCCACTCGAGGGGCGTAACCTCAACGGTGGGGTCAGGCTGCGGTTTTAGGACGGGCGTCGGGTAGCATGGCCTGGGCCTTTTTTTGCAGAGGCGGCACAGCCGAGACCCCCATGATTCCAACAGAACCGATCGGAAGCCTGCCCCGTCCGACTGCCCTGATCGATGCCGTCGCCAGAGGCGACAGCCAGGATCCGGCGCTCGATCCGATGTATGACGACGCGATTCGCGACACGATCCGCCGGTTCGAAGAGACCGGCTCTCCCGTGGTCACGGACGGCGAGCAGCGGAAATATCACAACTTCTGGACGTACTCCGTGCACGGCCTGCCCAATACGGCTCCGGACGGGTTCAAGATCCCCTTCACCGCGGGGCACGTGCGCCGGATGCCTCGACTGACGGCTGGACCGTTCCGGTACAACCGGTACGCCGACAGCTACCTTGAAGTCGCCAACCGGTACGCCACGCGGCCGGTCAAGCAGGCGGTCATCTCCCCATCGGCGCTGAGCCTGATGTATCCGGCTGAGGGGATCGAAGGCTACCCGCGTGAGCAGTTCATCGACGACTTGCTGTCGGAGCACGAGAAGGAGATTCGACGGTGTTTCGCCGCCGGCGCGCACAAGGTGCAGATCGACTTCACCGAAGGCCGGCTGGCGATGAAGATCGATCCCACCGGAGAACTGCTGCACAGCTTCATCGACCTCAACAATCTCGCGCTTGCGCGCTTCACCCCGGAAGAGCGCGCGCGGATCGGGGTGCATACCTGCCCGGGCGGGGACCGCGATTCCACGCACAGCGCCGACGTCGATTATTCGGAGCTGCTGCCCGGTCTCTTCCAGTTGCAGGCCGGCAACTTCTACGTGGCGCTGGCCGGCGAGAAAGATCGCAAACACGTACTCCGCATCATCCGGCAGTACATGAAGCCGGAACACACGGTCTTCGTTGGCGTTGTCGCGCCGATCGACCCGCACGTCGAGACGGCGGAAGAGGTGCGGGACCGCGTGCTCGAGGCGGCCGACTTCATCCCTGTTTCACAATTGGGCACGACGGACGACTGCGGGTTCTCACCGTTCTCGGATGACACGTCGACGAGCCGCGACACGGCGTTTACGAAAATCCGGGCGCGCGTGGAGGGCACCGCGCTCGCGTCGAAGGCGCTCGGAGCCTGATCGTTGGCCGAGTCCCTCAATGAAGATGCGCTGCTCCGATCGGTAGCGCTCCAGAACGCCAACAGCATCCTGCTGGCGCGCCGGCGGGCAGAGGAGGAGCTCCTCCGCACGCGCGAAGCGCTGCGCGAGAGCCAGGAACGGCTGACCGCCGCGCTCGATGCCGCCGGCACGGGCACGTTCCGCTGGAACATGCGCGACAACACGGTTGCATGGGACGGGAACCTCGATCGGCTCTTCGGCCTGAACCAGGGCACGGAGATCCAGTCGATCGACTCGTTCATCGCCGTGGTGCACGCGGACGACCGCCGCGAGGTCGCCGCGGGGCTCGAATCCTCGGCGCGCGACGGCACCGACTTCGACGTGGAGTTCAGGGTCGTCTGGCCCGGCGGCGGCGTGCGCTGGCTCTCCGGCAAAGCCAGGACGTTCCTCAACGAGGACGGACATCCCCTCTACATGACCGGCGCGTGCGCCGACGTCACGAGCCGACGCGAAGCCGCCGAGGCGATGCGCGCGAATGAGGAGCGGCTGCGCGGCATCTTCAATCAGGCCGCGGTAGGGATTGCGCTGGCGACGCTCGACGGCCGGTTTGTCGACATGAACGGGAAGTTCTCCCAGATTCTCGGGTACAGCCATGGCGAGCTGATGGGCGCGACGTTCATGGACATCACGCACGCCGGCGACGCCGAAGAGACGCGCGCGTCGGTTGCACGGCTGATCTCGGGGGAGACGACTGACTATGCCATCGAGAAGCGCTACGTCCGGAAGGACGGCTCCAGCGTCTGGAGTCTAACGACCGTCACGCTGCTCACGGATTCGACCGGACGTCCGGAACAGTTTCTCGGCGTTATCGAGGACATCACGCCGCGGAAGCTCGCTGAAGATGCGCTCCGTGAGGAAACGCGCGTGCTCGAGCTCCTCAACGAGACCGGCAGGGCGCTCGCGCCGCAACTCGATCTGCAGTCGCTCGTCCAAGCGGTCACCGACTCGGCCACCGCACTCAGCGGCGCGCAGTTCGGAGCTTTCTTCTATACGACGACCGACCCCGAGAGCGGCGAGGCGTTCCTCCTCTACACCCTTTCCGGCGCGCCGCGTGAAGCCTTCGAGAGATTCGGAAAACCTCGCGCCACGGCACTGTTCGGACCGACGTTTCGAGGCGAGGCGCCCATCCGGTCCGACGACGTCCTGAAGGATCCGCGGTATGGCCGCATGGGGCCGCCTCACGGCATGCCCGCAGGTCATCTGCCTGTGCGGAGCTACCTCGGTGTGCCCGTCCGGTCACGCACGGGCGACGTCATCGGCGGATTGTTCTTCGGCCACTCGAAGCCCGCCGTGTTCAACGACCGCACCGAACGGCTGATGGTCGGTGTGGCGGCGCAGGCGGGCATCGCGATCGACAATGCGCGTCTCTACGAGTCGGCGCAGAAGGACGCCGAGGAGCGCAAGACGCTGCTCGAGAGCGAGCGCGCGGCGCGCACCGAGGCCGAGCATCTGAGCAACATGAAGGACGAGTTCCTCGCGACGCTGTCGCACGAGCTCCGCACGCCGCTGAACGCCATCCTCGGTTGGTCGCAGGTGCTGCGCACAGGCGCAAAGGATCGCGACGACTTCATCAAGGGGCTCGAAACCATCGAGCGCAACGCGCGCGCGCAGACGCAGCTGATCGAGGATCTGCTCGACATGAGCCGCGTGACGTCGGGCAAGCTGCGGCTCGACATACAGACGATCACGCCCGTCACGTTCATCGAAGCGGCGCTCGAAACCGTCAAGCCCGCGGCAGACGCGAAAGGCATTCGCGTCGAGACCATGCTCGATCCCGCGGCGGGCCCAGTCGCGGGTGACCCCGGACGCCTGCAGCAGGTCGTGTGGAACCTGCTCTCGAACGCGATCAAGTTCACGCCGAAGGACGGCAAGCTGCAGGTCGTGCTCGAGCGCGTCAACTCGCACATCGAGATCAGCGTGGCCGACACCGGCATCGGCATCAAGCCCGAGTTGCTGCCGGTGCTCTTCGAGCGCTTCCGTCAGGGGGACGCGTCGACGACGCGGCACTACGGCGGTCTCGGCCTCGGTCTGTCGATCGTCAAGAGCCTCGTCGAGCTACACGGCGGCACGGTGTGGGTGAAGAGCCGGGGCGAGGGGCTCGGGACGACCGTCACCGTCCAGCTGCCGCTGACGGTCGTGTATCGCCGCGACGGTGTGGAGCGGAAGCATCCCTCGTCGTTTCAGCCCTGCGGCGATGAGAGTGACGCAGGCGAGCTCACGGGTCTGAAAGTGCTCGTCGTCGACGACCAGGCGGACGCGCGCGCGCTGATCAAGCGCGTGCTCGAGGATTGCGGCGCCGTGGTCGCGACGGCGGAGAACGCCGCCGACGCCCTGGCGCAGCTGAAGGCGATGGGCCCTGACGTGCTGGTCAGCGACATCGGGATGCCGGGCGTGGACGGGTTCGAGCTGCTGCAGAGCATTCGCGCGCTCGGCGCAGCAAAGGGGGGCGATCTGCCGGCGATCGCGCTCACGGCGTTTGCGCGATCCGAGGATCGCACGAAGGCCCTGCGCGCCGGGTTCCTCGTGCATGTGTCGAAGCCGGTCGATGCTTCCGAGCTCGTGGCGACGGTCGCGAGTGTCGCCCGGCGCGCACGCGGCTGAGACGCGCGCCGACGGCCTCACCGATCTGTCGTGCCGCATCGTCGCGGAATCGTTCAGTGGGGGTGTGGTGAGGTGTGGCGGAGAGAGAGGGATTCGAACCCTCGGTAGGGTTACCCCTACACACGCTTTCCAAGCGTGCTCCTTCAACCACTCGGACATCTCTCCGCGAGGGCTGGACGGCAATTCTACCAGCAGAGGGGTCGCGCCAGCGTCATATGATGACGTAGTATGATGACGCCATGCGGACCATTATCGAGATGCCCGACGAGCAGGTCGAAGCGCTCGACGGGATCTGCCGGCGCGATCACATCTCGCGCGCCGAGGCCGTGCGGCGCGCCGTGGCACTGCTGCTGAAGCAGCGTGGCCCCGACGCCGCCCATGGCGCGTTCGGCTTGTGGCGGGGAGCCCGTCGCGGCGACGGGCTCGAGTACCAGCAGCGCGTGCGCCGCGAATGGCGCGAGCCGGCGCCCCGGGCCAAACGCCGGTGAAAGCGCTCTTCGACACGAACATCCTGGTCGACTATCTCAACGGCATCGATGCGTCGAAGCGCGAGATCGAACGCCCCGGTGACCGGCTGATCAGCATCGTCACCTGGATGGAGGTCATGGCGGGCGCGCATGACGACGCGGAGGAGGACGTGATCGAAATGTTCCTGCGCGACTTCCGGGTGGTCGATGTCACGAAGCGCGTGGCGCGCGAAGCCATCCAGATCCGGCGCACGCGGCGCACGCGCCTGCCTGACGCGATCATCTGGGCCACCGCTCGCATGGAATCGGCCCTGCTGGTCACGCGCAACACGAAGGATTTTCCCGAAGACGATCCAGGGGTCCGCGTGCCCTACCGGCTCTAGTATCGTAACGGCGTGCCGAAGGGACCCCTGCGCGCTGGAATCGCCGGCCTCGCCGCCGCGGCGTTGATGCTGCTGGCGGTCGCGGCCTTCTCGCGTGCGCTTGCGCCGATCACGACTGACGCCGACTTCGCGCTGACGGAGCTCTATACGGAGCTCGCGACGCGCGGCGAGCTGCTGCTCGGGCCGTACTCGCGCTTCGGGTGGCATCATCCAGGACCGCTGTACTTCTACGTGCAGGCGCCGTTCTACGCGGCCGGCGGGCACAAGGCCGCGGCGCTGTTTGCCGGCGCCCTCGCCATCAATCTCTCCGCGCTCGCCACGATCGCGTGGGTCATGTGGCGCGAGCGCCGCGATGCGCGGCTCGTGCTCATCACGGTCGCGTGCGTGCTGCTCGCGTGGCGCGTGCCGCGTCTGCTCGCCAGCCCGTGGACCGGGCACGTGCCGCTGCTCCCTGCCCTTGCCTTCATCGTGTTGTGCGCAGCGATAGCGAACGGACGACGCCGGCTGATCCCGCTCGCGATCGTCACGGGGAGCTTCGTCGCGCAGACGCACCTCTCACTGGCGCCCGCCGTGGCATTGCTCATGGGTTGCGTGCTGGTGAGTCTCGCGCGAGGCCGCCGCGCGGGAGATCCTGCTCTCGGCACTACGCTGAATCGCGCGGCCTGGGTGGGCCTGGCACTCTGGCTGCTCCCGCTGAGCGAGGCGCTTTCGCACGCGGGAGGGAACATCGCCGCGCTCTGGCGCTTTTTCATCACCGACGCCGCAGCGGGTCAACCGCTGTGGAAAGCCGTCGTGCACTGGAGCTACGGACTGACCGGCGTGCTGCGTCCTGATCTCACGCTTCCGTGGGGCGGCCACATCGCACTCGATCATTCCGCATGGACGCTGCCGGCCGCCCTCGCGCAACTGGTGCTGCTCGCGCTGATTGCACGGCGCGACCTCCAGGCAGGCCGCGGGTTCTCGGGCAGGCTGGCGCTGTTCCTCTGCCT
>JALYRV010000314.1 GCA_030855205.1 Acidobacteriota bacterium | reverse complement strand
GCTGCGGCGTATTCGTACCGGTCGCCGGCGTCACGCCCGGCACCATCTCAGGCTGCTTCTCGTCCACGGTGTTCTCCTCGGTTGCAATGATCTCGATGCGCGGCCACAGGTTGCCGCCTTTCTCGATGACGCGGCTGCCCGCAGCCTGCCATGCGAGCGCCGCCGACGTGGCGTCGCCGCCGCCGAGACGCCGCAGAATCTCCTCCGCCGACCGCGGAATGACGGGCCACAACATCACGGTCGCCATGCGCAGCGCCTCCGCCGCGTCCCACAACACCTGATCGAGCGCCGCGGCCTTCGCCGGATCCTTCGCCAGATTCCACGGCTCGCTCTCGGCGATGAACTCGTTCGTGCGATCGATCAGCCGGTACGCCGCGGCCGCGCCTCGCTCGAGCGCAAAGACGTCCATCGCCTCGCGCCAATCCGCCACGGCGCGGCGCGCCAGCGCCGCGAGCGCGCCTTCGGCGCCGGCCCCGGTCGCGGTTCCCTTCCGGTACTTCTCGACCATCGCCGCAATGCGGCTGACCAGATTGCCGTAGTTGTTGGCGAGATCGACGTTGTAGCGCTCCTCGAAACGCTCCCAGGTGAAGTCGCCGTCCGACCCCCACGCGATCTCTTTCGTCAGGTACAGCCGCAGCGCATCCGGGCCGAGCTTCGTCACCGCATCGAGCGGATCCACGACGTTGCCCAGGCTCTTGCTCATCTTGACGCCGCGGCTGTGCACCCACCCGTGGCCGAAGACCTGCTTCGGCACGGGAAGCCCGGCGCTCATGAGCATCGCCGGCCAGATCACGCAGTGGAAGCGCGTGATGTCCTTGCCGACCACGTGCAGATCGGCCGGCCACCATTTCGCGAACATCGCCTCATCGGTGCCGAGGCCGACCGCCGACGCGTAGTTGATCAGCGCGTCGAACCAGACGTAGACGACGCTGCCTTCGTCCCATGGCACGGGAATGCCCCACGCCTGTCCCGCGCGGCTGACGGAGATGTCGTCGAGCCCGGCTTCGATGAGCCGCAGGATCTCGTTGCGCCGGACGCCCGGCTCGATCGCCTCGGGGTGCGCCGCCAGATGATCCAGAAGCGGCTGCGCGTATTTCGACAACCGGAAAAAGTAGTTCTTCTCTCGAATCCAGTCCGGCTTCTTCAGATGGATCGGACAATTGCCGCCGACGAGGTCCTTCTCCTGCTTGAACGCCTCGCACGACACGCAGTACCAGCCCTCGTAGAGCCCTTCGTAGATGTCGCCGGCCTCGCGGCAGCGGCGCATCAGCTCCTGCACGCCCGCGCGGTGCCGCGGCTCGGTGGTGCGGATGAAATCGTCGAACGAGATGTCGAGCCGCTCCCAGGCGGTACGGAACTCGCGCTCCATGCGGTCGCAGTACTCGAGCGGATCGAGCCCCAGCTCCCGCGCCTTCCTGAACACGTTCTGCGAGTGCTCGTCGTTGCCGACGACGAAGCGCGTCTCGACACCCATCATGCGCTTGTACCGCGCGATGACGTCCGCCGCGATCTTCTCCAGCGCGTGGCCGAGATGCGGACGGCTGTTCACATAATCAATCGCCGTCGTCAGATAGAAGCGGGACACAGGAGAATTGTATTCAAAGACGGCCCGATTCCTTCATCGAGGCGTACTTGGCGTCGGCGAGCACGAGGTGATCGATCACGTCGATGCCGACGAGATCGCCGGCCGACACGAGGCGGCGCGTGAGCGCGAGATCGTCGCGGCTCGGGGACGGATCGCCCGACGGATGGTTGTGAAAGAGCACGACGGCCGCGGCGCCCGCGAGGATGGCCTCGCGGAACACCTCGCGCGGGTGCACGACGCTCGCGTCGACCGAGCCGACCGAGAGGATGCGGGCACGGATCAGGCGATGCCGCGTGTCGAGCAGCAGCACGCCGAACCGCTCGACCGGATAGCTGCCGAACTGCGGCAGCAGGAACGCGGCGACTTCCGCCGGCGTGCCGAACTGGGGCCGGTCTGCCGGGTCGCGGGTCAACGTGCGCCGTCCGATCTCGATGGCCGCCTGTACGCGAGCCGCGCGCGCCGGGCCGATGCCCCGGGCGCCACTCAGTTCGTCACGCCCCATGCGCGCGAGCCCGCGCAAGCCGCCTGCTCCGTCGAGCACGCCGTTGGCGACGTCGAGCGCCGTGTACCCGCGCGCCCCCGTTCCGAGCACGACGGCGAGCAGCTCGTTGTCGCCAAGCGCTTCGACGCCGGCGCGCGCCAGCTTTTCCCTCGGACGATCGTGCGAGGCGACCGGCGGCATCCGCTATACTGGCCCTCGATGCGCCGTCTCGCCCTGTTGCTGCTGCTCCCCGTCTGCCTCGTTGCCTGCGGCGAGCCGCCGTTGAAAGAGTTTCACCAGGCACAGGGCGCCATCGAGGCCGCGCGGGCCGCGGGTGCCGAGGTCTTCGCGCCCGAAGAGCTGGCTGCGGCCGATCTCGCGCTGAAGCGCTACGGCGATGCGGTCGCAGAGCGCGATTTCCGGCAGGCGCTCTCTCATGCCCTCGACGCGCGCGAGCGCGCCTCCGCGGCCGCCCAGAAAGCCGCCGCCGACAAAGCCACGCGCCGCGGCGCAGTCGAGCGCATGATCGTGCTTCTCGCCACGCACGTCGAGCGCGGCCGCGTGGTCGCCAACGGCGCCACGCGCGCACAAGATCCTGCCGCCCACGCCCTCCGCCAGGTCATCGCCGACACCGAGCGTGCCTTGCAAAATGCACGTGCCGCGCTCGAACGAGACGATGTGCCGAGCGCGCTGGCGGTGCTCAACGGCTTCGAAGCGCGTCTGCAGGAAGCACTTAGGCCGTTCGACGCTCCGCCCGCTCCGGCGCCCGCGCGCCGCCGCTAGCAGACACCGCGCCGCACTTTCGCCAGCATCGTCATGAGATCCGCGTCGCAGAAAGTGCGCGCGGGCGAGAGATTCACCCGGGAAGAATGAACGGGCCGAGCAGCGTGACGCACGTCACGATGGCGACGTAGCCGAGGATGTCGAGCATCACGCCGTAGCGCATCATCGCGGTGATCGGCACGTGGCCCGAGCTGTAGACGATGGCGTTGGGCGGTGTGGAGATGGGCATCATGAAACCCATTGACGCGCCCAAGGTCGCGCCCAGCGCGGGCTCGAGCGGCGAGATCCCTGCGGCCTGCGACACGGCAATCGCGATCGGCACGATGATCGTCGCCGATGCGGTGTTCGAAGCCGCCTCGCTGATGAGGATCGCCACGCCGGTGAAGATGGCCGTCAGCAGCAGCGGTGACGGCT
>JALYRV010000313.1 GCA_030855205.1 Acidobacteriota bacterium | reverse complement strand
TGGGGGAGCCGGGACATGTTCTCCTCGGTGGCTTCGACGGAGACCCAACAGCATACGGCCTCATGGCCGAGGGGTACGTGGACGCAACCGGCGTACAGGATGTCTTCTGGGAGGCCGAACAGGCCCTCGCCGTCATAGAGGGCACCAGGGCAGGGAAGACGCCGCCGGCAAGGCTGGACGATGAGGGCTTCGTGATCACGCAGGCCAACATGCACGAGTTCGCGGCTCGGATGTGGGGTGCGGTGGTGGCGCGGGCCGGCCGGTAGCATCGATGCTCAGCTCTGCTCGTTCCCGTGCGGGTGCGACCGCCTGTGTGCGCACGCCAATCGTCGGTCTGTGCGCCGTCGCGTTCCTCACGTTCACCGTTTTCATCCCCGGCTTCGCTTCGAGTGCCAACATCTCCGGCATTCTCGTCTCCGCACTGCCGCTGCTCCTGCTTGCGACGGGGCAGACATTCGTTTTGATCGCCGCAGGCATCGATCTGTCGGCCACCGCGATCGTGGGGCTCGCCAGCGTCGTCGGCGGCCTGGTGATGCGAGGGGATGGGGGCTTCGTGGCAGGGGAGACGCTGGCCACGACAGCGGCGCTCGCGGCGATGCTGGCGACCGGTGTTCTTGTCGGCCTGGTCAATGGCCTCTGCGTCGGAGCGCTGCAGATGCCTGCGTTCATGGTGACGCTGGCGACGGGCATGTTCGTCGGTGGCCTCTCCGTTCTGCTGGTCCGGCTCGCGGCGAACATGGAGACCATCTTCAATCTGCCGCAGGCGTTCATCATCCTCGGGGCATTACCGGCCGTGGCTGGGGGGATCGCGTTCGGTGGCGCAGTCGCGGCGGAAGCGGTGCTCCAGGGGACGCGTTACGGGAGGATGCTGCGCGCCGTTGGTTACAACCCGCGGGCGGCCCTCGTGTCAGGCGTGCCGGTGCGCCGCGTGACGGCCACCGCGTACGTCCTGAGCGGTGTCTTCGCGGCGCTCGCCGCCGTGTTGCTCACAGGAGGCCTGGAAACGGCATCGCCGACACACGGTCGGCAGCTGCTCCTGGACGTGATTGGCGCAACCGTAATCGGCGGCACGAGCTTGGCCGGGGGCCGCGGGAACGTGTGGGGCACCGCCGTCGGCGTCCTCTTCCTCGCCGTGCTCGGGAATGGCCTCACGCTACTGAATCTCTCCGACTTCGTCATCACGATTTTCAAGGGACTGCTGATCGTCGTCGCTGCGATAGCCGACGTCGCGCGAGGCGGACGATGAGCAGTGTCGCAGCGGTCAATCCCGACTCCGTGCCGGTCGGCGTCGCCCTTCAGGGAATCCGCAAGAGCTTCTCTGGTGTGCCTGTCCTGCGCGGTATCGATCTCACCATCTCGACGGGTGAAGTCCTCGGGCTCGTCGGCGAGAATGGCGCGGGCAAGTCGACGCTGATGAACATCCTCGGCGGTGACGTGCGCCCGGACGCTGGGTCGATGTCGGTCGATGATGTCCCGTATCGTCCGGTGACTCCGTCCGACGCACGTGCGCGGGGGATCGCGTTCGTGCATCAGGAGCTCACGTTGTTCGGCAATCTCACGATTGCCGAGAACCTGCAGCTCGCCCGGTTTCCACGCCGCGGCTGGACGCCGTTCATCGATCGCGCGGCAAGCGCCGGGGAAGCAGCGCTGCTGCTGCGCCGCGTTGGGCTCGCCCGCGAGCCCGCCACCCTGGTCGATCGCCTGTCGGCCGGCGAGCGGCAGCTGGTCGAGATCGCGCGGTCGCTCGGCGGCGATGCGCGGGTGCTGATCCTCGACGAGCCGACGACGTCGCTCGGCGCGTCGGAGCGCGACCGCTTGCACGCGCTCATCCGCGAGCTGCGCGATGCGGGGTTGTCGATCGTCTACATTTCGCACGAGCTCGGGGACGTTCTGAGCATCGCCGATCGGATCGCAGTGCTGCGCGACGGCGCGGTCGTTGCGAGCGGCAGCGCCGCCGACTTCTCAGTCACAAGTCTCGTGCGGCACATGGTCGGGCGAGAGGTTCAGCGGCTGTACCCGCCTCGGAGATCGACGCCGCGCGGGGATCCGGTCCTCGAACTGCGGCACGTGGTGAGGCGCGGCGCAACGCAGGGAATCAACTTGACGCTGCACCGGCACGAGATTCTTGGTGTGTTCGGCCTCATGGGGGCCGGCCGGTCGGAGCTTGCGCGCGTCATCTTCGGCCTCGATCGGCACGCTTCCGGCGACATCCTGCTCGATGGCGCGCCGCTCGATGGCGGGCCAGCGGAGCGGATCGCCCGCGGTGTTGCATTCGTGACGGAGGACCGCCGCCTCGAGGGGCTCTGCCTCGAGGCCGCGGTCGCCGACAACCTCGTTCTCGCCAGCCTGCGCGTCTTTTCGCGCACCGCCCTCGGAATCATCGATCGCGCGGCCATGCACCGCTCAATCAGACAGATTCGGGCCGATGTTCGCCTGGGCGTGGCGGACGAGGCGACCCCAGTGGCACGCTTGAGCGGCGGCAACCAGCAGAAGGTCGTGCTCGGCAAGTGGCTGCTCACCAGGCCGCGCGTCCTCATCCTCGACGAGCCAACGCGCGGGATCGACGTCGGCGCGCGCGCGGAGATCTATCAGCTGCTGCACCGTCTCGCCGACGACGGAGCAGGGTTGCTCGTGATCTCGTCGTCTCTTGACGAGCTGATGGGCATGTGCGATCGCATCGTCGCGATGCGCCAAGGCGAAATCGGCGGACGCTTCGAGGCGGGTGACTTCGATCGCGAGCGGCTGCTTCGGGCCGCCCTTCCAACGCGCGTCGGCAATGGTTAACACCGTGGATTGGCAGCATCGCGGCCCGCTGCGCCGACGCATTCTGCGAGCGGCGCCAATTGCGCTGTTCGCGGTGCTCATCTGCGCGGTCGGGTTTCGGTCGGAGCGATTTCTGACAGGCGAGAACGCGGCGCAGATCGTCAGTCAGGCGGCGCCCACCGTCGTCGTCGCGGTAGGTATGACGTTCGTGCTGCTCACCGGGGGTGTCGACCTGTCGGTAGGCGCGGTGATGTTCATCGCCGCCGGCCTAGCCGGACGTCTCTCGCTCGCGGGATGGCCGCTGGGCGTGTGCTCTGCCGTGATGCTCGGGACTGGGCTCGCCGCCGGGCTCGTCAACTCTGCACTGGTGACGCGGTTCAAGTTGATCCCCTTCGTCGCCACGCTTGCTACGCTGTACGTCGGCCGCGGCGTCGGCCGTTGGGTCACCGAAACGCGCGCCATCAACCTGCCGGAGTCATTCTTCGCCTTGGGCGCGGGGTCGTGG
>JALYRV010000115.1 GCA_030855205.1 Acidobacteriota bacterium | reverse complement strand
CGCGGGCGGCGCGTGGACGGACGCCACGCCGGCGCTCGTCAAGGCCGGCGCGATCGAGGATCGATACGTGAGCCGCGTGTTCGCGTCGCCGCACGAAGCCGGCACGGCGTTCGTTGCCAAGAGCGGGTTCCGCAACGACGACTTCCGCGCCTTCCTCTATCGCACCACCGACTTCGGCGAGACGTGGACGTCGATCGGCCACGGCCTGCCCGGCTCGCCCATCAACGTCGTCGTGCAGGACCGCATCAACCGTCACCTGCTGATCGTTGGAAATGATCTCGGCGTGTGGGTGTCGAACGACGCGGGGGCGGCCTGGTCGAGGCTGAAGGCAAACCTGCCGACGGTCGCCGTGCACGACCTGACGGTGCATCCGCGCGAGAACGATCTGGTGCTCGGCACCTACGGACGCGGTATCTGGATTGGCGACATCACCGCGCTGCAGCAGGCGCGTCCGTCGGCGTTGGCCGCCGCGGCGCACGCGTTCGAGATCGAGCCGCGCGCGCGTTACGCCTTCGGGGCGATCGGCAACTATGACCTGTTCGGCGACAAATACATCCAAGTGCCGAATGAACCGGATGCGCTCGTGATTCGCTACTGGCTGCGAGAGAAGGCATCAACGCCCGCGAAGATCACCATCGCCGACGCGAGCGGCGCAGTCATTAACGAGCTCACGGGCCCAGGCGAGGCAGGACTGAATCAGGTGCAGTGGAACATGCGGCCCGCGCCGCCGGCCGGCGACTCGGCTCGCCGTTTTGGGGGTCCGCCCGCGGTCGCGCCCGGGAACTATCAGGTCCGCATCGACGTCGCAGGCCAGACGTTCACGAAGGTCGGCACTATCCGCCCGCGATTGTAGGAATCAGCTCGACGATGTCGCCGTCGCGCAGGGGATGCGCGTCGGTGCCGTGCAGGATGAGCGTGTCGTTGACGGCGAAGTTATAGAGGCTGTCGCGCAGGCGCTCTCCGATGCCTGGCTGCCGGCGATCGAGCGCCGCCACCAGATCGCCGATCGTCGCGACCGCCTCATCGACCCCGATTTCGCGCGGCCCGCCGGCGTCATGGAGCATGGCGGGAAGACGAACCGTGATCATCGCGGCGCCGATGTCTAGACCTGCGCCGCGGGCGCCGCGGTGCTCACCGCCGACGGGAACAGCGCCCCGCTTCCGGCCTTCCGCTTGTAGAGGCACCCCGAGAGATCCTTGCCGCGCTCGAACGCAATCTGCCGCTGCACTGTCGCGCGGGTCTGCGGAAGATTGTCGACCTCGATGCTGTGCCGGACGATGAGCGTCACGACGTTGTGCATCTGCTCGGGCGCGTGCGCCGCGGCATACGAGAGGATCTCGATGACGTTTTCACGCACGTTGTCATCGAGCGAGGCGACGTAATCGCGCAGGTCCTGCGGCATCTCGCGCGATTCCCCCTCGGCCGCGCGGCGCTTTGCCGGCTCGTAGGTGATCAGCTCGAGGTATCGCAGCACTCTGCCGGTAAACGAGTCCCAGTCCAGCGTCTTCTCCATGAGCGGCACGTAGCGATCGAACAGCTCGAGCCGCGTCATGCTCGCGGGCAGGATGTTGGGGATCAGATAGTTGTCGAAATACGTGCCCGGTTCGTGCAGCGCATCGACGTCGAGCACGCGATTCTGCTCGATCATCTTGTCGAAGGTGTCGGTGCCCGGGCGCGCCTGCAGCATCCGCACCCTGGGGAAGGTGATGTTGGCGGCCTCGAAGAAGTCGAACTGCTGGTCGAAGATCGTCAGGTCGTCGTGATCGAAGCCGACGATCATCGAGCCTTCGATGGGCAGGCCGTATGACTGGATCTTGCGGCAGGTCTCGACGAGATCGCCCTTGAGGTTCTGCACCTTGGCGGTCTCCTTGAGGCTCTCGACGTTGGGAGACTCGATGCCGATGAACAACCCGGCGAACCGCGCCTCCGACAGCAGCTCCAGCACCTCGTTGTCGCTGGCGATATTGATCGAGATCTCCGCGTAGAAGCGCAGCGGCTCGTCGAACGTCGCGTTCAGGGCGATCAGTTCGCGCAACAGCGCCTTGCAGTAGCGCCGATCGCCATAGAAGTTGTCTTCGCAGAACGAGACGACGCGCATGCCGAGGCGGTGCAGCGCCGTGACTTCCTCGATGACCTGCGGGATCGACTTGGTGCGCATCGTCCGGCCGAACACCTTCCAGACGTTGCAGAACTCGCAGATGAACGGACATCCCCGCGTGGTCTGCACCGCGCCGACGGCGTAGTTGCGCGCCATCCCGTCGGCGACACTGCGCCAGTCGGGTGCGGGCGAGGCCGCCATCTCGACGGTGTCGTGGTCGTGGTACTCGGCCTGATGGCGCCCCTCGACGAACTCCTGGAGGAACTGCGGCCAGATCCGCTCGCTCTCTCCCAGCACGAGCACGTCGAAGTGATCGCGGTAGCTCTCGGGGGACGCGGTGACGCCGGCACCGCCGATCACCACCGGAATGCCGCGGCTGCGGAAGATGCGCCCGACCTCTCGCGCGCGAAAGATGTACGTGACGTAGCCGCCCACGCCGACAAGATCATATTGCCGCTCGAACCGGGTGTGATCGTCGATGAGCCCGTTGACGCTCTCGTCCCAGATGTCGACGTGATGCTCCGCGGGTGTCAGCGCCGCGATGGTCGCGAGCGACAGCGGCGGCACGAACGCCTTCTTGTTGATGTAAGGGTGATCGCCGAGCTTCCAGCGGTTGGTCGTCATCCGCCACTCGGGCAGCACCAGCAGGATGTTCAGGGCACGCGCAGTCGTCATCTGGCCTCCGCCGGCACTGCCCGTTGGAGCAGGCAGGCCGCGAATCGATCGGCGAGCACGCGAACGTTCGCGTCACGCATCATGGAAATGTGGGTGCCGGGCACCGGAACGACCTCGAGGGGCTGCCGCGAGAACGAGCCCCAACCGAGGTCGGACGGGCGCGGGCTGGATGATATCCCGGGCGCGGCAGCCGTGGCGTCCGCCCGAAACACGACGATGCGCCCCGGATAGGGCGGCGCCGTGTAGGTTCCCGTAATCCGATTGTGGGTCAGCATCAGGTCGAGAAAGCCGCGGAAGTCGGATACCGTCGTGGTTTCCGGCGCCAGCTGATGCTCGATGAAGCGGTCGAGGAACATCCGCGCCCGCTCATCCGGAGTCTGCGTCTCGAGCCCTTGCTCGGTGATGCCAAGCTCCGCGCCTACCAGCTCCGACACCTTGCGCGCGAACGCCCCCATGCGCGACACCTCGTCATCGGCCGCGCCTGCGCCCGTTCCCGGCGCGGGCTGGTCGAGCACGGCGACGCAGGGCGTCCGTCCGTGCTCGCGCGCCAGCAGGCTCGCGATCTCGAAGGCGACGAGCGCCCCCATCGACCATCCGCCGAGCACGATTTGTCCGGTGAACCGGTCGTCGCCAAGCATCGCGTCGAGGTACGTGCGGGCCAGCCCGGCGATTGATGGCTCGTCCTCGTCTGGCGAGGGGAGCGCCTGCAGCGCGTAAAAGGGCACGTCGGAGCCGAGCGCCTGCGCGAGCTGGTGATAACAGAGCACGTTGCCGCCCGCGGGATGGACGAACACGACGGGGATACCCGCGCCGCGAGGTTGAATCGCCACGAGCGGAGATCGGCGCGAGTGTTCGCCGGCGCGAATGCACCCGGCCATGCGGCGGATGGTGCCGTGCTCGAAGAGCGTCGAGAGCGGCAGCCTGACGCCGCAGCGATCCTCGATGCGCGCCATCAGCTGCGTAGCCAGCAGCGAGTGACCGCCCAGGTCGAAGAAGTCGTCGTCGATCCCGAGCGCGGATACGTTGAGCACGTCCGCCCAGATATGGGCGAGCTCGAGCTCCACGGCATCGCGGGGCGCCTGCGAGACGGTCGGAGGCTCCGCGGCGTCGAGCTTCGAGAGCGCGTCGTAATCAATCTTGCCGTTGGGCGTCAGCGGAATCGCGCTCACTACGGCGACCGCGTTCGGCAGCATGTGCGACGGCAGCGTCCCGCGAATTCCCTCTTCCAGCGCGGCGCGGTCGGGCGAGGAACCAGGGCGCGCCTGCACGAATGCGGACAGACGCGGCGGCTCGCCCGCGAAGAGGACGACGGCCTGCTGCACGTCGGCGTGCGCGGCAAGCGCGTGTTCGATCTCAGCGAGCTCGACGCGGAATCCGCGCACTTTCACCTGACGATCGACGCGTCCCTGGAAGACAATCGCGCCGTCGTGGCGCACGACCGCGCGATCGCCCGTGCGATAGAGCCGCTCTCCGGCGACGAACGGGTCGTCGACAAAGCGTTCCGCCGTTAGCTCGGGACGATTCAGATATCCGCGGGCGACCGTGGCTCCGCCGATGTAGATCTCGCCGCTGACGCCAGGCGGGACCCGGCGTCGCGAGGCGTCGAGCACATAAACGCGCGCCCCCTCGAGGGGAAACCCGAGCGGCAACGGCCCGTTCACGTCTTCGGCGGACGCATCGAACGTGAGCACGCCGATCGTGGTCTCGGTCGGGCCGTAGTGATTCACGATGCGGAGACCCGGCGCGATCGAGCGAATCGCCTGAAGCAAATCGGCGTGGCTCGCTTCTCCGCCGAGCACGAGCAGCCGGCGCGGCAGCACCTGCGCCGCGCGCGCCGAACTCATGAGCGCGCGTAAATGCGTCGGCACGATCTTCAGCGCATCGATCGGATGCGCTTCCAGGTAATCGGCGAGCCCCGACGCGTCGGTCGCGAGCGACTCGGGCACGAGGACGACCGCGCCGCCGTTCAGCAGCGGCGGAAAGATCATGGTGTTGCCCAGGTCCGCCGCGAGCGACGACACGGTCGCGCAGCGGTCCCCCCGCGAGAGCCCCATGACGGGCCAGATGGCGTCGCAATACGCCGCCAGATTGCCGTGCGAAATCGCGACCCCCTTCGGCGTCCCTGTCGTGCCCGACGTGTAGATCAGATACGCGAGAGAATCGGCCGCCTGATCCTCATCCAGGTTTCCCGGCGGTTGTGCGGCGATGGCGGCCGCATCCGCGTCGAGGCACGTCACCTGCACGGACAGGCCAGCGGCCACCGTCCTGAAGGAGTCCTCTGTCACGAGTTGCGCGCATCCGGCGTCACGCAACAACAGCTCGAGCCGCGCCGCTGGGGCCGAAGGATCGAGCGGCAGATAGTGGCCGCCCGCTTTGAGGATGCCGAACAGCGCGGCCAGCGAGCGAGGCGTCCGACGCACGAGCAGCGCGATGGGCGCTCCCGCGGTGGCTCCCCGGGACTGTAAATGACGCGCGAGCTGATTGGCCTCGGCGTTCATCGCGCGGTAGGAGATGCTGCCCGCCGGGCCATCCGCCGCGACGGCATCCGGCGTCAGCTCGACCTGCGTCTCGAATCGCCGGTGAATGCACGCCGCAGGGGACGCGGTCGGGCGCGCAGTCGAGACACGCTTCCGCTCGAAATCCTCGAAGTACGCAAGATCCTGCACCGGCGCATCGGGCGCCGCAACGGCGCTCTCGAGCATCGCCTGATAGTGCGCCAGGATCCGATCGGCGGTCGCCGCATCGAACAGGTCGCGCGAGTAGTGCAGCGTGAGCCGAAGCTCGTCGTTCAGTTCCTCGGCCCAGAAGTTCAGATCGAACTTGGAGTTGCCGTAGTCGATCTTCTCGACCTCCAGCCGCATGCCGGGCACTTCGTATTGCGCCGGCACATTCTGGTGGACGAACATCACCTGGAACAGCGGATGCACGTTCAGGCGCCGAGGCGGCTTCAACTCGCCGATGAGCCGGTCGAAGGGCAGGTCCTGGTGCGCCATGGCGTCCTGACAGACCGTCTGCACACGCCGCGCGAGATCGAGAAACGGCTCGCCCGCATCCACGCGCGCGCGAATGACGAGCGTGTTCATGAACAGGCCCATGACGTGCTGGAACTCGCGTCGGTTGCGGTTGGCGCTCAGCGTGCCAACGGTGACGGTCGACTCGCCCGTGTAGCGGTGCAGCAGCGCGATGAGGCCACCCATCAGCACTTGAAACAGGCTGATGCGGTGCGTCTTCCCGAACTGCCTGATTGCCTCGGACAGAGCGGCTGGTACTTTCGCCGTGACCATGCCGCCATCGTGCGATGCCGCGGCCGGACGCGCGCGGTCGGCGGGCAGATCCACAGGTTCCACGCGCTCGGACAGCTGACGCCGCCAGTACGCGATCTGGCCCGCGCTCGCGTCACTCTGCAGCCACGCCCGCTCCCATGCGACGTAGTCGACGTAATGACCATCGATCGGCGCCAGACCGGCGGTACGCTCGTCGCCGGCGCTGTAGATCGCCGACAGTTCTTTCGAGAACATCGCGTTCGACCAGCCGTCCGAAATGATGTGGTGCGACGTCACGAGCAGCAGGTATTCGAGATCCGCCAGTTGCACCACGCGGAGCGCCATCAGCGGCCCGGCCGCGAGATCGAACGGCTGCCGCCCTTCGTCGTACGCAAGCTGCACGGCCGCGGCCTCACGCTCGGGCGCCGGCAGCGGACGGAGGTCATCCCAGCCCACACCGGTGAGCATCTCGGGATGGATGACCTGTTCCGGCCGCCCGTTGCGCGCGTGGAACGTCGTGCGCAGGATCTCGTGGCGGGCGACGACCGCCGCCATCGCTCGCTCGAGACGCACGCGGTCCAGCGGTGCCGACGGATAGGCCCACAGCGCCGCGGGATTGTTGAAGACCGGCGATCCGGGCGAGAGCTGGCAGAGAAACCACATCCGCTCCTGCGCTCCGGACAGCGGGTACCGGCCCTCGTCGTTGCGCGGCATTCTGACGGCCCGCGTGCGCGCCCCGGCAGGAGACGCCTGCAGCCGATCGACCAGCAGCTTGATGCGGTCGGGCGTCAGCGACGCGAGCCGCCCTTCGAGCCCCTTACTCATGCGCGGCTCCGCCGCGATCGAACGTGAGCACCAGCTTCCCGACGTGCTGATAGCGTGACATCAGCGTCAGCGCTTCGCCAAGCCGCTCGATCGGGAACGCGCGCGTCACCACCGGCGCGAAATCCCCGGCCTCGAGATGCGCCGCGACTTCGGCGAGGAGTAGGCGCAGACGCTGCGGCTGCAGCACGAAGAGCGACAGGTCGATGGCCGCGAACGTCAGGCCGTGCTTGAACGGGCCGAGCCCGAGCGGCGCGTTCCGCGCGATGTCCTGTTTGTCGATCTGCAGGAAGCGTCCGAACGAGCGCAGAATCGCGATACCGCGATCGGCGGCGGTTCCGGACAGCGTGTTGAGCACGACGTCGATACCCTCACCGCCGGTGCGCTCCATGATCCGCTCCGCGAACGCGGTGGACCTCGAGTCGAGCGGGCCGTCGATGCCGATCGACTTCAGATGGTCGCGCTTCGCATCGGACCCGGCGGTCGCGAAGATCTCGGCGCCGAGCCAGCGGGCGATCTCGATCGACGCGAGGCCGACGCCGCCGGTGGCCGAGTGAATGAGCACGCGTTCTCCCGCAGCCAGCCTGGCGAGATAGTGAAGCGCGTAGTAGCTCGTCAGATACACGGTCGGCACACCGGCCGCCGATTCGTGCGACAGCGCCGGCGGCTTCCTGACGGCCTGCAATGCCAACACGTTGATCGTCGCGGAGAAGTGGCTGCCTTCGACGAGCCCTCCCTCCGGCGTGACATGCCCGGCCGAGAGCGCCATGACCTCGTCGCCAGGCACGAACTCGGTAACGCCGTCGCCGCACGCGACGACCGTGCCGGAGTAGTCCGATCCCATCACGGACGGCACGCCCGGCGTCGGCGGATAGAGACCCATCGCGATCATGAGATCGCGGAAGTTGAGGCTCACGGCGTGCGCGCGGATTTGAATCTGCCCTGGCCCGGGAGCCGTGACGGCCATCTCGCGGAACCGGATGCCGTCGAAGTGCCCCGGTGTGCCGAGCACGCAGCAGTAGTGTTCCCATTCGGCGCTCGGCGGCCCCTGCTTCTCGGGCGCGGCCGTCCTTGCCGATCCCTGCCCACGCCGTGCGAGCTCGGCGATCAGCCGTGCCCGCTTGTCGGGTGAGAGGTTCGCGAGCCGTGCGGCCAGATCCGCCACTTATGTTTCCAGGCTCGTGATGAGGTCCTCGAGCGTTTCCTCGCCGGCCATGCCGACGAGGAGCTCGACGACGGTTTCACCGAGACCGCGGATGGTGGGCTTGCGGTAGAAGGCATCGACCGGCAGATCGACCTGAAAGGCATCGGCGGTATTCGCGACGGCCTGCACGGCCAGCAACGAATTCCCGCCAAGCTCCGTGAAATCGTCATGGACGCCAATCTGCTCGATACCGAGAATCCCCGCCCACACCTCGGCGATCGCTTTCTCGATCTCGTTCGCGGGCTCTTCGTACGGAGTCGACAGCGACGGACGTGAATAGCCGCCCGCTTTCGCGGATGCCGTGTCCCCACCCGCGGCCTTGGCGGATGCCGTCACAGGCTCTTCGTCTTCGATGAGCGCGTAGAGGTCGCTCGTGCTGACGATCACCTGCGGCAGCGACGGCCCCGCAAGGATGCGCGTGAACGCATCCCAGCCCTCGGCGGGCTGGAGGTCCTTGGATCCCGCCGCGGTGGCCGGCATCGTCGCTTTGACGCGCGCGCCCGGGCTTCCCGGCGCGGCGGCTCGGGCCGTCACCTTTGCGAGCGTGAACCGCTCAATCGACGCGAGCTCGCGGCCGTCGTCATCGAGGATGGTGATGTCGAACCCGATGACGTCGGCGCCGGGCGCAATGTCGCCGTTCGGCCGGATGTGGCTCCATACCCTGGCCGGCAATCTGTGCCGCAACGCCATCCGGCTGTAGCCGGACGGCAGATACATCGACTCGGCGACGAAGCGTACGGCGGAGGCCATCGCGACGTCCATGATGGCCGGGTGGAACGCGTAGTCGGCGAGGTCGGCCGCGAATGCGGTCCCCAGCTCGATGCGTGCGAGCCATTCGCCGTTGCTCGTGCGCAGCTCTCGCCGGTTGTCCCAGCGCTCGCCGAGATCGAGAACCGCACTGCCGCTGTCGTCGCTGATGATGAACGAGCTGTGATCGATCGCGCCGTCGAACCGGTGCAGCAGGGCGGCCATGTCGACTCGCGGTACGTCGGCGGGCGCGTCGGCCGAGACCTCCCCCTTGAAGTGCTCGTGCCACACGTCGCGCGTCCCGCGCGCTGCCACCTGGCTCCTGACACTGAATCGATAGCCGCCGTCCCCCTCGCGGACGAGGAGCCGGATGCGCTTGTCGACCCCGGCTTCGAACATCAGCGGCGAGATGAACGCCATGTTCCGGAGCGCACAGGTGCTGCCCGGATGGCGCGTCTCGATGAACTCCGCGACGAGATCGAGGAACGTGGTGCCCACGACCGTCGGGATCCCGAAGACGAGGTGCGTGCTGATGACCCAGTCGCGGGACGGATCGAGCAGGACGTCGTAGATCTCCTGCGCGCCGTCGCGGCTGACGAACTGCAGCCGCTGCCCTCCAGGTGCGGTCTGCGCCTTCCGGCGGGCGGCGGCGCGCGCCGCTTTCCGTTCCTCCCATCGCGCCGCCATGCCGAATCCGGCCCACGCTCCGAAGTTCATGGCCACGAACGGCGAGTCGGGATCGTCGCGGCGGTAATGCGCCATCGCGTCCATGAACGCGTTGGCCGAGCAGTAGTCGACGCGTCCCGCCTCGCCGAGCACGGTCGTGATCGACGAGAGCAGCACGATGAAATCAGCGCCGCGGCCGCGAAACAGCTGGTCGAGCACGAGCGTGCCGACAATCTTCGGGGCGAGCACTTCCCTCACCATCTGCTCGGTTTTGAGCGAGATGATCCCCTCGCCCGGCATGCCCGCGAAATGCAGGACGCCGTTGATGCGGCCAAAGCGCCGCTCGGTGTCTTCGACCACCGCCTGCATCGCCGCGAGATCCTCGCTCGCGGCGCGGGCGAGGACAACGGTGCCGCCGGCGTCCTCTATCGCGAGAATTCCCTGAATGCGGCTGCTCGTCTCTTCCTCCGCCGGGTGTTCCTGCAACCACTGTGGCCAGGCGGCTCTGTCTGGAACGCCCGAGCGGTGTGTGAGCACGAACGTCGGGGCCTTCACCGTCAGCGCAATCTGCTGGGCGATGAAGAGACCGAGACCGCCGAGCCCGCCGGTGACGAGATACACCCCGCCGTCCCGCAGGCGCGGGCGGATGTCGGCCGGCGGCAGCGGGGCCGCCTCGAACGTCTGCGTGAAGCGGTGCGGTCCCCTGTAGGCAACGACCGTCTCCTGCGATCGCAGACGCGCCTCGGCCACCAGCGCCGTGGCAAGCGCGCGCGCCCCGCGCGCGTCCGCGGGAGGCGCAGCGTCGACGAACCGCGCCCGCACCATGGGGAGCTCCTTGCCGATGACGCGGCACGGGCCGAGCGCCAGCGCCTTGGTGGGGTTCCGCACGGGCTCCGCGCCGACGTCGAACACGTGGCTGGCCGCGACGATGATCGCGAGATCGTCGAGCAGGTTATGACGGATGAACGCCTGCTCGAGAAACATCGGACTGAGGAACGCCAGCGTCGTGTCGCGTGCGGCGCGATCGATCGACGCCGGCGCCTCCTCGCGCTCG
>JALYRV010000312.1 GCA_030855205.1 Acidobacteriota bacterium | reverse complement strand
CAGCGGGCGCGCGGCCGTCGAGCGCGACACGCGGTTCGATCCGATCCGCGCCGACCCGGCCTTCGCGGCGCTGATTGCGCGCATTCCCGACTGAGCGAGCGCGCGGCCAGCTTGACGCGTTGACTTCCGCGCGCATCGTATCGGCACAGCCGGCTGGACCATCCCTCGCGTTGTTTACTTCACGACAGGCCCGCCCCGGCGGTCGTCCGGCACGAAGCGGCCGTGCGATGGCATCGTGACGCGTTTCAGCGCCTGAGCGTCGATCACACCGCTTGGCTGAATGATGCCGTTCTCGGCGAGCAGGTAGGCGATGAGCGCATAGACCTGATCGTCGCCGAGCGACCACGGATCAGCGGGCGGCATCGTGCGCCGGATGTAGTCGAACAGCGGCGGCGCGTACGGCCAGTGGGTCGCGATGTTGCGGCGGGGACGTCCCGCGATGACGGCGGGCTTCACGAGCTGCGAGCCCGCGCCCCCTTCGCCATTCGCGCCGTGGCACGCCGCGCACGCGCGCGCGTAGAGCTCGGCCCCTTCGCTCACCGACCCACGGCCCGTGGGAAGGCCCTCTCCTTTGCCATTGACGTCCGTGTCCCACGCCGCGATCTCTTGGGCGGTCGCCTCGCGCCCGGCCTCGAAGCGCGGCGGGTCGGCGGGCGTCGTGCTTCGCGCGCAGGACGCCGCGACGAGCAGGGCCATCGCGGACAGGCCCGCGCGCGCAATCCTCCTCAGCGCCATGGCTCCTCTTTCACGGTGATGGCCCCGTCCGGAGCGACGACCCAGCCGACGATCGGATTCAGATGATAGGAGGGGGAAGAGGCGCCGCGCGCCGCGAGCAGCTGCGCCACGGTCGGCTGCACGTAGCCGGTGTCATCGACCGCACGGCTCATGAGCGTTGCGGCGCCGCCGTCCCATTTCCACGGGAGGCGGAAGCGCACGTGCGCCAGCGGCAGCACCGGTCCGTCAAGCGCGGCGTCACGCCATGTGCCGCCATCGTCGACGCTGACCTCGACGCGCGTGATTCGCCCGCGCCCGCTCCACGCAAGACCGCGAATCTCGACGCAGCCGTGGCGCATCGTGAGAGGAGGGGCGGGAGACGTGATGATCGAGCGCGCGTCGATCTCGAAGCTGTATTGCCGGATCGTGCCGTCGGCCGTCTCTTCGGTATAGCGTGACGTCTCTTCGCGCGTCATGAACGGATCGGCGCCGACTTTGATGCGGCGCAGCCACTTCACGCTGGCGACGCCTTCCCATCCCGGCAGCAGCAGACGCACGGGATAGCCGTGCGCCGGCCGGAGCGGCTCGCCGTTCTGCGCGTAGGCGAGCATGCCGTGCGCGATCGCTTTCGCGATCGGCGCGCTTCGCGTCATTGCGACCGCGTCCTGGCCTTCGCCAAGGAACCAGGACGCACCGGTCTGCAACCCGACTTCGTTGAACAGCACGCGCAGCGGCACGCCGGTCCATTCGCTCTGACTCGTAAGCCCGGCCATCGCCTGGGGCGTGACGACCCCCTTCGCGTTGCGCGGATAGTTGCCTCCGCATTCGAGAAAGCAGACGCGCGTCACCGACGGAAGCGAGCGCACATCATCCAGCGTGAGCACCCGCGGGCGCTCGACCATTCCGTGAATCAGCAGGCGGTAGGCGGCGGGATCGATCGCGGGCACGCCCATCCGGTGCACTTCGTAATGGAGGTCCGAGGGCGTAATCGTGCCGTCGAGCGCCTGCAGCGGTGTCGTCGAGATTCCGCCTGATGCCTCGCGCGACAGGTCTACCTGCGCCGCGCGCCCGCTGTTGCCCGAGGCGGGGGAGCCCGGCACCCGTGTGGTGTCGGTGGCCCCTTCCGGAATGAGGGATGTGGGCGGTCGCCGCTGCATTCCGGCCACGGCGGCGGCCACGGGAACACCAAGGAAAGACCGTCGCGAGATCGCCATGCCGGCGAGTATAGCGTTAATGTTGCGATTCGCAACAAACGCCGCTAGAATGACGTGCATGCCGCCGGTCATCGAAGGGATCCGCGTTCGCCCCGCGCACGACACTGACGCCGGCGCCGTGGCCGCCATCTACAACCAGGGCATCGAGGACCGCATCGCGACGTTCGAGACGCGGCCGCGTGCCACCGAGGACGTCGCCGGGTGGTGGCACGGCTCGCATCCGGTGGTCGTGGCGGAGCGCGGCGGTGAGGTCCTCGGCTTTGCGTCGGCCAGCAGTTATCGTGCGCGCGCGTGCTACGGGAGCATCGCGGAGTTCTCGGTGTATGTCGCCCGTTACTCACGCGGCGAGCGCATCGGCGCGCGCCTGCTCGAGGCGCTGATCGAGGCCGCGTCGCAAGCGGGCTTCCACAAGCTGGTGTCACGGATATTCGTCGAGAACGCCGCAAGCCGTGCGCTCGCGCGGTCCGCCGGATTCCGGGAGGTCGGTGTCTACGTCCGCCATGGACAACTCGACGGCGTCTGGCGGGATGTCGTCATCGTCGAGCGCCTGCTCGATGAACGCGCCCCGCTATACTGAGCCATGGCCAAACGTAGTGCGCGCGGTGGCAAGGCCTCGTCGCTCGACGGCTTGTCCACGCGCGTGATGGAGCTCGCGAGGCTGTATCAGCTCCGGAGCCGCGATCGTGCCTGCCGGTTCGGCATCACGGTCAGCCAGTGCTATGCGCTCGAGGCGA
The DNA here is from genome assembly GCA_030855205.1 of Acidobacteriota bacterium. Classification (GTDB taxonomy): domain Bacteria; phylum Acidobacteriota; class Vicinamibacteria; order Vicinamibacterales; family SCN-69-37; genus JALYRV01. The sequence continues at coordinate 629 of JALYRV010000312.1, read as the reverse complement.
TCGTCGAGCGCGGCGGTGTCGGCGTCACGGCGCTCGCCGGCGCGCTCGCGCTCGACAAGAGCAACGCGAGCCGGGTGGCCGAGTCGCTGATCGCGATCGGCCTCGCGGCGGTCGAGGATGTGCCGGGGAACGCGCGCGCGAAGCGTCTGATTGCGACGTCGAAGGGGGGGAAGCTGGCCGCGCGCATCGCGGCCGACATTCGTGCCGAGCACGAGAAGGCCTTCGGCAGTTTCAGGCAAGACGAGATCGAAGCGTGCGAGCGCGTGCTCGCATCGCTGCTCGCCGCGCCGGCTAAGCGGCGGTAATCAGCCGCGTCTGAGCTTCGACAGACGTGCCGTCACGGAACGTGACCACCACGATGATGCGCGCCGCGTCATCGTGAAAGCGTAGCATCACCGCCAGACGGCTCGTGCGCGCGGGCGCTGGTACAATCGCCGCACGCGCCCGTAGCTCAGTTGGATAGAGCACCGGCCTTCTAAGCCGGGGGTCGCAGGTTCGAGTCCTGCCGGGCGCACCATTTTTCAGGCCTATTCGGCAGTTTGCTGAGCAATCTGAGGTCGCTTCCGCCGCTCCATCCGTCCATTTCCGTCAGTAACCGTCGCTGCCCGTCAGGGTTCGCGTGGCAGACC
>JALYRV010000311.1 GCA_030855205.1 Acidobacteriota bacterium | reverse complement strand
TCTCCCTCACTTCTCCGCAACGTTCGCATCAGAGGGGTTTCTTTCGTCATGGCATCTACGATCAACTGGCCTGAGCCGTCCTCGCTTCCTCAGCCTCGCGCGGCGCGCAACGAGGAGCGCGTCGTCGTCCGCGTTGTGGTCGAGCCGCAGTCCACGGACATCGGCGGATACCTCGCGCATCATGGCGAGGGATTCTTCTGCGTCTACGGGAGCGACCTCCCGGCGCTCCAGGCGATGGTGCAGACCGACAAGCACCGCGCCCTGCTCGCGACCGCCCGGGAGATGTTCGACGAGCTCTTCGCCGAGCATCTCAAGAGCTGCGGCGGCGCAACCGCGAAGAACCAGACCCAAAAGGAAGCCGCGCACGCGCTCGCGATGAGCACGATGGGCGAGAGCGTCGAGAGCCTCTTCGTGAAGCTCCCCGGCGGCAAGGCCGGACGGCCCCCGCTACTCTCGCTCGAGATCGGCCCGTCGACTGCGGCCCCGTACACGCACGAGGCGGCTGCGGCACAGCAGGCGAAGAGCATGGCCGACGCGTTCGCCGATGCGCTCCGCCAGCTCATCCCGCAGCAGTCTCGCAAGGGAGCCTGACGCATGGCCTGGGTGTCCACTACGACGCTGGGCAACGCCATCGGCACGGGGCAGGTCACAGCGCTGTTCGGCGGAGACGCTGCCGTCTTCGCGCAGTTCGAATCGGAAGCGCGCGACACGATCGTCAGCGTGCTCCAGCACGCGGGCTACACGGCGCCGACGACGCTCGTGGCCGACGCGGTCGGCACGGGCTTCTTCACGAAGATCGCGCACGCGCTGATCGTCCGCGCCGCGTACCCGCTCCGCAAGGGCATCTCCGTACCGGAGAGCGTGGGGCTACTCATCTCCGACGGCATCCAGATGCTCAACAGCATCAACGCGAAGTGCCCACCCCCGGGCATGGAGCCGTCGGCCCTGGGCGGTAAGGGCGGATCGAGGTTCTCGCCCACGACCGGCACTGACGGGCGACCGCGCGGCCTCGCGCTCCGCGGTACCAGCTTCTGACATGCGCGTCACCTCTTCGGGCATGCCCGAGGCGCAAGAGAGGCTCGCGGCGATCGTCGCGCGCCTCCGTGACATGCGTCCGATCCTGGAGGTCGTCGCGCAGGACGTGAGGACGGCGATCGACGACTCCTTCGCCGCCGAGCGCGCGCCCGACGGTACGCCGTGGGCGCCGCTGAGCGCGGCGACGAAGAAGATCAACCCTCGGCGCGAGGGCGGCCGGGTCCTCACGGACACCGCGCGCCTCCGCAACAGTGTCACGACGGTCGCATCGGCGAAGTCGCTGCGCTTCGGCACGAACGTGCTCTACGGCGCGGCGCACCAGACCGGCGCGCAGATCAAGGTCTTCGGCAGGGGCACCAGCAGGGCGCTCCGCGCTCGGCCGTTCCTGCCGGTCTCAGGCACTGCTGGCCGATTCATTCTCACCACGTCCGGCCCGGCCGGCACGATGTGGGCGCGCGTCCGCAGCGACATCGAGCACTGGGTCGCCACCGGCGAAGTCCGCTGAGGAGATGCCATGGCCACGATCCAGTCAGCGGCCATCCTGCTGCGCATTCGCCAGGTACTCGAGAGCGGCGCGGGCACGCTTCGCACGATCGCCTCGACGCGCTTCTACGGCGACTTGCCTGAGGGGCTGAGCGACTCGACCGAGCAGATGCGGGGCCTGGAGAGGCCGCGGGTCGAGGCGCGCATCAAGAGCGTGAGCCGCAGTCCGGCGAGCCCGCCGATCACCGGCAACATCGCGCTGTACGACATCGGCATCGACGTCGAAATCGTGCGCCCGCTGACGACGGCCGAGCAGCTCACCGATGCGACGCGTGACGCGCTCCGAGCTCTCGCACTCGATGATGTCGACGTGGTTCGCCAAGCGCTGGAGTACCCGGGCAACCTGACGGCAACGACCGCGGGCGCCGCGACGGATCTCGTCAGCGGGCTGCTGTCGTACGTGTCCTCACGCGTCGAGCCGATCGGGTCGCCGATCAACGCTGGCGCGCAGACGCTCCGCACCGTTCACAGTTTCACCGGCATCGCGATCTCGCGGCCGGCCATCTCCTAAAACGGAGCGCCCATGAGCATCGAGATCGACGCGGTAGGTGCAATCCGCGCCATCAGCGAGTCCACGTTCGGCGCGGACATGTCCGCTTCGCTGGCGTCCTTCTGGTACATCCCGGCGAGCGAGGGGACCGTCAAGGTCACGCTGACCACGGACGAGTTCGACCCGATGGAGATGATCCAGAGTCGCGTCGAGGGACGCAAGTTCGTCCTCGGCAAGCGCTCCGCAACGGTCACGTTCTCGATGCCGCTCGCTCCCACGGGGACCGCTGCGGCCTCGGGCGTCACCGCGGTGACATCGTCGCTCGGCAAGCTGCTGAAGGCCGCGATGGGCGCGGAGTTCCTCGGCGCCGGCACGACGTGGACGGGCGGCGGTACGTCGTCCGCGGGCGTCATCACGACGCAAGCCGGCCACGCGATCGGCGGCGTCATCGGATGGATGAACGCCGCGGGTGTCGTCGAGTGGCGCGAGATCGAAGCCATCACCGGCGGCAACCTCGTCACCGTCAAGCACGCGTTCAGCGGCATCCCCGCAGCTGGCAACGTCGCATACGGCGCGGCGTCGTACTCGTTCACCGAGGACCCGAGCGAGTCGCTCAGCTTCCTCATCGAGGGCGCCGAGAGCGACGATCGCTGGCTGCTCCGCGGCTGTCAGGCCGAGGGCGGCGTCAGCATCACGCTCGACCCGAGCGGCTCCGCGCTGCCCACGATCTCGTTCACGTTCACCGCGACGAACTACCTGGAGAGCGACGAGACCGCGAGCGCGATCACCGGCACGCTGAGTACGGCGACGTACTCCGCGTACAACCCGATCGTCGGCAACGCGGGCGAGCTCCGCGTGTTCACGGTCGGCGCATCGACGCTCGTCACGAGCTCGCTCGTGCACTGCAGCGCGCTCGCCTTCAACCCGAAGATCGCCTTCACGCGAGTGACGTCGCCCTCCGGCGCGAACGGGGGAACCGTCCTCCGCTGGCGCGGCGCTCGAGCGAACCCGCCGATCGAAGGCTCGATCACGACCTACTACGACGCGCTGACGTGGTTCCAGGCGCGCGACTCGAAGGCGGACAAGGCCGTGTTCTACACGATGGGTCAGGCGGCAGGGAGCCAAGTGATGCTCTCCGCGCCGACCTGCCAGATCGTGAACCCGAACCGCACGACCGACGCGGGCGGCATCGCCGCGCAGACGTTCACGTTCCGCGGCCGCCGAGACACCGACGTCGGCG